>JAFVGI010000057.1 GCA_017475005.1 Prevotella sp. | reverse complement strand
TCTCACCTGCCTTTATGGATGCATTCTCAATGGTCAGTGCATCCTGTGCGAAACCTGTCACAGCACTCAGCAGGCATGCAATTGCCAAAATATACTTTTTCATAATTGCTATGTTTTTTAATTGTTAATACTTAATTCTCAGCGTTAGGCTCAACACCGTTGATGATATCAAGAATCAATGAAACGTCTGTGATGTTGACCTCGCCATCATTGTTTACGTCTGCAGCTTCCTTGTTGAAACCTTCGTTTTCAACACCATTGATATCGTCAAGCACCCAAGATACGTCAGTAATGTTGACTTCTCCGTCGCCGTTGGCATCACCCTTGAGGGTTGGAACACCAATGATTTCAGCAAGCTTAGCAGCTGCAGCAGCATAGTCGAAGCCTTCTACCTTACCTGTGAGCTTAAGAGCAGCGTTATCTACTCTTGCGAAAGCAGCATTTACGCGTGCATGAGCACCGAGGAGGAGAGAAGAATATATGCCATCTTTATCTGTTACCTCTAATGTTAAGCCAGCGAACTCGCGAGGAATATTTGTATCACGAGAGTAAGAATTATCTTCAGCACCTGGATTCTGACCATCATAATACTTCTTCATCAGAGAGTCTTTAACGATGTAACCGTAAGCCTCATGTGGCGTTGTACCATCTTCACCAACGATGATAGAAGCTGTGCACATAGCTACAGGAATTACATCGATAAGCTGCTGAGCGTCATACTCATGAGTACCCCAGTCTGTTCTGATAGAAGCTTCAACAACTGGCTTGAGAGCAGTAGCTCTTTCACCACCCCATGAAGCTGTTCCATAAGAAGGACCGAAATTACCTTGTATCTTCTCAATAGTCCAACCTGGGAAGTCTGTTACAGTTGCAGGCCAACCACCTGTGCTATAGAAGCCAGCATTCTGGATGAAGTTTGTTACATCGATTTCTACTGGCTGTTTCTCTGTAGCACCAGTCTCTTCATCAACAACTACCTCCTTAACGAATGGATCACCTGCTGCACACATGTCATAAATAGCCTTTACAACGCGAAGCTTCAGCTGATAAGCAATCTCCTGATCGTCAGTTACAGCTTCACTTGCAGCCTGAACATATGGGTCATTAACCATTGACTCATCAAGAGCAACGAGCTGATTTGCAAGACCAACAATCTGCTTAGTCAAAAGATCAACACAAACATCTCTCATATTCTTGAAGAGAGTAGTGTTATTCTCAAGGGATGTAGTAGCTTCAACAAGAACCTCATCCTCAAGGTCAGAAGGATCTACATCTTCGTAAGTTGTAAGAACTTCTTCGAGCACTGGATAGCAATCGAGTTTCTCATACTTTGTACCAACAGCTGACAAGTACACCTCTGCAGCTGCTGCATAAGCAGTCTTGAAGCGTGGGATGTACTCGAAACGAGTCAGCATAGACTTAGTGAGACCTTCTACCTCTTCAATAGCAGCCTTGAACTCTTCCTCTGTAGTCATAGTAAGCTGATCTGGATCCTCATACATAGCGACAGCAGCTTCCAAAGCGGTCTTTGTATCGCCATCATACATAGGATCTGCAACCTTTTCAAGAGCAGCCTTAGCATTCTCTACAGCAGTAGCAAGGAGTGAATAGTACTTAACGGCACGAGAACCTGGCTGGATAAAGGTTATGTTACCACAAGCAAGAGTACAGTTAGAACCCCAGAACTTCAGAACATAATCACCAGTTGCACCTGGAGTAAATGTATAAGTGAACTTATCTGCTACAAATGCAGTTCCAGCATTGTTGTGTGCATTTGCTTCTTTACTTATATTCTGCGTAGCTGTGCTAACTACATTTCCTTTAGAATCGAGAATAGCATATGCTACCTGACTGAAGCCACCGATTTCACCGTTTTCATCATTCCATGTAGCCGCATAGTATGTCATCTCATATTCGATGCCTTTCTCAAGAGTAAGTGTCTGACCTGATCCTTCTTCGCCATAAGTCATATAAGTACCAGGATTCTCAGTCATGTTACCACCAAAGTTACGGCAGAAATATGCCTGCTTGATTGGGGTACCATTACATGATATGACACGAGAGCCACCACCTGCACTAGGAGCAAGACGATTACCACCATCATATACAAACCAACCAGATTCAGCTTCTGGTGTAATATTATTCCATTTAGAGAAGGTTTCACTAATGATATACTTATCGTCAGGAACATCACCCTCTGTCTTCTCATAAGTATAGATGTTAACACCTCCAAGAATTGTCTCTGTCATTCCGCTACCCTGGAATACTGTATAACGGATGATAGCATTCTGCTCTGTCGCGTTATTATATGCAAGGGTAATCTTATCAGCTTCATCTACATTTATAGCTGCACCATCAGCTGTGACATTCTCCATATTGTGTTCTTCAGATACAAGGACATTCTGACCTGTTGCATCAAGAACCTCACAAAGAACCTTCTGACCAGTAGTCTTATAACCAGTACCCAAGAACTGGATACGAAGATCACCTACTGGGAGAGTAACAGCTTTGCCTTCGATGTTACCAAATGTAGCCATAGTTTTAGCATTTTCCGTACCAGTGCGTACATAGAATGATCCTGGTTTCATCAGACGTGGACCTGAACCCTGACTAGAACCAGACTCACGAGTCTGACCTGGATTATCCTCATTTACATAATCAACAACAAGTGTCCATCCTACAGGAACTGTGTTAACATTGTCTGAGTCGAAGTTGATAAGCTGTACTGGAGTGTATATCTCTTTAGCAACCTTTGGCTTACCAGCCTCGAAGCTTACAACGTAAGGATCATCAGAAGAAATACCCTTTTCAGAGACAACATTTGTAAGTGTTATCTGGTTTGACCTAGCAAGCACACCATTGTCGTCACGTACGAATACTACTGTTTCAGCATATTCATCCTGACCAGCCTTAAGAATAAGGTTAGACTCCTCACCACCACGATCCAAAACGGCTACGATACCTGCTGTTTCTACCTTACGGTCGAATGTGAATGAGAATTCACCAAGCTGAGGATTGATAGCGAAAGAGTTCTTCTGAGGATTAGAAGCTACCATTACAGGAGCCAGCCAGAGATTAGAGAATACATTGTCAAGAGCTGCAGTATAAGTTGGAGCTACAGTCTCGAAATTGAAAATGCTTGCCTCTGACTCTATCTTACCATTAAACTTAATCTGCTTTTCATCAGTTGGGTTTGTGAAAGATACAGCAACAACGCTTCCATCAATCATTGCAACTTCAAGTGGGTCCGTGAAGATGTAAAGACAACCGTCTTCACGATATTCGATAGCCTCTACCTTAGCAGCAACGCCATCTATTGTAACTGTTGCATAAGAGAGATCATCAAATACTACGTAACCTCTTGGGTCGGCCTTTGCCATATCAGCAATATTGGTAGCTCCACAGAAAGAAATCTTGATAGCACTGTAACCAAACTCTGCTGTTGCAACAGCATCAGTCTCAGTAAGAACGACATCCTTCAGATAGAAAGTACCTGGGTTGTAAACGCTGAGAGTAAAGAAGAACTTGTCAGCCAACTCACCCTTAGTATAAGCTTCCTTCTGTTGTGCCTCACTAGCAAAAATGAACTTCTTAGAATAGTTCACATACTCATTAGGTTGGAAAGCCTCTGCCTCAAGACGCTGCTCAGCACCATTGTAGTCGAGCAGAGAAATGTCTGCATTATCCTCACCCTGCATCAACAGTGAAGAGAACTTACAGTTTACATCACTTTCACCGTCATTGTAAGTTGTACTACCCTTCAGTTTGAAGTCAAGACGATAAATGCCCTCCTTCAAAGGAAGATTACGGAATTTGACAGCACGCTGCCATCTTTCGGTTTTACACAGAGTTCCAGGATCGTTGAAGATCATCAACGCACCATTATCAATAGCACGTGTGTCTCCTTCCATACTGTTAATGAACTCGTAGAAACCTACAGCACTCGAGTCAGTTGGTTCTGTCACGAAGTGCTCTTCGAACACTACCTTACCCTGTGCTCGTACGCCGAGACAGCAGAGAAGTAATGTTACCATGAAAAGTAAACTCTTCAGTTTCATAACATTTAGATTTTAAAAAGTTAATAAATAAGAAAAAAAAATATTAATAATTAAACATTAAGGTATAATTTTTCGCCTTCAATTCTTAATGGAGCCACCTTAAGGCTGCGCAACCAGGTAATACCATTAGATGGTACACAGTCATGGTGGAAGAGATACCACTGTCCCTTGTACTCTGTTATGCAGTGGTGGGTTGTCCAGCCCACTACTGGCTGCAGCAACTCTCCTGCGAAAGTAAACGGACCATAAGGGTTGTCTCCTATAGCATAACACAGCAGATGGCTGTCACCTGTGCTGTATGAGAAATAATACTTGCCATTCATCTTGTGCATCCATGAAGCCTCGAAGAAACGATGTGGATCATTTGCCTTCAATGGTTTCCCATCCTTATCGAGGATGACAACAGGCTTTGGTGTCTCTGCAAACTGCAGACCATCAGCTGTGAGGCGGGCTACACGAGATGGCAGAGCCTCTGCATCACCTTCTGGAAGATAGGCATTCTCAAGGATTTTGTTGTCCTTGTATCTTTGAAGCTGTCCACCCCAAAGCCCTCCGAAATAAATGTAAACCTCACCATCTTCATCCTTGAAGGCACATGGGTCAATGCTGTAAGAACCATACATAGGATATGGCTCAGCCTTGAAAGGACCTTCTGGCTTATCAGCGATAGCAACACCAATATGGAAGAGACCATTATGGTCTTTTGCAGAGAAATAGAGGTAATATCTACCATCATTGCCCTTACAAACATCGCTGTCCCAAAGCTGACCAGCAGCCCAAGGCACATCTTCTAAGGCGAGGATAACACCATGATCGGTAACTTCGCCGTTTTCTATGTCATCAAGAGAAAGAACATGATAGTCCTTCATCTGGAAATGTCCGCCATCATCGTCTTCTGACGCGCCACTATCCCAATCGTGAGAAGGATAGATGTAAACTCGTCCGTCAAAGACTTTTGCTGCTGGATCTGCCATATAATCGGCAGGAAAGAGATAACGTGGATACATATTTAGTTTAAAGTTTAGAGTTTAGAGGTTAAAGTTCTATTTACTTACTGAACTGTGCTTCAATCTTCTTCACAACAGGTTTTTCGTTTTTCTGTCTGTCGAAGAGAAGAGGATAATTGGTTCTACCAGCTACAGGGAAGTTGTTGAGCCAAGACTGACCATCTTCTATACCCCATAGTGTTACACGGCTTATCTGATCGCGATGCTTATAATATATCTTCCAGAGATCCATCCATCTGTCATCAATCTTCTTCAGAGAATCGGCAGGAATATTGCCGTCCTTATAAGGATTGTACTTCTCCTGATACTTGAAATTCTGTGCGATGTCTGCACCTCCGAATTCCTTAGGATTAGGCAGAACATTAAGGTCGAGCTCTGTCATCATCACCTTCACACCTTCTGCTGCAAAGGCATCAATGCTCTTCTCGTACTCTGAAAGCCTTGGATAGTCGAGACCATTATGGCTCTGCATGCCGATAGCATCGATGCGAATGCCTTTCTTCTTGAAGTCACGAATTATCTCGCAATACTTTTCACGCTTACCTTTGTTAGACATAGAGAAGTCGTTCAGGTATAACTCTGCATCAGGATCAGCCTCCATTGCAGCACGGAATGCTATCTCAATGAATTCCGGACCAATAATCTTAAAGAACTCTGACTTGCGATATTCACCATTGTCCATAATAGCCTCATTGACAACATCCCAACCCAGGACTTTACCCTTAAAGTGGGTCATAACGGTTTTGATGTGATCCTGTATTCTCCCAATCAATACTTCTCGAGAGCAAGGATTACCTAATTCATCCTTGAAAAACCAGCGTGGAGCCTGTGAATGCCACAAGAGGCAATGACCTGTGAGAGTCATATTGTGTGCCTGAGCATATTCAACGAGTCTGTCAGCCTGACGATAGTCGAACAATCCCTCATTTGGCTGCAACTCTTCTGCCTTCATGCAATTCTCCGCCACAACAGCATTGAAGTGCTTATCTACGATAGAGTTCAACTTTGGATCATTGATACGAACCTGAACAGTATTCATAGCAGTACCAATGAGGAAATACTTTCCTACAGTCTCGCGAAGCCCATCTGCTTGCACAGCAATTGCAAGCATCAGACCAATCAAACTTATTATGAGGTTTTTCTTATTCATTCTTATTTTTAGCTGTTTTTAGCTCTGCGAAGGGTCAACTCTGCCTGCATCTTCTCATTGTACTCCTTAGTGATAGGATAGAAGAAGAGAGCCACAACACCTATAGCGAAGAGGACTGCAGGTATCACACTGCTAACGAGACGGATGCCCTCGATAGCAGAACCACTCTGTATAGCAGCACCACCTACATAGCCGAAACTTGAAAGGATGATACCAGCGAAAGCACCACCAATACCAAGACCAGCCTTCAGGGCAAACACCACACCAGAGAAGCAGAAACCAGTAGCACGACGCCCACTGACATATTCTACATGATCTGCTACATCACCTATCATAGCCCACAAAAGTGGTACTGTTGGTGCATAAGCAAGACTCTTCAATACACACAATAGGTAGATAGAAGTAACATCTGATGGCTCTGGCAGATAGAAACATGCTGTGAAGAAAGCCGTCAAAGACAGACATACAACAAAGACGCGCTTCTTACCATAACGATTTGCCAGGAACTCAGAAAGTAATATTACGCCCAAGAACTGAACTATGGCTCCTATCATATTAAATAAGGAGAAACCAATGCTGTAAGCATCAGCCTGACTGTGTGCTATCAGGTTAAAGGCACCAAGAATGCTTGCTCCCACGCCCGTGCGCGTACCTTCTATATCTGCTAGGCCACATTGCTCAATGAATTTGTAAAGAGCAGCCTGATCAATATTGCTCTGGAAATAGAAACTCATTGCACTACCCCATACGGCAAGTGTGATAAACACGAAAAGTGTCAATACAAACATTGCCTTCCAAGGATTGCTCTTGAAAGTTTCCTTTACATCAGCCATCACATTACTCTCCTGAGCAGGAGGAGGAGTAATTCTCTCCTTCGTTGACAGGAATGCTATAACGAGGAATACGAAACCTACACAAGCGAACAGACCTATAGTACACAGCCATCCGTGAGCCTCATCACCATTACCAAACTTGTTTACCAATGGCAATGTGAGACCCTGAACAACAAACTGTGCTATAGTGCTTGCGACAAAACGAATGCTGGTAATACTGGTACGCTCTCTGATGTCACTACTCATCACACCACCTAAAGAACTGTAAGGAGTGTTGTTGATAGAGTACATCGTCATGAGAAGGATGTAAGAAATAGTTGCATACAAAGCAACCATACCCTTATCCTCGATGCCAGGATTATAGAACGCTAAAACATAGAAAACAGCAAAAGGCAAAGCAGACCACAGTACCCAAGGACGATATTTACCCCACTTTGTCTGAGTCTTGTCGCTGAGAATACCGACAGCAGGATCTACAAAAGCATCAACAATACGAGCTATAAGAAGCACACTACCTGCTATAGCGCCATCCAGACCAAAGATATCTGTGTAAAACTTCAATTGGAAAATCATCATCATCTGGAAAACCAGATTTGCTGATGCATCTCCCAGGGAGTATCCAATCTTTTCTCCAAGGCCCACTTTCATGTTGGGCACTTTAGCTTCAATTTCTATGTTATTTTCGTTTGACATTTGAACTGTTGTTTAGATTTCGCTTGCAAAAATATATATAATGTATGAGACATAAATTGTAGAAAATTCTAAAAAGTTTTTCTAGTGTAACATTATGAGGTTTTTTCTTGATATAGAAACAATATTTTACGAAAAAGAAACAATTTATAAAGTTTATTTCTCGGAAAAACCGTACTTTTGCACTCGGTAAAGTTTTTTTCATCATAATGGTTAGTAAGTTTAGTTAAAAAAGGAGAGAGCTGCAACTGTGACAGTCACAGCAACACATCCAACGGGAAAAGAAAAATCCCCGTTGGATGTTCTCTTAAAAAGAAAATGGTGTACACATATATAATATATATAAGGAATATATGCTACTAGCAAAAAACAACAGCCTAATGAACAAGTTTTTTCTATGCCTGTGTTTCATTACACAGGCTCTCACCATAGGGGCAGCAAATAATGCTGCCCCTCAGTTTCCTAACGAGGATGGTAGTAAACTATGGTTGCGTTATAATCTCGTAAGCACCCCTGCTGAAATAACTGGAGTGCATGGGACTGCGATGGAAGAACTAAAGAGTTTTTGGAAAGGACAGCCAATAGAGTTAAGAAAGCAACGCAGCCTTGGACATGACGACTATGTCATAACGACAGCAAAAAGCAAAACACTTTTAACTGCTGGCTCTAATGTGGGTCTGCTGTATGGAGCATATCACCTGCTACGCTTACAACAGGCTGATGCTGACTGCACAAACTTAAATATAAAGGAACATCCAACTTATGAACTGCGCATCCTCAACCACTGGGATAATCCTGATGGCACTGTTGAACGAGGATTTGCTGGCAGAAGCATTTTCTGGACAAAAGACCCCCTTAATAAAACACGAATACAGCAATACGGACGAGCCAATGCTTCTATTGGCATAAACGGTACAGTATTAAACAACGTCAATGCCAAACCTGCGACTCTTTCTTACCAACAGTTGGAAAGAGCAAAACAAATAGCAGACATCCTACGCCCGTACGGAATACGAGTATATCTGTCAATAAACTTCGCATCACCTATGCGATTAGGAGGATTGTCAACAGCTGATCCTCTGAACGCAGATGTTATAAAGTGGTGGGAGGAAAAAGTGGCAGAGATATACAAAATGATACCAGACTTTGGTGGTTTCCTCGTAAAAGCGAATTCCGAGGGAGAACCTGGTCCTTGTGATTATGGCCGCTCACATGCAGAAGGAGCCAATATGCTTGCGAAAGTACTGAAAAAACATAATGGTATTGTTATGTGGCGCTCTTTTGTATATGACCCCAATGACAACGATAGAGCCAAACAAGCATATAAGGAGTTTATGCCACTTGACGGACAATTCCTGGATAATGTCATCATACAAATTAAGAATGGTCCTATTGATTTTCAGCCCCGAGAGCCATATAGTCCGCTCTTCACAGGTATGAAGAAAACATCAATGATGGCAGAACTGCAGATAACACAGGAATATCTTGGAGCTGCCAATCACTTAGTATTCCTCTCCCCTATGTGGAAAGAATTCTTGGGTAGCATAAACCCTTCATCACTGAAGGCAATGGCAGGTGTTGCTAATATAGGTAATGACACAAACTGGTGTGGTCACCACTTTGCCCAGGCTAACTGGTATGCCTTCGGACGACTGGCATGGAATCCACAAACAACATCGGAACAAATAGCCGAAGAATGGTTCAAGCAGACGTTCGAATCTCTGCCCTCAGCTCTCAACTCTCAACTCATGGAGATGATGCTGACAAGTCACGAAGCAGCCGTCAGCTATATGATGCCCCTCGGATTACACCATATCTTTGCAGAAGGGCACCACTATGGTCCTGCTCCCTGGTTTACAAGACCTGGGATGCGACGCGACTGGACACCTCCATATTATCATCAAGCAGACTCCATCGGATTGGGATTTGATCGAAGCCACAAAGGAACAGATGCTGTTTCACAATATCCAGAAGAAATCTGTCGCATTTACGACAACATCAATACTTGTCCAGAAAATCTATTAGCATGGTTTCATCATGTGTCATGGGATTACAAGATGAAGAACGGACGAACTTTTTGGGATGAATTATGCCATAAATACGACGAAGGAGTAAGTATGACAAGAACCATGCTAAAGACTTGGGATAAAACGGAACAATTTATTGACCAACAGCGTTTTACAGAGGTGCAACGCAAATTGCGTATACAGGTAAGAGATGCTGTCTGGTGGCATGATGCTTGCATTCTGTACTTCCAAACCTTCTCAAAGCGACCTATACCACAAGATGTGGAACATCCTGTACACAATCTCGATGAAATGATGAATTTTAAAATAAATATCACAATGTATGAAAACCCAGAATACGGATATAATAAATAAGGTAAAGGCATTCATCGATAGTATAGACGTAAGATTATCTGTAACAACATTATTCTTCCTATTCCCCTGTTTCTATGCATCTGCCAAGCCACAAGAATGTAGGCAAAGGCTTACCTTTGACCAAAACTGGCAGTTTAAATTAGTAGAAAACAAGGAAGCAGGAACTCAGAAAAAAACAAGAGTTACTGATGACACCGAACCAGAGCAGGCACAAGTGACAGCAAGTGAAATAACAAATGGAAATAGTGGCAAACAAGCTTTTGATAAGGATTTTCGGAATGTCACTATTCCACATGACTACAGCATAGAGCAGGATTTTCAACCGCAGATAGGCGGTTCTGCCGGCTATCTCCCTGGTGGGCTGGGAATATATCAAAAAGAGTTTGTCCTTCCTGACTCATTAAGGAATTACAAGAAAATCTCTATCACCTTTGATGGCGTTTATCATCGCGCTACTGTCTATCTTAATGGACAGAAACTGGGGTACCACATGTATGGATACACAGGATTTTCATTTGACATGACTCCCTACGTAAACAGGGAAGGAAAGAATGTTCTTAGGGTAGAGGTAAACCGAGAGGAGCAATCGAGATGGTACACTGGTTCAGGTATATATCGCCATGTTTGGTTAGAGGCAACAGGTTCGACACATATCAGAAACAATGGAGTTTATGTAGTTGCCAATTGACTTGTACTGATATAGGTAGACACATTTAGTAACAATTAAAAATGTGTATAACTATGACAAAAGTAATTCAAGGCCATCACAGTTGTTATGATGAGTCTTATCGTTTAAAAATGCTTAGTGAGTATTTTGAGTCAGGTA
>JAFVGI010000056.1 GCA_017475005.1 Prevotella sp. | reverse complement strand
TTGTGGCTCACGTGAGTAGCCTTCTGTCCGATGATGGATACGTTGTCCACAAAGATGGTGTCGCGCACGGAGGGGTCGTAGGTGTTCTTGTCGTTTGCGTAGTTGTAGAACAAGCCGTAATCATAGTCGCCGTTCTTCATGAAGATAAACTGGCGCTTGCCAGACTTGTCCTGATTGACCTGCTTGATAGCCGCACGAAATTCGTCCTTATTGGAAACGATAATATAGTCGTTGACCATAAGGCTCTGCTTGGTAACGTATGTTGCCTTGATATCGCTGTTGCCCTTGATGTTGAAGGAGTAGCTGCTTGCATTGGAAAGATTCTTGCCAGTCTCGGTCTGCCAACCCGTGAAGACATAGCCATCAGTTGCTTGCTGAGTGAGGGTAACCAGTGTACCGCTCTCGAAACTGGTGCCCTGTGGCGTTACCTGCACAGAGCCTGCTCCGTCAGGAGAGACGCTGATGCTAAGATTGTAAATCAGCGGTTGACCTACTGTGCCATATAGTGTACCCTCTATCTGCACGTCACCGATGGCAGCTTCCTTACCGCTGTTGGCTCCATAGAGATTGATGCGCAGACCGCACTGCTGCTCTGAGGCTGGCGAACCAGACAAATCCTTTTCAAATACTGTTGCCACATCTGCCTTGCTGCCATCAGTACGGTTAGGTGTCTTTCCGCTGGCTATCATGGTCTTCTGTCCGTCGCAGAGCCACGCTGCATCAGCAGAGTACTTGTCAGTATTGCAACGGAACACCTTGACGCTGACCTTGGTAGGCGAGAATGCGATGCCGTCCTTCATGGTGAGAAGGAAGCAAACGGCGTTCTTGTCAGAAGATGAGGACTTGCTCGCACTTTGCTTGAACTTCGTAACGGTCAGATTGTCAACGACAGACGTTGTGACTCCTGACACAGAAAGTTCTGAACCCATCGTAATCTCTGCCTTCTCAAAGAACTGGGAAGAGGTAGTGGGTTCGTATGCAGGAGCCTCAGTAATGGTGCCGCTTGTCATAGCCCACTTGATGGATGCCGCGTCGTTGTTGGCTGTCTGGGCGGATGAGGTCAACGGGAACGCTAACGTTAACGTCAACAGTAGTGAGAAAATTCTTTCCATAATGGTTAGTAGTTTAGTTGTTTAGTCGTTTGGGTGTTTGGGAAAGGAGGGCGAGCACTCTCGCCCACCTTGTTTGTTTATAGTTGGGCCAGTTCTATGACCTTGTTCACTGCATCTTTCAGTCCGTCAGCATTCTTGCCGCCAGCGGTAGCGAAGTGGGCCTGACCGCCGCCGCCACCCTGGATTAGTTTGCCTGCCTCGCGTACTATCTGGCCTGCATTCTTGCCAGCCTTGACGAGGTCGTCAGAGAAGGCAACGGTGAGAGTTGGTCTGCCACCTGACACGCTGCCTATAGCTACGAGCAGGTTCTCTGGGAACTGATTGCGCAGTTGGAATACCATATCCTTAGCATTCTGGGCATCTATAGGAGCCACACCAGAGATGACCTTCACGCCATTGATGTCCTTGGCGAGTCTGATGTATTCCTCCTTGAGCTGACCTGCCTGCTTAGCCTTGTATTCGTCCACCTGAGCCTGCAGTTCCTTATTCTCGGCAATAGCCTTCTCGACAGTCTGCACCAGGTTAGGAGCGTTATTGAAGAGGCCACGCAGATTATCAAGCATATCCTGCATATTGTCGAGGAAATTCTGTACCTCCTCGCCCGTGATAGCCTCGATACGACGTACGCCAGCTGCCACAGAACTCTCTGACAGGATGCGCACCATGCCTATCTGACCTGTTGCCTTGGCATGACAACCGCCGCAGAACTCTACGGAGTCAGCAAACTTCACTACGCGCACCTTGTCGCCATACTTCTCGCCAAAGAGGGCAATGGCACCCAGTTGCTTGGCTTCCTCGATAGGTGTGTCGCGGAATTCCTGCAGAGGGATGTTCTGGCGTATGCGGTAGTTCACCAAGTGCTCCACCTTACGCAGTTGCTCTGGCGTAACTTTCTCAAAGTGAGAGAAGTCGAAGCGCAGGCCCTTGTCAGTGACGAGCGAACCCTTCTGCTCGATGTGGTCGCCCAGCACCTCGCGCAGAGCCTGGTCCAGCAGGTGCGTACAGGTGTGGTTGCTCTCTATGGCATGACGACGGTCGGTGTCCACGCAAGCCATGAACTCTGCCTCAGGCTGCTCAGGTATCTTATCTACTATATGTATGGAGATGCCGTTCTCCTTCTTGGTGTCGAGCACCTTTATCTCCTCATTCTCAGAGACGAGGACGCCCGTGTCGCCTATCTCGCCGCCCATCTCTCCGTAGAAAGGAGTCTGGTCGAGTATCATCTCGTATGCCACGCCCTTCTTCTGCTTCACCTCGCGATACTTCACGATGTGGCAAGGGTACTCCGTGTAGTCGTAGCCTACGAAGTTATCGTTAGCGTTATCGTTATCTTTGATGACCACCCAGTCACCCAGCTTCACCTCAGCAGCGTTGCGGGCACGGTTCTTCTGCTCTTCCATGCACTTGTTGAAACCCTCCTCATCGAGCGTCATGCCCTGTTCGCGACAGATGAGTTCTGTCAGGTCGAGAGGGAAACCGAAGGTGTCGAAGAGAGTGAAAGCCTTGTCGCCAGGTATCTCTGTCTTGCCAGCAGCCTTGGTCTCGTCGATGACGCCCTGCAGCAGAGCGATACCCTTGTCCAGAGTGCGCAAGAATGCACTTTCCTCCTCCTGCATTACCTTCATGATGAGCTTCTGCTGAGCAGGCAGTTCGGGGAAAGCCTCGCCCATCTCTGCTACGAGTGTTGGCACGAGTTTGTAGATGAATGCCTCCTTCTGTCCGAGGAAGGTGTAGCCATAGCGTACGGCACGACGCAGAATTCTGCGGATAACGTAGCCAGCCTTGGCATTTGATGGCAACTGACCATCAGCGATGGCGAAGGCGATAGCGCGCAGGTGGTCGGCAATTACACGCATAGCAACAGCCACCGACTCCGCATCAGAGGCACTCTCATTAGTATCCCCTTTGGGGGATGACAGGGGGGCCTCATATTTCAGTCCAGTCAGGTCTTCTATCGCTTTGATAATTGGCTGGAACACGTCCGTATCGTAGTTTGAGGTCTTGCCCTGCAGGGTGCGCACCAGTCGCTCGAAGCCCATACCCGTGTCGATAACCTTTGCTGGCAGGCCCTCCAGCGAACCGTCCGCCTTGCGGTTGAACTGCATGAATACCAGGTTCCATATCTCGATTACCTGTGGGTGGTCCTTGTTCACAAGGTCCTTGCCAGGCACCTTTGCCTTCTCCTCTGCAGAACGTGAATCGACATGCAACTCCGAACAAGGTCCGCAAGGTCCCGTGTCGCCCATCTCCCAGAAGTTGTCGTGCTTGTTGCCATTGATGATGTGGTCCTTAGGCAGGAACTGCTCCCAGATACTTGCCGCCTCATTGTCGCGCTCCAGTCCCTCCTCAGGCGAACCCTCGAAGACGGTGGCGTAGAGGTCCTTCGGGTCTATCTTCAGTACGTCAACGATGTACTCCCATGCCCATGAGATAGCCTCCTTCTTGAAGTAGTCGCCGAACGACCAGTTGCCCAGCATCTCAAACATGGTGTGGTGGTACGTATCGTGGCCCACCTCCTCCAGGTCGTTATGCTTGCCACTCACGCGCAGACACTTCTGCGTATCCGCCTGACGACGGCTCTTTGGCGTGGCATTGCCCAGGATGATGTCCTTAAACTGGTTCATGCCAGCATTGGTAAACATCAGCGTTGGGTCGTCCTTTACTACCATCGGTGCACTGGGCACGATGAGGTGTTCCTTACTCTCGAAGAATTTCTTGAAAGATTCACGTATTTCTTTTGCAGTCATATACATCTTTTATTTTTAGTATTCAACCTGCAAAATTACAATTTTTCTTTGAAATCTCCAAATTTTAAGAAGAAAAACGACGTGCAAAAATTACTACACATTCTTTTCCCTCTTCATTTCCTCTTTCGTGTCGATTTTCGACAGTTCCAGCATAAACTGCTGTCTTGTCTTGAAGAAATCTTCAAGCATAGTCCTCAGATATATTTCAGGCTTTATCAGTTCTGTGCTAAACAGAAACTTCTTGCGACTATGCACATGTACCCTTTCTTCCTCCTCTTCAATATAATAGAATATGGTAACATTGGCATATCCATTCACTTCATTTATCAGACGCCTGACATTAGAAAAGCCATCAATGTCATACACATCATGTTCATACCACTGAGGGTACACCACATCAACCATCAAATATTTATTAGAAGTATAAGCAATAAAGGAACCACCCTGATAACTGAAATATATACGCTCATCGTCATCATCATCAGGTATTTGCACCTGGCAGTTCATCTGCTGCAAAGTCTCAATGAGCAAGTCCTTCGTGCGCAACTCCAGTCCAGGAACCCCGTTCTCAGCCTTCGCCTCCTTCTCCTGTTGCTCCTTCTCCACTATCTCCTCCCCACGTATATACCTCACATGGATGTAGTAGCACACCATACCGATGAGCATACCTACTGCAAAAATTATAGCACCTTCCATATCGTTTATTGTTTAAGTCCTCTGCAAAGTTACAACATTTTTTCTTCACCTGCAACTCTCCGCAAGGCTTGTGGAAGCAAAAAAAACACCCCTCTCTAGTGAAACGGCTAGAGAGGGGGCTGGGGGTGAGTTCCAACTCTTCCCATCTCAGCACGAGTTTGGCGCGTGCCTCATCATTAAACTTTGTGGCGATGTACAGGCACTCCGTCTTGGTGAGGGAGTAGCAGGGGCGCATCTGGCCGTTGGCGTCCTTGTAAGACCCGAGCTGAAATTTCAGCCCGTTAACTTTTTCCCACGCAGGCTCCATATTTCTGATGGCCTGCATGACGTTCTTGTGTTGTTTACCAGTCAGCTCGGCAATCTCGATACCCTTCTGCACGCGGAAGAAACCAGGCATCATGCGCTTAGTGGCCAAGCGCTGAGGATTCATCCGTACATAGTGCATCATCGTCTGCAGCTGACCTCTGCGTGACAAGGGGCGAATAAATGGCCGCTCCGTGAAGATAGGGAAAGCCCAGCCTTGGCCTGTTGTCCCTCTTTGGTTTATTGTCCCCGAATTTAATTCGGGAGAAACCGCCAAAGTATAAGCCCGCCCCAGCTTCTTCACACCCTGCCAGTACCCGCGAATCACGCTGCGTATGCTTGTATCCATCACCCTTGTCACCTGAATGACGGCATGCATGTGGTCAGGCATCAAGCAAAACTGGAAAATGCGAATCTCGGGGTAATGCTTGCACATCACATACAGCTCATCAACGACAGCATTGCCCAACGGCGTGCGCTCCACTCGCGCCTGAGAAGGGTCGCTCTGAGGTATCACCAATGTGCCCAACAACGGTTGGCGCGACGGCACCGTCAGCGTAATATGATATATGCCCACGCCCTTCCATGCCGTCCCCGGCTCCTGCCACTGCCATTTCTGCTGCTCTGCCATATCTCTCATTACGCTCCGATTACTATTTTACCTTATTCCTCAGCCTGAACAACAAAGAGGTTATGAACTGCATAGGATTATAACTATATTATTGTTTGATATTAACAACATCTACATAACTGAAGGACTAATGTCAGCCCAATTCCTGCGAGTGCTACATATATAGCTATTTTAGCAAGTTGTCGTGATGCTTTGGCCTCATAGAGGCTTGCAGCTGTTTGATGATATAATTGGCTGCTGTAGGCAGATAGTCCCAAATCCGTAATCTTCAAGAGGCCTGCATCAGTTTCGATAAGCAGTCCCATCATCTGCATATTGCCAATAGCAGTCTCAATCCAAACTCGATTATTATCAGTGTCTTTGAATGACGACTTTATTAAAACGAAATCGACGAGTTTTGAGAGTGCTACTTCCATGTCAATCTTTTGAGAGTTCATCAAACAAAAGTAATCGAGCACAAGACAAATGGACGTATATCTCACTAAGTTGAACTCTGTGAGTGTACTTCCTTTCTTGTATTGTCCTGTATATATTCGTATCATTGTTATTTTAGATCTTCCTTATATTTCCAAATAAAGCCACCTGCAGATTTCTTCTTACCCTTGCAGACAAGGCCTATACATCCATTTATATTCTTGCCTAATCCACGAGATGCAATAGTAGCATTGGGCCATTCTTTAATGAACTCTCCATCTAAACTATATTGAAGTACGGCTTTGGGGAAAGAATTAGGATATCTCTTCTGAAGTAACCCTGCCTTTTTTAATAAACTATATGCTACACTTGCATGGTTACTTAAATCAGCTATACTATCATAATATTGAGACACCTCCCATGCTTGTTCTACCGTTTTTACTCTTCGGAATTTTGCATCTGTCGGCTTTGCTACTTTAAACAAATTGTTTTTTCTAAGATAATTCCATAGCGTGTGGTTCTTTATTCTTATTTGTTCTATAGACCTATAATTATTTGCTTCTTTTAATGCCTCATCCTTGGTGTATTTTTTAGGCTTTCCAAAAACATCGTCGAGCATATTGTTATCGAAAAGGACTCTGTATGCCAATAAACAATCAAATCTCAGTTGGCTACGATTCTCATAATGACCATTCTTTACGACAAGAAGTGCTTCTTCAATTGTATGATGAGTATGGATGAGCCTCTTGGGGAATAGTTCATTAAGCAACCCTTTATAACGTGTCTGTATGGCGGCATAGGCACCATGATATTGTTTCATAAATAGAGAAAGATCGTAACCACATTCTTTTGCCTTTTCTTTGATTGCCTTTTTATTCCACTTAATTGGATAGTAAACACCAATAGAACTTTCCCGTTCGCCTGTTTTTGCTCTATTAAGGATTATCCATCCTTGTTCTTTGTAATAGTTTACCCAATACTTCTCTCTTTTTCCACTCTCATGAATAGGCACTTTTTCTTCTAATACTTTTGGATAAGGAATCTCACATTCATTATTTAAAGCAAACCTATTAACAGAAGAATCCAAACTATTGCGATGTTGCCAGTCTCTTTTTATCATACTGTTAGTCAATCCTACATAAACTGCATTCTGCTTGACAAACTCATATGCATATATGTACTTAGTGTTTTTGTCGTAATCGTTCGGTTTTGGTGGTAATTTCTTTAGCCACACATAGTCATCGAGCCAACCGTTACGTTGAGCAACATTACATGCCCCAGGACTCTTTGTTCTAAAATCAAATATATACTCATATTTACGTGCTTCTTGCTCGCATGTTTCTTTGTTCCATTTTTTTGCATTTCCAGAGCAATAAGGACAGCCTTTACCCTTAAGATGGTTAGTCGGTGATTGCCAAAATTCCCCATGGATTTTACATACGATACAAACTTTTGTTTTTGTATTGACGTAGTCTACTTTATGATATTCGTATAAATTTCCATGAACCTTCTTAGCTTCCTCAATAAACTTTTCAACAGGTTTGCGTTGGAGTCTTATTCTATTCTCCTTAGAACATTTGGGGCACTCTTGATGACTTGAAAAGATATTAACAGGACGCATAGAAAACTCGCCATGCTCAACGCCATTTTCATCTTTCTCATGACAAACAAGGATAATGGGGACCTTCATGGCCTTATACGCAACCTTTTCGAAACTATATCGTTCACCAAAAAGAGAACGAATTTTATCGATTATTTCTTCCTGACTATAAATATGTCTTCGTCTGTCACCTTTATAGGCGCATTTAGGACATCCGTGTCCATTTAAATGAGTATATGGAGCCTGCCAATACTCACCATGTTTCTTGCAAATTATGCAAACCTTCGTTGAAGTATTTTCATACTTTACTTTAGAATAATCATATTTATCCCCATGTACTTTTCTCGCTTCATCAATAAATTGTTCTAAAGTTTTTCTGCGAGACTCTATGTTTTTAATTCTACCACACTCAGAACACTCATGACCCTTTAAATGATCTAAAGGTCTTTGCCAAAACTCACCATGCTCTTTACAAATTATACAAACCTTTGTCTTGTTATTCACATACTCCACCTTGGAATAGTCATACCTATCCCCGTGCACCGCTTGGGCTCTTGCTATGAATTCCTCAGTGGTCAGTTTTGCCATATAGTCCTATTCACTTCAACAACAATCTACCCTTGCTGTCCTCCAGCACACTCATCTGCTGAATGGCAATCTGATTGAGCTTCACGAGGCGCTCAGACTGAGGCATGCCGTCATTGATGAATACAGCATTGAGATT
>JAFVGI010000004.1 GCA_017475005.1 Prevotella sp. | reverse complement strand
TCAATCTGGTCGAAAGACTTAACCTCAGAGAGGCCCTTCTTTGCGAGCACAGTTGTGATAGCAGCGGTGAGAGTTGTCTTACCGTGGTCAACGTGACCAATGGTACCAATGTTTACGTGAACCTTGTCACGCTGGAAAGTCTCTTTTGCCATTGTTTTTGTTTGTTTAAATTTATACTATATTGAATTAAATATGGAGCTGTATCTGAGAGTTGAACTCAGGACCTCTTCCTTACCAAGGAAGTGCTCTACCACTGAGCTAATACAGCGTCATTGTTCCACTCTCCTCTCGGGCTCTCTATCATTTGAGCGGAAAACGGGACTCAAACCCGCGACCCCCAGCTTGGAAGGCTAGTGCTCTATCGACTGAGCTATTTCCGCGAAAAAATTTTGCGAGGACGTTTGCTTCTTTGCAAATCTCAAATTAGAATTTGATGGAATCACAAGAACAAGCGTTTCCGCAAATTTCTTTGGTGGGTGGTGATGGATTCGAACCACCGAAGTCGAAAGACAGCAGATTTACAGTCTGCCCCATTTGGCCACTCTGGTAACCACCCTTTATTTTTGCACCCGCACATCTCACGCACAGCGTTTTCCTTCTAAGGGAGCCTCTTGTCGGATTCGAACCAACGACCCCGAGATTACAAATCACGTGCTCTGGCCAACTGAGCTAAAGAGGCGAATCCCTGCCCCGAAATCAGGCGCTAAGTGCATCCTGTGGGAATTTGCGGGTGCAAAGGTACGTATAATTTTTTAAATCACCAAACTTTTTCCAAAGAATTTTAATGATTTCTTGATTTTTCTTTTATTTTGGTCAATTTTACCTTCAATGCGTCAACACACAAATCTATGCCCTCCTCAAAGGTATCGCATGTTTTCTCTACAAATTGTGTTCCGCCAGGTATTGCCACACTAATGCTTGTTGTTTTGTTCATAGCAGTCTGCGGCTTTTCGACCTTCAATTGCACCTCTACTTTCTTTATATCTTCATAAGACCTTGAGAGTTTTTCTACTTTCTTTGTAGCGAACTCCTGTAATTTCTCTGTTGCGTCGAAATGGACAGCCTGAATTTTGATCTCCATAGTCATTTAAGTTTTTAGGTTTTATAACTGTGAGTTTTTGCCCTCTCTAGGATGGGCGTCTTCGTAACTTCGCTTCAATTCCTCAAAAGTAACATGAGTATAAATCTGTGTTGTTTTGAGGCTTTCATGACCCAGCAGTTTCTGCACACTTCCCAATTTTGCATCATGGTTGAGCATCACTGTAGCAAAGGTATGTCTTAATACGTGCGGTGAACGTTTTTTCTGTGTAGTAACGAAAGAGAGGTAGCGTCTGACAATGTTATAAACAATTGCAGCAGTTACTGCTTCTCCTTTGTCATTTCTGAAGAGAGCGTGGCTATCATCTGTTGCCGGATTTTTTTCGTCTCTCAGCTGTTGATAGTATTTGATGGCTTCCACCATCTCCTCCCCCAACGGGACAATGCGCTGCTTTCTTCTCTTTCCTGTCACTTTTATCTCACGATTGATGAGATTCACATCTTCATCTCTGAGAGCCACCAACTCTGCTCTACGGATTCCTGTTGAATATAAGAGTAATAATAATGTACGCGCACGTACATCTTTTATATCCTCCAAATTCCAATCCAGTTTATCAAAGAGATTGTCAGCCTCTTCCTCTCTGAGGAAAGTCGGCAACACTTTCTCTTTTTTGGGTCCAGTGACTTTGTGAGCGGGATCACGTTCCACGATACCTTTTCTCAGGGCGTAGCGATAAAGGGATTTTACCGCTGATAGTTTCTTACATGCATACGAGGCTTTCTGCCCCTTTTCCATCATGTCCTCTATCCAGTCGCGAATCACATCGCTGTCAGCGCCCTCTGGCGTCAACTGACTGTCGAGCTTCTCCAGAAATGCCTTGTAGTCGTCCAATGCCTCACGATAGGTTTCCACCGTTTGGGGTGATGCATCACGCTCTGCAAGCATGTATCTCAAGAAATCTTCGACAATCATGTTGCGAATTTACGCAATAAAATTCAGATTGCCAAAAGAATTAACCTTCTTTAAGAAAAAAGCTCTTATGCTTCTTCTGCACGACGCAGTTGCTGTACATAGATGGCATGCTCCATCTTGAGTCTCTTCAATACAGAAGGCTTGTTGAACTGCTGACGTGAACGGAGTTCTTTAACGACACCAGTCTTTTCAAACTTTCTCTTGAATTTCTTGAGGGCTCTTTCGATGTTTTCGCCTTCCTTTACAGGTACAATAATCATCTGTCTTTTTGTTTTTAAATTGTTAATAATATGATACTTATGCTTATTTCCTTACACACGCACGTGCGTACATGAGCAGAAAAAGCGGATGCAAAGGTAATATATTTTTTTTATCCCACCAAAAAAAATCCTTAAAAAGTTGCTCATTTGGTATCTTTTCCTTAACTTTGCAGGCGAATTATTAATCCTAAATTACACTTCTTCAAGAAAAATATAATGAATTTAAGCAAAAATCCTTGGAGTTGGGTACCCTCGCTTTATTTTGCAGAAGGCATACCCTATGTAGCAGTAATGACGATAGCCTTAGTGTTGTACAAACAGTTAGGGCTTTCTAATACAGAGATAACTTATTATACTTCATGGCTGTATCTTCCTTGGGTGATAAAGCCTCTATGGAGTCCTTTCATAGATCTTATAAAAACCAAACGTTGGTGGATTACCTCCATGCAGATACTTATCGGAGCTGCTTTTGGTGGTGTTGCCTTCACTATCCCCACTGATTTCTGGCTTCAGGGCACTCTTGCATTCTTTTGGCTGATGGCATTTTCCAGCGCCACACATGATATAGCAGCAGATGGATATTATATGCTAGCCCTTGACAGCTACGAGCAGTCTTGGTTTGTTGGCATACGAAGCACTTTCTACCGTCTTGCTATGATAGTAGGACAGGGTGTCTTGGTAATGATAGCGGGAACTCTTGAAATTATCTTCCGCAATCAGATAGCTTATTCATGGAGTCTCCTCTTTTATGGTTGCTGTGGACTGTTTATAGCCATTTGGATATGGCATGCATATATACTTCCTCGACCTGCAGAGGATGGAATCCGAGAAGGTGTTTCTGTAAACACAATACTTGCTGATTTCAAAGAAACCATAATGACATTCTTCCAAAAGGAACAGGTGGTTGTCGGCATCCTTTTTATGCTACTATATCGTATGCCCGAAGGATTGCTCGCAAAAATATCTACCCTCTTCCTCATTGACGCAGAAGCCAATGGAGGATTGGGGCTTTCTCCTCAGGAATTGGGATTCGTGCAGGGAACTGTAGGTGTCATTGGATTAACACTTGGTGGTATTCTTGGTGGTATTGCTGTAAGTAAGGATGGTTTGAAGAAATGGCTGTGGCCAATGGTTTGTGCCATTACTCTTCCTGACATTGTTTATGTCTTTATGGCTTATGTTCTTCCTTCTAATCTGTTGATTGTAAACATCTGCGTTTTCGTCGAGCAATTTGGCTATGGATTCGGCTTCACAGCCTATATGTTGTACCTGATATACTACAGCAGGGGAGAATATAAGACTTCTCACTATGCTCTGTGTACAGCCTTTATGGCATTAAGTATGATGATCCCTGGTCTCTTTGCTGGTGCTCTTCAGGAGACAGTCGGCTATCGCTTGTTCTTCATTATAGTGATGGCTTTCTGTAGTGTCACCTTCGTCATGGCATCGCTTTTAAAAATCGATCCGTCTTTCGGATGCAAAGATAAACAAGACAACACAGAGAAATAATTATAACATATACCAATAGTGTCTGCCATACTGATAATCTGACTTCCAGATTCGAGTATGGCAGATTTTTTATCCATAATAAAGAAGCATGCATCCCCTGCACCACAATTGTCAGAGGTGTCAGCAAGGGTACCCTCATCAATAGTCCTATTGCCAAGACTATTATCAGAAATGCTGCTGGGGTTACTATAAAATTTGTAAGAAGAAAGTAGGTCGGGAAATTGCCAAAATAGTAAGCTACCAAAGGTGCTACACCCAATTGTGCTGTAAAAGAAATAACAACTAAACCAACGATTCCATCGAATAAAACCCTGCGGCATACTACCCACAATGAAGTTTTTTCTGTTTCTTTTTCTCTATACGTCAGGAATCTGAATATCGGACCATAAAGCAACAAGATTCCTGTTACAGCAGCAAAAGACATTTGGAATCCAACATCGAAAAGCCATTGTGGAGATATTACCAACAATAGTGCAGCTGTAAATGCCAGCACATCCATACTCCTTGTATTCCTCGAAAGCATCTTTGCTATACAGTATATTGTCAGCATTAAGGCTGCTCTTACCAAAGAAGGCTGGAATCCTATCAGGAATACAAAAGCCCATATAGCAAGCAATTCTATCAGAACAGATATCTTTGGCCATCTTTTCGTGGGAAGCAGGAAGGTGAGAATCATAAAGAGTATTCCCAAATGCATGCCTGATAGCGCCAGGATATGTGCTCCCCCGCTGGCGGAGAAGGTTTTCCGAACCTCTTTGCTGATACCCTTCTTCTCTCCCAATGTCATAGCTGCTACTATGTCATAGGTATCTCCAGAAAGCCCTTGCTCCACATATTTTGAAGTCAATGCTTTCCTCTTCTCCCCCATCTCTGCAGCAATCTTCTCCACATAAGATACTGACGATGTTGGATTATTGTCGCTGTTTCGTATCAAGAAGACACCCAATACCATGAATGCCCCCATAAGAGTTACTGACGCTACCCTTTCCCATCGCCTCAGTAAGGCAGTCAGAAAGAGCAGCGCCAGCAATATGTATGCAACATAAGCATTGCTGACAGGAAACTCCACAAGCCTCCCAGCAGCAATGCCTATTACTATCATTATCAGTGCGCTACGCACTTTTTACCGTTTTGTATATAAATACCCTTGGTCGGTTTTTCCTTCAAGCGGATTCCCTGCAAGTTGTATATTGCTCCATCTTCTTTCTCCTTCTGTTCATCAGCAAGATGAGAAGATATACCTGTTGGAGTTGGATTATAAGGACGTCCTAATACATAAGACTCTGCACCTGGGTAAGTTGCGCTATAACCGAATATTCCGTATGCAGTACCACCAGGAACTTTCCAAGTGCCATCCGTCTTGTAGAAGCCAACACCCCTGTCACCATTGCGGAACTCGTAGATATACTTATACGATGCTTGTCTCCCCGTAATTGGCGGAATAGTATCACAATAAAATCCCTTTACATAAGTATTTATTGGTGTAACGTTTGCAGTTACCGCTGTTGGAACGAATACAGGATTTTTCACCTTTGAGTTGAATACTATAGGTCTGTTGGCTGCTATTATCTTTCCTGCAGCATATGCAGAAACCCTTATAGTATCATATCCTCCTTCGTACTCATAACCTGCTACAGAATAAACCGTCACCCCTTCAGGTATTATTACAGGATATGTCACATAGATAGCACCCCAGTATTTTCCCATATTGTCTGGAGCATTTTCCACCTCAAAAGTCTCAGCGGTAATCTTCTTCGACTCACGCAGGTTATACCCCAGATGTGGTGGCTGGTTATAGCAGCAGTTTTCTGCAATTATCTGTGCTCGATAGTCAATATCATCCAACAGATGTGGTACGATATAATCTGTCTGATAGTTTGTAGCATTTACTACCAGCTGATAACCAGTTGTTCCTCCTGCTGACCAGCAAATTACCTCTTCGCGCCAGTCGCCGAAGACATCTCCAAGCAGACAAGCATTCTGCTTAGTAGAATTATTGGTATTTCCGTAAGTATAGTTTCCGCCATTTACGCAACCAATCAACCTGTCAAAGTTCTTTGAAGAAGTATTCCAAGTCTCAAGACAACCCTTTCCCCAGAAATCATCAGCAAGTGTTCCTGTCCAGTATAAGCGATCCTGAGCAGAAGCTCCACCACCCCATGTTTTCTCTGCTATTACGCTATTACCATCCTTATCAAAGATGTTTGGCCAAGCAGAAGCCTGCCACAACGGGCCGTCGCGCTCTGGGTCGAAGTTTGCCATAAAGCCGCGACCAGTATCGCCTGATGCCGTTTTGTGTAAAATAAACTCTCCTGTAGTACCGTCACGATAATCCATACCATAAGGGCTATCCTCATGTACCATAAATACTTCCAATCCTGGACGAGCAGGGTCGAAATCACTGGTATGCAAGGCATCACCATGTTTCAAACCAGTACGATAGAGTGTTGTTCCATCAGACTTCAAGGCACCAGAGCCATATGTTATCTCCTGCTTGCCATCAAGGTTTACGTCAGCAACAGAGAACCAGTGACAGCCTTCGCCATATACAGTTTTGGAAAGGTTCTTTGTTGTTCCGTTGGCATATTTCACCTCACCACTTGATGCGGTAAAAGCCCTATGCAGCCAGCGAAGGGTAAGATTGGTTCCATCCCAGTCATAGGCACCTATGAAGGCACCATTATAATATCCGCGCGCGAAGATACCACTAGGATTTCCATCCTTTCCGTCCAACCATGCTATGCCGGCAAGATATCTCTCAGAGCGGTTTTGTTTGCTGTCGCCCCAGTATGCAGAACCTGCAGCATAGTCAGTATGATAAGGGATTGTCTTCAACTCTGCACCATTGCGTCCATCGAATACTGTAATCCATTCCTCACCAGATTCCTGCTTTCCTCTTGAATTGAGGTAGTTACCTGTAGGATTATCATCAACACTGAGGTAATTCCCCTCACCATCAATGGCACCATGACCTGTCTTTATCATGAATTCTCCATATCCATCGCCATCAAAGTCCCAAGCTACGAAAGGAGAAGTGTGTGCTGATGAGAACATATTCGGACCACCAGTAAGTATCCACAGGCGCTTGCCGCTCATCTTGTAGCATGCGAAGTATTCAGGAGAAGTAGTGCCATTTGATGCTGCATCCTTTTCATTTGAAGGGCTCCACTTCAGTATTATCTCATACTCTCCGTCACCATCCATATCGCAGATAGAGGCATCATTAGGAGTGTATGTTGCTCCTCTGCCCCAGATGTCTTCAGGAGCGCCTCCTTCAAGGTCTATGTATTTCACCTGTGAAGACCAAGCCTTACAGGTGTCGCGCTCTACTATCTCTCCATTCTCGTTATACACTTCCAGACGATAGTATGTCGTCGTTCCTCCGTTGGTATCGGCAAAATTCGTCTTTTCAATGATGAAGTTTCCGCTGTTGAGATTCGAGTTTATGCTCGAAGCACTTAAGCCCTTGTACAACTTAAATTTGTAATTTCTGTTGTCATATCCTCTTGAACGCCATGATACGAGGTTTCCTGAGCCTCCTGACTGCGACAGGTTTACAGCCACAAGTCCACGCTTCAGGGGAGTTGCCTTACCTTTTGGAGGTGTATTCGTTACTGTGAAGCCAACATAAAACATAAATTCCACCTCGTTACCATTCATCACATTCACCTTTAAGGTGTGTGTGTTAACATCATACTCTGTTTTTATGCTATTTTCAGAGAGTCCACCCTGCAAAGCTGCAACAAAGTCAGTTGGGTCACCATACAGTTTCTTTCCAAAACGAGCGGTTTCACCGTACTTTAGCGCCTTAATGGCGTCATAAAGGTCCAGTTCTTCTTTTCCTGCTCCGATATTCCCTTGACACTTCAGGGATGAGAGATAATGGCTCACATCATATATCTCAGAGTCAATCTCACCCTCAATCACCACATTGCGGAATGCAATCGACTTGGTAGCATCGACATTATATATATATAATAGTATAAGGAAGCCCTTCTCGCTATTATAGTTGTTCACATAGTAGGAATAGTGGCTGTAACCTGTGTTGTTGCCTTCGCCAATCTTGTTTCTAAGGGGAGTAATAACATCAACATTCGCCTCTGTTTCGCCACTAATCTTTGTAACTACTGTGGCATTACCTTTATCAGTACCTACCTTTGCAGCATCAAATGAGATTCTGGTCGGCTTAAACTTATGCCCGCTGGTTGGTGTCACCATAAATGCCAAATTATGGTATGCTGTCTTTGCACTCACCTGCTCTGTAGGCTTATACTTTGTGAATGCAGGATCATAGGTTACTGTCTCATATCCAGTATCGGCATTACTAACTGTCATCAAACCGTCATTTGTCAACTTTGAACCCATAGTATATGCAGAAGTAACCATATCTGTATAACCGGCATCGCCAGTTACCACAGCTGATGCATCACCATTTGTCCAAGTCACTTTCACCTTCTGTGCATACATAATAGCAGGCACAAAAGCTAATAAAAACAAAAGAATTTTTCTCATTTTGATTATTCAGAGTTAGTCATTTAGTTACCATATTGGGCTGCAAAGGTAGCATTTTTTTTTCATTGTCACAAATAAATGCACATTTTATTTTTTTCACCTCTATACTTTTTTCCCCCAATAGGGAGAGAAAAGAATTTTCCCCTCGGGAGAATTTCCATTCAAGGGCTCTGAACTACTGTACAAGGGCTGTAAACATATGTTCAAGGCCCTTGAACATATGTTTAAGGGCCTTGAACAGAAAATTTATCTAGGAGAAAAGAAAAGAAAAAAATCCTAAGCTTGCATATAAAAAAAGTAAGGGTTGGGAGTATTACCTCCCAATCCTTACATTTTAGATATTTAGATTCAGAGAATCTTACTTAGTGATAGCACCTACAGCATTGTACAGCTTAGAACCCTTCTTGATGACAATCTTGCCATCCTTCAGGTACTTGCCGTCAGCCTGCATGCCGTCGGCTTCAACTTCCTTGATGCCTGTTGTACCGGAAACAGTAAACTTTGCACCACTCATCTTGATACTGTTGCGATCTGTATCAGTAACAACGATGGCTGAAATCTCACCTTCGCCACCGGCAAACTCAGATGATGTAGTAACAGTCAGTGTCATGATAGCACCGCCAGACTCACCCATGAATGGAAGGTTGTCGTTGTTGTACATGGTGACACGGAACAGACCAGTAGAAGGTTCTGCCAATGTGAAGTTGAATGTTATCACTTCCTCTTCATCATTGGTACG
>JAFVGI010000055.1 GCA_017475005.1 Prevotella sp. | reverse complement strand
TGTTCTTGTCAATACGTCAACCCCATTTGGGTGGCTATTGCAGCGGGGTCCCACCTCTTCCCATTCCGAACAGAGAAGTTAAGCCCGCCTGCGCCGATGGTACTGCAATACTATGCGGGAGAGTAGGAGACTGCCCACTTTCTATAAAGAAAGCCCTCTTGTCATTACGATGAGAGGGCTTCTTTTTTGTTGTTATATCCTTATTTCTATAGTAAATCGTTTGCGCTATTAATTATTTTTCTTACCTTTGCATCGTAAAAATCAGTTAACATGAAGATAGTAGAGATGGACGGCTATGCGGCCAATCCTGGCGATATCAGCTGGGAGCAGTGGAAGAATATAGAACTTCCAGATGGCAGCAAATGTGAGTTTGAAATGTATGAAAGGACTGCTCCGGAGTTGGTGCTAGAAAGAGCCCAGGATGCCGATATTGTACTGACAAACAAGGTGGTGTTTTCAAAGGAGGTAATGGACAACTTGCCAAAGTTGAGATATATTGGCGTACTGGCTACAGGATATAATGTCGTGGATGTTCAGGCAGCAAGGGATAAGGGTATTGTTGTTACGAATATTCCTGCTTACAGTACAATGTCTGTAGCCCAGTTGGCAATAGCCCATCTCTTACATATTACGAATAATGTTGCAGGTCATGATGAGGAGGTACACAAGGGTGCCTGGTCGATGAATCCGGACTTTTCTTTCCAGATTTCTCCCCAAATGGAGTTAGCAGGAAAGACATTCGGAGTCGTCGGATTAGGCAATACAGGTACAGCAACAGCCCGTATTGCAGCCTCTTTGGGTATGAAGATACTGGCTTTCAGCTCAAAAACTGAGACTGAAATATCAGCACTTGGAATAGAAAGAATCAGGAAGGCAGAAACCCTTGAGGAACTTTTTAAGGAGTCGGATGTCCTGAGCCTTCATTGCCCATTGACTGAAAAGACTAAGCATATAATAAATAAGGAGACTTTATCGTGGATGACGCCAACAGCCATCATCCTGAATACGGGCAGAGGTCCTCTTATCGATGAACAGGCTCTTGCTGATGCTTTGAGGGAGGGAAGAATATATGCTGCAGGTATTGACGTCTTGACGGAAGAGCCCCCAAAGAACGGCAGTCCGCTGCTGAATATATCAAATTGTCATATCACCCCACACATCGCTTGGGCCACTTTGGCAGCCAGACAACGCTTGATGCAGATAGCAATTGAGAATGTGAAGGCCTTTCTTCGTGGAGAGCCCCAAAATATGGTGCAATAAAACAGGAGGGAAGACGTTATTTTAGTATGACAGAGTTAAGCGATTGCAAGATAATAGAATTGCCCAAGGAAGAAGACCCCAGAGGCAGCCTGACATATATCTACGAAGAGAATCATGTTCCCTTTGCTATTCGTCGTGTATTCTATATATATGATGTTCCGGCTGGTAAGGACCGAGGAGCTCATGCCCACAAGGAATGCTGGCAGATGATAATAGCAGCATCAGGAGCATTGGAGGTATATCTGAATGACGGAAAAGACGAGAAAGTAGTAACCCTCAATCGTCCATATCAAGGTTTGCTGGTGCCTCCAGGCATCTGGGCACACGAAAGAGCTTTCACAACAGGAGCTTTATGTCTTGTGCTTGCAAGTCATGATTACGATGAAGGGGATTATATAAGAGATTTTGATACATATCGTTCGATATACGGCAGATAAGAAGGCGGAGTGGGATGCCTTTGTGAAAGATTCCAAGAATGGAACCTTTCTCTTTTTGCGTGATTACATGGAGTATCATGCAGACCGCTTTGAGGACTATTCGCTGATGTACTACAATGATGGCAACTTGTTGTCTCTTTTACCTGCCAACAGGAAGGGAGAAGCCATTTGGTCGCATCAAGGTTTGACATATGGAGGTTTTTTGTTGACCAATAGGGCGCATGCAGTAGAAATAGGCGAAATATTCGATAAAACCATACAATTTCTGCATGAAGAAGGCATCAATGAATGGTACTATAAACAGATGCCAACCATTTACCATCAGCAACCATCAGAAGAAGATAGCTACTGGTTATGGCGGAATGGGGCAGAACTGGTAAGTTGTCACCTGATGTCGGCAATAAATCTTCATTCAGATTTCCACACATCCCCAAGCCGTCGTAATAATAGCAACAAGTTGAAGAGAGAAGGGTGGGGAATCGTATGCGATAAAGAAGGACTGATGAAGCAATTTTGGATGATTCTATCGGACAATCTTCGAGAAACATACAATTCAAAACCTGTGCATATTGTTGAGGAAATGGAAAGACTAAAGAGCCTGTTTCCCAAGAATATTGTTTGCTATGGCATTATAAGCCCTGAAGGAAATCTTGAAGGAGGAACATTGATATACATCTCATCCAGGGTGATTCGCACACAATATATCTCAGCTACTCCTTATGGAAAAAAGTCTAAGGCGCTCGATTTTCTACTACTCCATGTCGTAGATTATTACAAGAGTGAAGGCTATGAGTATTTTGATTTTGGTACCAGTATGGAAGATGATAGTATGCACTTGAAGGAGCCCCTGATACAGCAAAAAGAAGGTTTTGGCGCGCGAGGCATAGCGTGCAGGACGTATAAGATTTGCATAAGAAGTTGAATAACAACAATTCATATCGCAACATATTAAAGGCTACAAGTCTGTTTGCTGGGGTGCAGGGTGTTAACATCCTATTAAACCTTATACGAACAAAGTTGGTGGCTGTATATCTTGGTCCTGCAGGTGTGGGACTGAATGCCATATACAATGAAACCAAGGAACTGTTGCACGAAACCACGAATTGCGGTATGGATCAGAGTGGTGTAAGGGAAATATCCCTACACTATGAGGAATGGTTGGAAACAAACAATCGTGAGGCATTGGACAATAGTCTGAAACTAACCCGTTCGCTGGTAGTTGCATTGGCGGTACTGGGTTCGATATTGACCCTTCTGTTAGCCTATCCTCTATCATTACTTACTTTTTCAGATGCCGAACATGTGTGGGAGTTTGTGTGTTTGGCACCAGCGGTAGGCATCAGCACTCTTATCTGTGGGGAGATGATGGTACTGAAAGCCACACGCCAAATAAAACAAATAGCATGGCTTTCAACACTCACTATTATTGTTGGCATAATAACCAATATACCGCTTTATTACCTTTGGGGACTGAAAGGTATCATACCTGCCATATTGTTCTTCCTGGCAGTCCAGTTGATTATTGTATGCAGATATTCCTTTGCTCACTACCCCTTTAAGATAGATCTCAACAGTACTTTCCTTAAAACAGGCAAACCAATACTTATACTTGGAGCATCATTCGTGGCACAGGGATTTGTGGCTCATGGGGCGAGGTTGCTCATACAGGCTTATATTAACACACATGGTTCAGTGGTTGATGTGGGCTATTACAATGCAGTTCTTGGCATAACGAGTATGTTTTTTGGAATTTTCGCCTCATCTATTGCTGCAGATTTCTTTCCACGTTTGTCTGGCATATTCAGTAATGCAGGCGAACGCCGTACTGTTGTAATACGTCAGATTAATGTGATGCAGATACTCACTTCCCCTGCTCTTGTCGCTTTTATGATAATAGCCAATATCATAGTACCACTATTGTTAAGCAGAGAATTTATTCCGATAATACCCATTCTTGAGATGGCGTTGCTAACAGGACTTGTAAAAACAATAGCAACACCGCTTCAGTATCTTCCACTTGCAGCAGGCGATGCCAAGTTGTATTTTATAGCCGAACTGATAGCATACACTTTCATGGTTCCAATTTTCGTGCTGTGCTACTCACAATGGGGGCTACTCGGCATAGGGTATGGCATCTTTGTCTTCAATATTATAGACCTGTTGTGGGCGATTCTCTACTGTAAATTAAAATACGATGTAATGCCTGACATATCGAACATGCTGTTCTTCATGTTTCAGACCTTGATAGTACTGGCAGCCTACCTCGCTGTAAGAAACCTCGACGGGTGGGTATTTGTCATGAGCAGCGCTGCATTGATTGTGACCAGTAGTCTGACATCATTCTTAACCTTTCAAAAGATAAGATATCATGATAAGTGATAATCTACGCAACATAGCAAGATACCTCTTGCCACACGGCTACATGCTAAGCCGCAACCGCAACAACTTCCTGCGTGACTATGACCGTTGGAAGGCTGCGGGTGGGCACATAACCTTTGACACCACGTGCCGTTTCGACAGCTTTGTCAGCATTGACGGTTTCGGTTCGTCAGGTAGTAGTGCCGTTATGGATTTGCTCCGAGAGTACGACTGTTGTACAGTATGGGCCACCAAGCCTTCGTTCACCGATTCCAAGGAAGAAATACGTGGGATGGGAGAAATGAACCTTATGCGTAACATAGGTGGGTTGCTGTATCTCGATAAGATGCTTGACGATGATGCAGTGGTAAACATATATTGGGCAGACGCAGCTATCAAGGCTTTTATAGGGTTAGCATATTATTCCGACTTGTACAAATTCCATACAGAACTGCGCCCTCTATTCTTCCATTTCTTCGAGGAGATAGTAAGTCAAAGAATTCTCTCTGACGAGAATATTCATAGTCCATTCATCAATCCATACACCGCCATTACTGATGTATTCTATCTCAAGCGTATGAGCAAGGCGGAGTATCACGAACTGTGCAGGAGCTTCCTCTATACGCTGTTCAACCATTTGTTCCCCGAAGTAAAGGGCGGTTGCCTCGTACTCGATCATATTTTCGACGACTGCGGCATAGACACCAAACGTTTCCAAGCTTTTCTGCCTGGAGTGAAGCGTATTAAGGTGAGACGCGATATAAGGGGAGTGTATGTGGATGCTGTGAAATACAACTACCGCTGGCTTGCACACGACACTGTCAGTGACTTTATCCTATGGGAACGCAATATGTATGTGGGGCATAAGGATGAGAATGACGACTACCTTACCGTTAGGTTCGAACAATTGGTAACCGACTACGACAGAGAGGTTTCGCAAATAGAGAAATTCCTCGGTATTGACAAGGAACACCACATGAAACGTCAGCAACTTTTTAATCCAGAGATCTCAAAGCAAAATATCAGAATTTGGGAGTGCAATGACAAATATTCAAAAGATTGTCAGCAAATAAAACAACTCGCTCCTGATTTATGCTATATGTAAACGCAGCCATCCACTATGAAGATACTCTTATTCGGAAATCCAAGTATGTGGCATAGCAATCTCGCTAAGGGATTGCGTGAGAGAGGACATGAAGTTCGCCTCATTTCCGAACGTTACGGATGGCGCAAATTTCCTGTTGACGATATATGCCTGGAGCGCAGGACGGACATTAACGGAAAACTGGCTTTTGTTGATTATATACTCAAGGCTTTGCCTATATTGTGGCAATGCAAGGGATATGACATTGTACAGTTGAATCATCCTATGTTCCTGCCTCTTCGTGGCAGTCACATGAAACCTTTCTACAATTATTTAAGAAGGAATAACGGAAAGATAGTCATGTGCTCTGTGGGAGAAGACTATCATGTGCTTGACCAGATAATAAACAAGAATATTCTGCGATACAGCGAGCAACGCATAGGGAGCGAGATTATGCACAATGATAATGTGCAATTCCTGCGAAAAATATATCTTGATGGTCATGCAGCCAATTATTGTAAATATGTGGCAGAAGACTGTGATGCCATCGTGGCTGTTCTGTATGAATATTGGGCATGTTATAATAAGGTATATCCCCAAAAACTCAATTTCTTTCCCTTGCCGGTTGTAATGGAGGAAAAGGATATTCAAGATTTCTCGGTAGGTGATAAAGTGCGCCTTTTCATCGGGTTACAGAGAGACCGTATGAATATCAAGGGAACAGACATAATGCTAAAGGCTGCACAAGATATCGTCAGGGATTATCCGGATAAGGCGATACTTCAAGTGGCAGAGAATGTTCCCTATGCGGAGTATGAGCAGATGTTGAAGAATGCGGATGTGATGTTGGATCAGCTATACAGTTACACACCTGCTATGAATGCGTTGTTGGCAATGTCGAAAGGAATCGTTGCCGTAACAGGCGGTGAACAGGAGAACTATGATATTATTGGAGAACAGGAATTAAGGCCTATAATAAATGTGCAACCCACATACGAAAGTGTGTATCACGAATTGAAGGAATTGGTTCTGCATAAAGAGAATATTCCCGAACTAAAACGTCAGTCCATTGAATATGTACGCAGGCATCATGACTATCATAAGGTGGCGCAGCAATATGAAGATTTTTATAAAAAGCTTCTGACCGAGAAAGTTGTACATTAGTATCTTTATTCTTTCTTTGGAGGTTAGAGCAGATGAGAAGGAGATAGGTCTATAGGGTAGGGATGTGATAATATTGGTATATCGACATATGTCAATATAAGTATTGACCAAGGATAAATAAAGCCTGTCAGCTTCTTTACTCATAATGTCTATGTCCATTTCGTGACATATTTGCAATTGTGCTTGCAGTAATTGCGGTAAATTGGTAAAATTCCGCGTTATTCCAGTTGAATTAGAGTGATATAGGTACAGTCCTTTGCTGGATGTAGCATAATAATTTGCTTCTTTTAGCAAAGATGGTGTTATCAAGACATCTTCGAAAAGTTCTCCATTTTTGAAAGAAATATCGTGGAATAATCTTGTCTGATATATTTTATTACATGTATAGGAATGAGCATAAAGGTCATTTAACCAGATTTTCTTTTTCTGCTCTAACGAACTGATGTCAGTAATACTATCATTGAAGGTAAGTCTATGTTCGTCTTTTCCTCCAATATGTATTTGTGCAGGATATTCTACGATGTCGATATGCGGGTTTTGAGTCAATAAATTGATAAGTGGCATATATGTGTCAAGCGCAATCTCATCATCACTGTCAACGAAAGTAACATATTTTGTCCTGACTTGTTTTAAACCTGCATTACGAGCATCACTTAGTCCACCATTTTCTTTGTGTATAACACTGATTCTAGGCTCTTTTTCCGCCCAGTTGTCGCATATTATAGGACAATTGTCAGGAGACCCGTCATCAACTAGGATAATTTTATCTACAGCATTACGAAGTACACTCTCGATGCATCTATCAAGAGTCTTTTCCGTTTTATATACTGGAATTATAACTGTAAGGGCAGTTTTCATTTTAGTGAATAAAGGTTGGAAAATCTGCGAATGCTAACATTTCCTTATCACCTCGACTGTCTCCATAGGCATATAAGGTATATGTGTTTCTTTCTGGTTCTACTTCAAGAAGTCTATTTACTTTTTCCTGGCCGTAGCAATTGTTTGATGCAAACCCGCTGAGGTCAGGTTTTACTTTTGTTGCCAATACGGTAACATCGCCCAAGGTGTGGAAAAACGGCTTTACCCACTCTTCAATGCTGGCACTAATGACATACACCTTATGACCCTGGCTGAGATGCCACAGAAGGCGTTCCTTCATAGAAGGACGTATGATAATATTGCGGAATTTATATCCGAAGTCCTCTCCAAGTTTCTTGAAATCTTCGTAAGGCATGCCTTTGAAGAAATAAGAGAACACTTTTTCCTTACACTTCCAATTAGGATAAAGGCGGAGCATCATCAGAATGATTAGAGGGGAATAGAGCGCCATTCCTAATATAAACCTTATGGTTCCACAGGAATAACGGATAAATAGCAACAAAGTATCTTTTGTTGTTATTGTCCCATCAAAATCAAAGACGGCTATAGTTCTGTTAGAAGTTCCTTCCATTGGTTCATGATTTTTTCTTTATCAAATCGCTTCACTGATTCTTTGGCTGCAATTCCCATGCGTTGCCTCTCTTTCGGATGTTCCATTAGATATGTAAGCTTTTTGATGAATAGATCATCATCATCATACGGTATAAGGAATCCGTTTTTTCCATCCTTAATTATCTCTCGTGGACCATAAGGACAATCAAAAGCAATACAGGGCAGTCCGCATAGCATAGCTTCAATAAGAACCAAACCGAATCCCTCAAAACGTGAAGTCATTATGAAAATGCTTCCACTTGTATATGCTTTTACGACATCTTTGGTATTATGATGAATTTGAAGTTGCCAGTCGGGATATTTTTTTGAAATGCTATCCCATATCTTCCTCATCCTCGGAAAGTCTTTCTCCTCGCAATCGCGACCTATACTTACAATTTGTTTTAAATTGTAATTGAGCATTGTTTGTCCAATGGGAAGAGTGCAGAAATTGGGAATTACAACAACTTTATTTGCATTGTTAAAATTCGCAGCATTGGAATGAGTAAGTGCAACGATAGCATCCGCGTGTCGTTCAGCTATGTTTACGGCAAATGGGTGTATCATTTTTGACTTCGCACCATGAGACTCATATATGGTTTTTGTGTGATGAGTATTTAGTAAACATGAAACAGCTCCAATGTGCTGCACAGTAATATAAACGTCAGGCTTTATTTTTTTTATAGCCTTGTTTAACCGATAAAGTGCCAATGGTACAGTAATGATATTCCATCGTGGCTTGATGTCTAAACATTGAATTCTCACCTTTGGCGATATAGGAAAGAAGGATTTCTCACATCCTTTATATAGAACAAGGATGGTGACATCCCAGCCCCATTGTTCTGCCATATATGAAGCTTTGGCTGTGAGAATTCGTTCTATCCCACCATTAGTCGAGAGGCGTTCTATTTCATATACTATGCGCATTTGTTCATTAGAGGCTTTTCAATGTAGAACCATGATAGAGTAGCAAGAATAGAAGTAGCAATGACTGTTAGTATGAAACATAAAATCAGATTATACTCTGCGACTCCATAATGTATAAGCAATTGTATGATGGGAAAGTGATATAAAAAAAGTCCATATGTAATGTTGTCAAACTTTCTAATGAAATTAAAAGGTTTGCAATGATATGCTATACCTACTAGTATTATTGGAAAGGCAAGTGTATCAAGGATCCCCCCAATAAGTGCAATTACGGAAAGTATAAAAAGGTATATGAAATATTGATTAAATAAATCAAAATACAACATTAAGGACATTCCCCCTATGAAATATGTGAAGTATCGCGTTTGGTCATTAACAAAAGGGTAAATCGTAATGCATAATATTAACAAGGGTAAACATATCCACTTCTTGCCAGTTTTGTTGACAAAATAAAAAAAGAAAGGGACAAAGATATAGAAAAGGACCTCTTGTTTCATTGCCCACAAAGAACCATCCATCTGAGGCCATAGATTGTTCTGAAATGTATTGGGGAGTTCTGGCTCTAGCCAGTTGAGCATTGTAATGTTTGCAAGAAAATAGTTGAAAGTTTGTTTAGAAGAAAAGAAATCTATCGTACTTAAACTGGTTACCATCCATCCGATAAGTATGCAGAACAATATCGTAGCTGCATATGCTGGCATGATACGGGCAAATCTTCTTTTTGCATAAGAAACTAAATCATAGTCTCGTCGTATAAAACTATATGTTACCAAGAAACCGCTTATTGTAAAAAAAGCCTTTACAGACGTACTTCCTGTAATTGGTAAGAGTTGCTCGTGCCCTGTTAATGTACAGAAGTGCGAAAGAATCAATGTTAATGCGAAAAAGAATCGCAGGAAGTTAAAACAGTTTTCCTTGCGTATTTCTCGCGTTATATTTTCATTTAGTAAGTCCAATGTAATAGCCTAGTTTGTAGAATGCAAAAAATCTCATATTGGGGGTTCTCCCTAACAGGTTCTTTTTGAGAAGAGGCTTAGTGATTTTGTAACACAGATATAAAGGGGTTTCCATATGCCATTTCTGACACCTGTCAACCACTTTGCCTAATCTTGTATATGGCAACAACATCTCTCCGGCTTTGTGTAACATTGTTAATGCGGTTTCTGTTTTCTTTAGAAAAATATTGTTGTCATCAAACCCTGTGTGTTGCAGGGGGTTCTCAATATATATTATATTTGCTTTCTTCCGACTTAATTCTACCCCCATAAATATATCCTCGAAACCATATTTTGTAAATGTAGGATGAAAAGGAGTGGCGAGTATTAAAGTTCGCTTTATCATGACATTGAATGTACAAAATCTGCTATAAGGATGAGCATTGCAGTATTGTGTAGTGCGGAAGGGCTCTGCATCTTTTTCGTATGTATATCTAAGAGATACTTTTGGAGAGGGTGGGGTGGCAGGATTCGTTAAGCCGCCTATTATAACATCAGCATCGGGGTGTTGTTTAGTAGCTGATATGTAGTTTTTAATGAAGTTATTGCTTATAACTTGTGCATCACAGTCCATAATAATGCACCAATCTCCTTTTGCTTCTTTGACGAGGTTATTAATGTTGTATGCTCTGCCAACATTTTCTTTCTTACGAATATATCTGCAGTTTTGTAGCTCGTTGATTTTATGATTTGCTATTGCTTTCACCTGATCTCTTCCACCATCTTCCATAACAATAATCTCGTAATTGTCAAGATTGTTAAGAGCCTCACATTGTGTATGCAAGTCATTCACCAATGTATAGCACACATAATCGTATGTTGGTATGAGTATGGATAATGTCATTGTTGAAAGTGAAGTTACTTTAACATAGCGATTTTGGTTACACACCCTTTGGACCCTTCTGGCGTTTCTACCAATACCATGTATACTCCAGAGGCAACTCGGTCACCATTTTGGTCACAGCCGTCCCATTGATATGAACCTCCAGAAACAATGCCCTTGTGTACAATATATCCACTTGATGTCGTTATCTTTATTTGGCATTGGTCGTAAAGACCTTTAATGGTTATAGGTCCTGTGTAATCAGGAGAAACTGGATTAGGGTATGAATATATGTTGTCTTCGTTGAGAGTGCCGTAATCAGATGTTATGTCGGTTTGATATGAGCATAATCCTTTGACAGTGGCGAAATATACAATGCCAGTATTCTCATCAATCACTATATCATATATTTCATTTGATGGGAGTGGGGAGTTCTCTGTTGTAAAATGAGCTACTTCTTGAGAGTTGTCATTGTTTATAAGAAAAACTCCAGCATCTTTCGTTCCAATCCATTTGCGCTGGGCCTTATCAATAGCAATGACATAGCAATAGACTTCTCCTAAAAGATAGTCAGCGAGATCTGTATCATCATCGCGATTTATTTTTGGCTGGGTGAAAATGCATCTTTTTTCTGCGATATCCTCACTAGAGAGGTATACGGGACCGTTTGTCGTTGGAATCCAGATATTGCCGTTGGCATCCTCTACAGGGCGAAAGAAATATGGATTATTATTAACCAGTTGGCCGTCTTGGTTGACAAATTCAATATAGGAATTTAATATCTGGGTGTCCATGTTGTAGGAATATAGCCCTGATCTGTCCCAATTGGAATTTGAGAACCATAATAAACCATTTGATTTGCTTATGAAAGCTCCTTCTAAAGATCTGTTCTGGGTGTTTTTTTTGTTTGTTTGGCGGTTGATAACTTCCCAATTGCCTGACGCATCCATTTTGTTTATGGGCAAAAGATTGAAGAATCCGTTGAATGCCCATAGATTTTTATTGCTATCGTATAGTAGAGATGATATGAAAGTGTTTTGTTGAAAAATCTCGTTGTATTTTAATGTGCTATTCTCTGTATTGTATGTTTTGTATATGTTGTAATTTTTGTATTCAAGTATTCCGAATGATGTTCCTACAAAAAAATGTGAAGCATCAGCAGGATCAAATGCCATGCATAATATAGTGTTGAATGGGCTGCTTTTGTCTGCTACATCTGGAATAGGAACATCCTTCCAGTTTAAGTCGTTAAGTTCCAAGTAATGTATGGCGTTTGGTCTAACGTCCAAAGTAGGACCATCTGCGATACCACTGGTGGCATATAGCCTACCACTGTTGAGATAAAGCCTGAAAAAATTATTGTCCGATGGACCATCTGGTTTTGCATCTCCCGATAGAGCCTTATATTCATCTATGGTCATCGTGGTTCGTTCGTCATCAGGTATCGTCTCACCATGTGTATATGTTTCTTCTATGGTATTGTTTAATGTGTTGATTTTCAGTGTGCCGATTTCCTGAGTTGTTAGGTACGCATATTTCCCGTTGATGCGTATGTCTGTAATCGTTTTGTCTTTTGCTGTTATTTTTTCTTTCAGACCAACGATTGTTGTTATTTCTTTCTCAAAATCTGTTGGTAAAAAATCTATAGTAAAATCTTCATAGATAATTAGTAGCTTTTTTGCAGTTTTGCAGGCTGCAATGTTTATTATGTTCTGAGAAGTTAGACCTGTGAGTTTATTATGCTCTGCAACAGATTGGTCTGTTGTGTTATATGAGAAGAGATTACCATCACATAATACAAATACATGATTACCAAACGGCTCAACCTTGGTGATATTTGTGTAAGAATTATAAAGCCTCCATGTTCCTGCTGGTGCAGCAAATATGGATGTTACACAGAATAACAGAAGTAAGTTAAGTGTTGTGAATATCTTTCTCATCGTTAAATAGCATACATTAATTGTTGACTTTTCCTCCGATTTGTTCCATTACATCGTTGTTGAGACGTTTGCGTTCCGCATCACGCCACCATCCCCATTTGTTGAAGTATTTTATAATGCTTACAATATGAATAAGCATTAAACGCAAGTCCTTCCTTGAACCTCTTGTGAAGGTGTGATATATAGAAACTTTTGGATAGAATAGGGTGTCATATTTTTCGTGCATCCGTCTGGTAAAGTCAATGTCTTCGGCATAAAGAAAGAATCGCTCATCAAAGAGACCAACTTCTTTCACAGCACTAATTCTTAAAAACATAAAACATCCGGACAGAAATGATACGTTTAATGTTTTTGTAAAACCTGATTGCGTTAATTCACATGTCTGATTTCTTCTGCGTATCATCCATTCTGGCAATGCAAACCTTCCTATTATGTCTGTTGGAGTTGGTAGTAAACGTGCTAATCGTTGTATTTGTCCGTTTGGATACATTACTTTGGGCATAATCTGTCCCACAGTGTAATTATCATCCATATGCTTTTTTAAGGCCGGAATAACTTCTGGACCAAACCACACATCAGGATTTACGACCAGATGATACTCTGAACCAATCTCCATAGCCGCTTTTAGGGCAACATTGTGTCCTCCGCCATAGCCATTGTTTTTATGTGGAAGATACATCAACTGAAAACCTTGCGAAACTTTTGCGACTAGTTCAGGCTCACCCTTTAAAACACGTTCGGCAAATTCCTGTAATTCCGACTTTAATTCAAGCATGTCTTCACTGTGGTCGATGACATATACGATATCCACAGGAGAAGCAAATAAGCTCCTCAGTACAGGCTCAAAGTCTAGTAGATGATGGTTGTATGTGACAATAGATGCTGTAATCATCAAGTATATAACGTGCGTACGTGAAAGTTTATTGTATCACTTGTTTAAAAGATTATAGAAAAATATAGCAATGCCCCAAAAAATGTTAAAACGTTTAAAATAATGTCATTGATAATATGGTACTTTTTGAAAAATTTGTACCTTTGCAGACTGAAACTAGATGCATGTCAAATAGTTTTCCAGATGATTCGTAAGTGTTAGAAATTTTACAAGAATAAAGATGAAGAAATTTATGATTTTTGTTGCCGTTGCGGCAATGCTTGTATCATGCGGCGGTGGCGGCGGTCGTCCTCAGTTTGGCGACAATGAATTTCCTGTAGTGACAGTCGGTACTTCTCAAGCCGACATGCAATCTACCTATCCTGCGTCGATTAAGGGCATCCAGGATGTGGAGATTCGTCCTAAGGCTCAGGGTTTTCTTGTACAGATTAATGTCAAGGAAGGACAGACTGTAGGAGCAGGCCAGGTACTTTTTGTTATTGATAACGAGACTGCTCAGGCTCAGGTGCGTCAGGCTCAGGCCTCTGTCAATGCAGCACAGCAGCAAGTTAATACTACCAGGCTGACATATGAGAACTCTCAGAAGTTGCATGCCAACAATGTTATTGGTGATTATGAGCTGCAGACCTCTCGGAATAATTACGAAAGCGCTCAGGCCCAGTTGTCACAGGCTCAGGCAGGACTCGCTTCTGCCAAGGAGGCGTTGAGCTATTGTTATGTGAAGAGTCCTGCTTCTGGTGTTGTTGGTACGTTACCTTACAAAAAGGGTGCTTTGGTGAGTGGTTCTAACGTGTTGACTACTGTGGCAAATATCTCATCGATGGATGTGTATTTTTCTGTCACGGAAAAGGAGGCTATGATTATATCACAGAAAGGACTGAATGCTCTGCCTGCAGTAAAGTTGCAGTTGGCTGATGGCAGTATGTATGCATACGAAGGCGTTGTAACTCGAATGAGTGGTGTTATTGATGCAACAACGGGTTCAGTACAGCTCATCGCTTCGTTCCCTAATCCTGAAAAGGCGTTGAAGAGTGGGGCTACTGGCAAGGTGATTATACCCCGTATTAACAGCTCAGCCATTATTATCCCTATGTCCAGCGTATCTGAAGTACAGGACAAGAAATTTGTCTATTTGCTGGGAAAGGACAATAAGGTGAAATATTCAGAAATTATTGTCGATCCTCAGAATGATGGTATGAATTATATCGTTACTGATGGCTTGAAGGTTGGAGATAAGTACGTTACCAATGGTATTACCAAACTGTCCGATGGAATGGAGATAGTTCCGATAACTCCTGAACGTTATGAAAAGAAGATTCAGGAGCAAGCTAAGGCTATGACTGCCGGTGAAATCGTTGGGGCAATGAAGAAGTAAGATGTTAGAAGTAGAACGATTATGACTTTTACGAATTTTATCAAACGCCCTGTACTATCGACGGTAATATCTATTGTCATAGTGCTGTTGGGCTTTATCGGATTGGCTGCCCTGCCTATTGAGCAGTATCCGAATATAGCACCACCAAATATCATGGTGATGGCCAGTTATCCTGGTGCTGATGCCGAGACGGTTAAGAATGCTGTCGTTACTCCGCTTGAGGAAAGCATAAATGGTGTGGAAGGCATGGACTATATTACGTCTACGTCATCTCCGGGCTCGGCAATGATTCAGGTGATGTTCCGACAGGGAATCAACCCTGATATGTGTGCGGTAAACGTACAGAACCGTGTGTCGCAGGCTACTGCGCTGTTGCCTTCTGAGGTGAACCAGATTGGTGTGCGCGTGGTAAAGCGTCAGTCATCACAGGTTATCATGTACTCAGTAACATCTGACGGACGCTATGATGACGAGTTCCTGACAAACTATAATGCTATCAATCTGATACCAGCATTGAAGCGTATTGAAGGTGTAGGTGATGCTTCGAGCTTCTCGGAGAAGGTTTATGCTATGCGTATATGGCTGAATCCAAGTGCGATGCAGCAACATGGTCTTGTCCCAAGTGACATCTCCAGCGTGTTGGCTGAACAGAATATTGAGGCAGCCCCAGGTAACTTCGGTCAGCAGTCAAGCAATGTGGCGTATGAGTATGCGATGCGTTATACTGGTCGTTTTAAGACGGCAGAGGAGTTCGGTGAAATCATCATCAAGAGCGATAATGATGGCCAAACCTTGAAATTAAAGGACGTAGCCAAGATTGAGCTGGGCGGTCAGGGATACTCTGTTTCGATGAAGAACAATGGTATTCCTTCGGTATTGACCATGATTCAGCAGGTAGCAGGTTCTAATGCTAACCAGATTGCCAAAGATGTGAAGGCAGAACTTGAGGCTCAGAAGAAACTGATGCCTCCAGGTATGACAGTCAAGATTAATTATGATGTGACGGAATTCCTTAATGCATCTATCAAGGAGGTGGTGTTTACCCTCTTTATGACGTTGGCTTTGGTGTTCCTTGTAGTGTATATTTTCTTGCAGGATATGCGCTCAACACTCATTCCGCTGATTGCTGTACCGGTATCATTGATTGGTACGTTCTTCTTCCTCAACGTGATGGGATTCTCCATCAACCTGCTCGTACTGTCGGCCTTGTTGCTTGCTATTGCTATTGTGGTGGATGATGCCATCGTGGTGGTTGAGGCTGTACACGCTAAGTTGGATCAGGGATATAAATCTTCAATGTCGGCATCCATAGATGCCATGAACGAGATTTCTGGAGCTATCATATCTATTACGCTTGTGATGGCTGCGGTATTCGTGCCGGTATCATTCATCGGAGGTACGAGCGGAACGTTCTATCGTGAGTTCGGTGTTACGATGGCTGTGTCTATTATTATCTCAGCCATGAATGCCTTGACTCTGTCTCCGGCTCTGTGCGCTGTTTTCCTGAAACCCCATGACGAGAATGGGCATGAAAAGAAAATGTCTCGCATAGACCGCTTCCATGCATCGTTTAATGTGGCCTTTGAAACAACTGTCGGCAAATATAAAAACGTTTTGGAGAAGCTGGTACGCAAGCCAAAGACAATCATTGCAATGGTAGTCATCGGTATTGTTGTACTAGCTATTACCTTTGCTACTACCAAGACTGGCCTTGTGCCTGATGAAGATACGGGAACTATCTTCTGTACCGTTTCTATGCCTCCTGCTACGTCAGAGGCTCGCACAAAGCAGGTTGTAGCACAGATTGACTCTATATTGTCCGAGCTTCCTGCTGTCAAGAACCGTGAAATGGTGCAGGGATATAACTTCATTGCTGGTGCTGGTTCCGATCAGGCAACCTTTATTCTTAAACTGAAGGACTTCGAAGAGCGCCAGAAAGGACTGTGGTGGAAGATTAGCGGACTTTGGGAAGGTGATGGTATATATCGTTTCTTCCTCAATCCATTAGAATCGACAGGTGTTATTGCACAGATATTCCTGAAGACGGCACAAATCAAGGATGCTCAGGTACTGGCATTTGGACCTCCTATGATTCCAGGCTTCTCGGCCAATTCAGGCGTCTCACTGGTGATGCAGGACCGTACAGGTGGTGACCTCGGAAAGTTCTTTAGTATTGTGCAGGATTATTTACGAGAACTGAACAAACGTCCGGAGTTCCAAATGGCTATGACGTCATATAACCCGAACTATCCTCAGTATATGGTAAATGTCGATGTTGCCAAGTGTAAGAAGTCGGGTATCACACCTGTGACTGTACTTAATACGCTGCAGGGATACTATGGTGGACTGTATGCATCCAACTTTAATAGTTACGGAAAGCTGTATCGTGTCATGATTCAGGCATCTCCAGATACCCGTATGACACCAGAGTCTATGAATAGTGTCTATGTACGCACCCCTGGCGGAATGGCTCCTATTCAGGAGTTCTGTCGTTTGGAGCGTGTCTATGGACCTCTGAACATTAACCGTTTCAACCTGTTTACTTCTATCAATGTGACAGGTACTGTGGCTAACGGATATTCAACGGGTGAGGCATTGAAAGCGTGTCAGGAAGTTGCAGAGCAAGTATTGCCTGCAGGCTACTCATATGACTTCTCTGGTTTGACGCGAGAGGAGGCTAAGGCTTCCAATACCACAGGTATCATTTTCCTCTTGTGCTTTATTTTCATATATCTGATTCTGTCAGCACAGTATGAGTCATATATCCTGCCATTGGCCGTAGTACTTTCTGTGCCTTTCGGACTGGCAGGCTGTTTCCTCTTTACGATGATATTCGGGCATGCTAACGATATTTATATGCAGATATCATTGATTATGCTGATCGGTCTGTTGGCAAAGAATGCCATCTTGATAGTGCAGTTCGCGTTGGAGCGTCGTCAGACGGGTATGGCCATATCATGGTCTGCCGTTCTCGGTGCTGCTGCTCGTCTTCGTCCTATTCTGATGACATCGCTCGCAATGGTTATCGGTTTGCTGCCTATGATGTTTGCCAGCGGTGTGGGAAGAAATGGTAACCAGACACTCGGTGCTGCCGCAGTGGGCGGTATGTTGATAGGTACTATCCTCCAGATTTTTGTCGTATCCTCTCTGTTCGTCATCTTCCAGTGGCTGCAAGAGAAGATTAAGCCGATGAAGTTTGAAGATGATAATGCAGCTGTCAGCTCAGAACTGCAGCAGTATGCAATTTCTGCAGGCGTTATCAATGAGAAAATCAACGAGGAAGATCCTAATTACGTAAAATAATAAGGGAGGATAATTGATGAATAGAAATAGAAGATATATAATAAGCTCCAAACAGATGACATCTGTCGTTTGTTTCTTGCTGCTCATAGTCTCCTTAATGTCATGTAGTCACGGAAAAGGTCTGTGGGCGAAGTATGAGCGTCCGGAACAGGTTCTTAATTCTGCGGCAACAAGTGAGACTTTGCGTGATGCTGCAGCTATAGAAGGTACTGATTCTACCGGATTCGGAGACGTGAAGTGGCAGGAAGTGTTCACAGACCCCCAGTTGCGTGATTTGATACAGCAGGGTCTAGAACAGAATGTTGATATATTCTCAGCATCTGCCAATATCCAGAAGATGGAGGAGGCTCTGAAGTGTGCCCGTCTGGCTTTCTTGCCGCAGGTGGTATTCTCTCCTTCGGGCACATTGTCTAAGATAGTCTCTGGAGACAATAGGGGAGACTGGAATAAGGCATACGCCTTGCCTATATCTGCATCATGGACTGTTGATGTGTTCGGAAGCATTCTTGCTACAAAGCGTGGGGCAGAGGTTAATCTCGAAATGATGAAGGATTACAAGCATGTAACACGTTCAAAGGTTATATGTGGCATTGCTAACTGCTATTATACTCTCATGATGCTTGACCGTCAGCTTGAGATTCTGAATAATATGGAGTCTCTGACTGCTGAGACATATCGCATGATGAAACTTCAGAAAGAACTCAGTGGCGCCAAGGAAACAAGTGTTGCTTCAGCACAGGCAGCCCATCTTTCTGTACAGGCACAGATTGTTGATATGAAACGTCAGATACGTGAGGTTGAGAATACTCTCTCCAATCTCATCGGCATGCAGGCACAGAGCATCTCTCGTGGAAAACTTGCAGACCAAAGCCTGCCAGAGAATTTCTCTACAGGAATAGCAGTAAATGTTCTTTCTGCACGTCCTGATGTTCATGCGGCAGAGATGTCTCTTGCCAGTTGCTTCTATGATGTGAAGAAAGCTCAGGCAGCATTATATCCGACAATCACAATCTCTGGTACGGGTTCATATACTAACAGCCTCGGTGCTGCGATATCCAACCCTGGAAGATTCCTCGTGAACTTTGTTGCAGGATTGACTCAGCCAATATTCATGAATGGTCGCCTGACCGCTCAGCTGAAAGTGGCAAAAATAGATTATGAGGTTGCTGAAAAGGAGTGGAGACAGACTATCCTTGAAGCAGGAGCAGAGGTGTCTAATTGCCTTGTTGAATATAATTGCAGCAAGGAGAAGAGCGATCTTGAAAAACAACAGGTTGAGGCTCTTACCAAGAGTGTTGACTATACAATGATGCTTTACAAGATGGGGTCATCAACATATCTTGAGGTAATTGCTGCACAGCGTGCGCTTTTGAATGCAGAGATTTCTCAGGTGACGGATGATTTCAACAAGATGCAGGCAGTAGTAAATCTTTATAGCGCCTTAGGAGGGGGCAAAGAGTAATATGAGCAATATTTCGGATAAGGCTGTTATCAGCCCTAAGGCAAAAATAGGTAATAACGTAACCATCTATCCGTTTGTCTATATTGAAGATGACGTTGTGGTCGGTGATGACTGTGTCCTGTATCCCAATGTGAATCTTATGAATGGTACACGCTTGGGAAAGGGCAATAAGATTCATCAGAACTCGGTTATCTCGGCTATTCCGCAGGATTTCCATTACTGTGGTGAGAATACTGTTTGCGAAATAGGCAACGGAAATATTATTCGTGAGAATGTCGTCATAAACCGTGCTACACATACGAGCGGAAAGACATTGATAGGGGATAGAAATTTCGTGATGGAAGGTGTTCATGTGTCTCACGATGTTCATATCGGCAATGAGAATGTCCTGGGTTATGGTACAAAGATAGCCGGCAATGCTGAGATACATAATTACGTTATTTTCTCCTCAGGTGTTATTGCTAACCCGGGTGTTCGCGTCGGTGATTGCGCTATGATACAGTCAGGCTGCAGGTTCTCCAAGGATATTCCTCCATACATCGTAGCAGGAGGCCATCCTATAAAATATGGTGGTATTAACGGATTTGTCATTGACCAGCGTGGAATTGACGAGAAGATAAAGTCTCACATAGCTAATGCTTATCGTCTTGTGTTTCATGGTCAGGATGATATCTTGAATGCATGTGTTCAGATTGAACAACAGATTCAACCCTGTCCTGAAATCAACAGCATTATTAAGTTCCTGAAAGAGTCAAAACTCGGATTGATAACCAAACTATAGTTAAAAAATATTAAAAGGAGACGGGCTGCATATCCTTATTCTCTCAGATGTGGATAATTTTTTATACCTTTGCAGCCGATTTTCAGAAATTCTGTAAACCGTCACCGCTGGTACTCGACTACGTGGCGAAGATTAAAATTTTATAAAACATTAAAAGACATGGATTTAATCAAAGTTGCTGAAGAAGCATTTGCAACCGGCAAGAAGTTCCCTGAATTCAAAGCAGGTGATACTGTTACTGTCGCTTACAAAATTATCGAGGGTTCAAAGGAGCGTATCCAGCTCTATCGTGGTGTTGTAATCAAGATTTCCGGCCACGGAGATAAGAAGCGTTTTACTGTTCGTAAGATGTCTGGCACAGTTGGTGTAGAGCGTATCTTCCCAATTGAGTCACCAAACATTGAGTCTATTGAAGTAAATAAGATTGGTAAGGTTCGCCGCGCTAAGCTTTATTATCTTCGTAACCTCACTGGTAAGAAGGCACGCATCCAGGAGAAGCGTATTGGTCTTACCGCCGAATAAGAAAAAAATCTTTCATCAAGGCAGCACATTCTTCTTCAAGGATGTCGCCTGTGACTTCGGTCTTTGGATGAAGCGAAAGAGGGGCTACCTTATGGTATCCTCTTTTTTCGTCTTTGCACCCATAGACAATCCTAGATATCTGGCTCCATCCCAGGGCACCGGCACACATGGCGCATGGCTCTACAGTAACATATAGTGTGCAGCCCGTGAGATATTTGCCACCTAAGGCATTGGCGGCAGCAGTAATGGCCTGCATTTCTGCATGAGCGGTAACGTCATGTAGCGTCTCTGTGAGATTGTGCGCTCTTGCCAGTATTCGGCCCTGTGCAACAACAATGGCACCAATAGGGACTTCTCCTTCCTTCGCTGCAGCCTTTGCTTCGGCTATGGCTTTTTGCATGTATTCTTCGTCGGTCATAGTGCGACGAAGGTACGCTTTTTCATGCAATATATTATACAAATGAGAGAATATTGTAGAAAAAAATACAATAAAGTTGTAAATTGTTTGCACATATCATTTTTTTTCTGTACTTTTGCAAAAAGTTGGGTTCCTACGGAATATACTCCGAATTGGTTCCTTGAAATATTGAATAGAATTTACTGACCTAGTAATGGGAAGACGTATAAAAAAACTTAAGAAGATCCGCATTCATCGTGAGGGCACGGATACGTTGGTGTATAGCGCAATGGCTTTAATTGCTATTGGCATAATATTGTGGCGTTCATTTGATTCTCCCATACCATTTTACTGCTTTGCTGTAATATTTGGTGTGACATGGGGTGTGGTACTGAATTTCTTTCGTTGTCCAATCCGTATCTTTGAAATGCCTGATACGGAGGGCTTAGTCGTTGCACCTGCAGATGGAAAAATTGTAGTGCTGGAGAAGGTATTCGAAGAGAAATACCTGAAGGAAGAGAGAATAATGGTGAGTATTTTTATGAGCCTTTTCAATGTTCATGCCAATTGGTTCCCCGTTGATGGAAAGGTTAAGTTGGTTGAGCATCATGATGGTCATTTCCATAAAGCTTGGTTGCCTAAGGCGAGTGATGAGAATGAAATGACGGATATCATAATTACTACAGATGATGGCGTCGATATTCTTTGCAGACAGGTTGCCGGAGCAATGGCTCGTCGTATCGTAACTTATGCAAAAGAGGGAGACGATTGTTATATCGACGAACACATGGGATTTATAAAATTTGGTTCTCGAGTTGATTTGTTCTTGCCTGTTGACACAAAGATATGTGTTGAGATGCGCCAATCTACTACAGGAAACCAAACGATAATAGGCATGCTGAAGAAGCATGAAGAAATTTAGTTAGAAGGAATTGTATATGGATTTCAGTGTTTGTAGGAAACATATCCCAAACTCTATAACATGTTGTAATCTTATCAGTGGATGTATTGCAATCTCTTTTGCTGTCAAAGGAGATTTGTCTTTGGCTCTGCTGTTTATCATCTTAGGAGCAGTCTTTGATTTCTTTGATGGGATGGTAGCACGTTTACTTGGAGTGTCATCGCCTATAGGAAAGGAATTGGATTCTCTTGCTGATGTAGTGTCTTTCGGTGTGGCTCCTTCGAGTATTATTTTTTATGAGTTGCAGGTAGTTGAATATCCTTCTGTATTGAATAACTCCCTGATAACTTCTCTCGTACCATACTTGGCATTCCTGGTTGCTGCTTTAAGCGCTGTGCGTCTTGCAAAGTTCAATCTGGATACTCGCCAGACAACATCATTTATCGGTTTGCCAACACCTGCAAATGCTTTGTGTTGGGGATCCTTGATTGTAGGATTCGGAGATTACCTTGAACAGTATACGTGGTTTATGCCTGCTCTATTGGTGGGGGTGATATTGTCATCGTGGATACTAGTTGCAGAAATACCGATGTTTGCTCTGAAATTCAAGCATTGGGGGTATAAGGGTAATGAATTAAAATATTGTTTCGTACTGTTTTCTGCAGCGGTGCTGATTGCATCTATAGTATTAGGCATTGCAACCGGTAATCCAAAGTTGTGTTATTCGGGGTTCTGCTTAATAATTGTGGTATATGTATTGTTAAGCATTATTACTGATACAAAGAAGGTTTCTTGATTCTTGGGGGTCTCACATGAGTTTTGTTCATCTTCATGTACATACGCATTATTCCTTGCTTGATGGTCAGTGCAAGGTTAAGGACATAGTCAATAAGGCTATTGCCGATAATATGCCTGGTGTTGCTATTACGGATCACGGCAACATGTTTGGTGTCAAGGACTTGTTCGATGAGGTGAAAAAGGCAAACAAGGAACTGAAAGAGGTAGGCAAAGCACCTTTCAAACCTATCTTCGGATGCGAGATGTATGTGGCAAGGCGCGGAAAGGATAAAACCGACTTGCCTGAGATAGACCGTAGCGGCTGGCATCTTATAGTTCTTGCAAAGAATGAAAGGGGATACCGGAATCTCATAAAACTTGTTTCCAATTCTTGGGTTGACGGTTTCTATCATCGTCCGCGTACTGACCATGAAGACTTGGAGCGCTATCACGAGGACCTTATTGTTTGTTCTGCATGTATCGGTGGCGAGATTCCGCAGAAGATTCTTGCTGGCGATATCGAGGGAGCCCGTAAGGCTGTGGAGTGGCATAAGAATCTGTGGGGAGATGATTTCTATCTCGAGCTTCAGCGCCATGAGGTGAAAGACCCTAATCAGCGTGCCAACCGAGAGACATTCCCGTTGCAACAGAAGGTCAACAGGGTGTTGATAGAATTTGCGCGTGAGTACAATATTAAATTGATATGTACAAACGACTGCCACTTTATTGATAAGGAGACTGCAGAGGCTCACGACCACCTGTTGTGTATAGGTACAGGAAAGGATCTCGATGACCCTAATCGTATGCTGTATTCTAAGCAGGAGTGGTTCAAGACTGAGCAGGAGATGAGGGAAATCTTCTCTGATATTCCGGAGGCTCTGGAGAATACCAACGAGATACTTGACAAGGTCGAAGTGTATGACCTGGAGTCAGACCCTATCATGCCGTTCTTCCCAATTCCCACAGAATTCGGTACGGAAGAGCAGTGGAGACAGAAATTCACGCAAGAAGAACTGTATAAGGAATTCACCAGTGATGAGAATGGTGAGAATCAGTTACCGCCTGAAGAGGGTGAGAAGAAAATAGCAAAGCTAGGCGGCTATGATAAGATCTACCGCATAAAGTTCGAGGCTGATTATCTGGCGAAACTGGCATATGAAGGTGCAGCAAAACTATATGGAACCCCTTTGGATAAAGAGGTTGATGACCGCATAAGATTCGAGTTGCACATAATGAAGACGATGGGCTTCCCTGGTTACTTCCTTATAGTGCAAGACTTCATCAACTCTGCTCGTGATAAGTTGGATGTTTGGGTAGGGCCGGGGCGTGGATCTGCTGCAGGTTCTGTTGTGGCTTATTGCCTGGGTATAACTCGTCTTGACCCTCTGAAATATGACCTCCTTTTCGAGCGTTTCCTCAATCCTGACCGTATTTCTTTGCCTGATATCGATACAGACTTCGACGATGATGGTCGTGGTCGTGTGTTGCAATGGGTAATGGATAAGTATGGTCATGAGAATTGTGCACATATCATCACGTATGGCACTATGGCTACCAAGAATGCTATCAAGGATGTTGCACGTGTGGAGAAATTTCCCCTCGATCGTACAAATGCCTTGTGTAAGGCTATTCCTGACAGGTTGCCAGAGGGCCTTAAGATGAATCTCCCGAATGTTATCAAGGCTGTTCCGGAGGTCGCTCGTGCGGAATCTTCGCTGGATTCAAGAGAGTCTAATACTATTAAGTATGCCAAGATGTTGGAGGGAACAGTTCGTAATGTTGGCATTCATGCCTGTGGTTTCATTATATGTAGAGACCCGATATCTGATCATGTTCCCATTTCAACGGCACCAGACCCTGACTTCCCTGAAATTAAAACAGCCGTAACTCAATATGATGGTCATGTCATCGAATCCACAGGCTTGATAAAGATGGACTTCCTCGGATTGAAAACACTTTCTGAGCAGAAGGAGGCATGCAAGAATGTGAAGCTCACGCGAGGCATCGACATCGACCTTGAGAAGATTCCTATTGATGATGAACTGACTTATCAGCTCTATCAGCGCGGACAGACTATAGGTACATTCCAGTTTGAGTCTGCAGGAATGCAGAAATACCTTCGTGAGTTGCATCCAACGGTTTTTGAGGACCTTATTGCGATGAATGCTCTCTATCGCCCAGGACCAATGGATTACATCCCTTCTTTCATCAAGCGTAAGAATGGTTTGGAGCCGATAACTTACGATATCCCTTGCATGGAGAAGTACCTCAAGGATACTTATGGCATTACGGTATATCAGGAGCAGGTGATGTTGCTGTCACGTCAACTTGCAAATTTCACTCGTGGCGAGTCTGATGCCCTTCGTAAGGCGATGGGAAAGAAGAAGAAGGACATCGTTGATGCCATGAAGCCGAAATTTATTGAGGGTGGAAAGAAGAACGGTCACGACCCGAAGGTGTTGGATAAGATATGGGGAGACTGGGAGAAATTCGCTTCTTACGCATTCAATAAATCTCATGCAGCATGTTATTCCTGGGTTGCTTATCAGACGGCATATCTGAAGGCTCACTATCCAGCCGAGTTTATGGCAGCCCTCCTTACGCGTCGTTGCGATGACATCAAGGAGATAACAAAGTTGATGGACGAGTGTAAGTCGATGGGTATCCATGTATATGGGCCGGACATTAACGAATCGTATGCAAACTTTGGCGTAAATCAAAACGGAGAAATCAGGTTTGGCTTGGCAGCAATTAAGGGAATGAGTGAGGCTGCTACCCGTGCCATCATCGAGGAGCGTACCAAGAACGGCCCATTCAAGGATTTGTACGACTTTGTTGAGCGTATGCCGATGTCTTCTCTAAACAAGAAGGTTATGGAGTGTATGGTTCTTGCGGGAGCACTTGATGGTTTCGGCCTGTCAAGAGAACAGTATCTGGTTCCGCCTCTCCATACATTGTCAAATGTTCGTATCAATAGTTTTATTGATGCTCTGCTTATCTATGCCCAGCAGTTCCATAATGCAAGGCTGGAGGCTCAGAATTCTCTGTTTGGCGGCTTGGAGGCAATAGAGATATCGAAGCCTAAACCTTCAAAGGCCATAGAGTGGAGCGCTATAGAACGCCTGAACAGGGAGCGTGAACTTGTCGGAATCTATCTTTCGGCACATCCGTTGGATGAGTATGCTGTAATCCTTAATTGTATCTGTAATACCAAATGCTCTGAACTGGGTCGTGATGCTGATCGTGCCGAATTGGCAAAACGCGACATGATGGTCTTTGGTGGCATCGTCACAAATGTGCGTGAAGGCTTTACAAAGAAGGGGTCTCCAATGGGCATTGTCACTCTTGAGGATTTCAGTGGAGTAGGAGAGTTGGCACTCTTTAGTGAAGAATGGTCTAAATGGGTCGGAAAGTTCCGCACAGGGTGTTCTGTCCTTGTCAAGATGAAGAGTGTTGAGCATGTTCGTGGCAATGATAAATACTATACCCTTGAAGTCCAGAATGTCGATTTCCTCAATGAGGTAGCAGTAAACAGCATTACTATCAGTATCGATATGGACGCCGAAACAGATAGGGAGGGAATGCTTGAAGACTTGTCGCAGATAATTATGGATTCATCGGGAGAGACGAAACTGTCTTTTGTCATCAGGGATTCCCGTATCAGTCCTCAGGCTATTACGATGTCATCGGAATTGCCGGGAATAAAGATAAACAAAAAACTCATGGACTTCATCCAGATTCATGAGAATATCCGGATAAGCATTTAGTCTGCCTTTTTTTTGTGTCAGTATTTCAAAGTTCGCTTTGTTATATTTTACTTACTGCAGGTCGTTCCAGTAGGGGTGATTTTATTTTGTCGGCGGAAGAAATTTTGCGCGTCGGCCGACGCGATGGATTTTGTCCGAGGAAATTTGTTTCTCATTTCCATCGGCAAAGGTACAACTTTATGTGTAGCTATACGAATAAAACCGCAAAAAAAGCACGCAAAAAAGCATGCAGAAAAAAATCCGCACTCTCAATAAAAAGGTGCGGATTTATTGTAATAAGTAGTATTTTTGATTTTACTTTATTGCTGCGCGGATATCTGCATAGATGCTGTCGATGGTGCCGGCGCCGTTGATTTTGGCGTATTTGCCTTGAGAAACATAGAACTCCTTTAGTGGCAATGTTTGTGCGTAGTATGTCTCAAGCCTCTTTTTCGCGGTTTCTTCGTTGTCGTCGCTTCTTCCACTTGTCTTGCCACGAGCTACGATGCGTGCTATAAGTTCTGAATCCTCTACCTCAAGGCCAATAACGATATTCACCTTTTCGCCACGTTCTGCCAGCATCTCATCAAGGGCTTGAGCCTGTGCTATAGTGCGTGGGAAACCATCAAAGATGACACCAGGCAGGTTGTCCCCACCACAGATGTTGGCGTCCCTGATAAGTTTGTCCAATGTCTTGGCAAGCATATTAATAATCAGCTCATCTGGAACAAGCTTGCCATCTTGAATATACTTTGAGGCAATGACTCCTAACTCTGTATTTGCTTTGATTTCACTGCGCAGTACATCGCCTGTAGATATATGCGCTACACCAAATTCTGCGATAATCTTATCGCTTTGTGTGCCCTTGCCTGAACCAGGAGCACCAAAAATGACAATGTTTTTCATATGTTTTTATTCAACTAAAGAATATATATCTCTTAATGATCTACCCATATCGTTGTAATCAAGTCCATAGCCTACGATGAAAGCATCTGGCAATATCATTCCTGCGTATTTGACGGTAAGCCCCGGCACTTTGTTCTTTTGCGGTTTGTGGAATAATGCGCAGATTTCAACACTGGCTGGATTGTGTTCTTTCAGACGTTGTGTAAGATATTGCATAGAGTATCCGCTTTCAACGATGTCCTCAATGATTAAGATATGTCGTCCAGACAGGTCTTCTGTAATGGAAAGCTGTTCTGCTACGCTCTCTGTGGATGATGTTCCTTGATAGCTGCTAATCTTGGTAAAGGCAATCTGACAAGGAATAGATATCGTCCGAAGCAAATCTGCTGCAAAAATGAAAGCACCATTCAGGACAACAACACACAACGGATTCTTGTCGGCATAATCAACAGAGATTCTGTCTGCACATTTTTGTATGGCTTTTACAATCTCTGATTCTGGAATTGATAGCTCAAAAGTCTTGTCACCAAGGGTTACTCGTTTCATGTTAAACTCTTAATTTTGTATTAAGGTAGTTTTGTTGATTTCGCATACAAAGATAGTAAAAAAAATAAAAAGTAAATAGTGTATGAGTAAAAGTTTTGTTTTTTTCGTGTTTTTTTAGTAGTTTTGCACAGAATTTTAATATAGTTAGATGTTTCTTCTTTCAGGACAGCCATTAAAAGCGCGTGATAACTCGGTATTCCATCATCTTGACTGGTGGACATGCATAATTTATGTCCTTTTGATAGTATTTGGCTGGTTCAGCGTCTGTGGAGCATCTTATGTTTTTGGTGAAACAGAGATATTATCTTTTGATTCGCGCTCTGGCATGCAGTTGGTGTGGATAGGGACATCATTGGTCCTTGCCCTGGTATTGCTGTTGTTGGATCATCGTTTGTACGATACCTTTGCCGTACCGATATATTGCGTAATGGTTGTGTTGCTATTCCTAACCATATTCAATCCGCATGAGATAAAGGGCTCGCGTTCCTGGATTGCACTCGGCTCTCTTCGTATACAGCCGGCAGAGTTTGCAAAGTTTGCAACAGCGCTGGCAATATCTAAAGTGATGTCGAGCTATCGTTTTTCCTTGGATAATAGTCGTGATATGCTGAAAGCCATTGGGGTCGTGACACTTCCGATGTTGCTTATTATTTTGCAGCGCGAGACAGGTTCGGCTTTGGTCTTTACGGCATTCTTCCTGATGTTTTATCGTGAAGGAATGAGTGGAAGTGTCCTCTTTACGGCATTTGCGATGGTGGTATATTTCGTGGTGGGAATACGCTATAGCGAGACTCCATTATTCGGCACTCCTTCCAGCGTGGGTAGTGTCGTAGTGATATTACTGATTCAACTGTTTCTTGCAGCCTTGTTGCAGGTTTACAGCAAATCACGCACACGAACCTATAGCGCGTATGCTATGTCATTGAGTTATTTCCCGCGTGCGAGAAAACGGACCTCCATAACGGATATTATTACAAATGCTGTAGTACTGAATACTCCTATGAAGATGGCGGCTTTTTCTTTGGGCAGTACGCTCCTTCTGATATTCCTTTCCAAGTTTGTTGTGCCATTTAATATTGTATGGCTGCAGGTTTTGGCAACATTCGTCATACTGGGTAATTTGATTTGGATGTGGTTGAATGACCGTATTCGCTCATATCTGCTGATAGCATTGTTCGGCATTGGCTCGCTATTGTTTTCCGCGTCGGCAACATTTATTCTCAATCACATTATGGAGCCGCATCAGCGTGCAAGAATAAATGTCCTTCTTGGTATTGACAAGGATGTTACTGGTGCCGGATATAATGTGCATCAGAGTGTTATAGCAATAGGCTCAGGAGGACTGACAGGTAAGGGATTCCTTAATGGCACCCAGACAAAGTTGCATTTCGTTCCAGAACAGGATACTGACTTTATCTTCTGTACCGTTGGTGAGGAAGAAGGCTTCCTGGGGGCGATTTTTGTACTGGTCTTGTTCTTGGTGTTAACGATGCGATTGATGTATCTTGCGGATCGTCAGCCGTTTGTTTTCGGAAGGGTATATGGATATTCTGTCGCCAGCATCTTCCTTTTCCACCTGTTTATTAACGTGGGAATGGTGCTGGGCATCACTCCCGTTATAGGCATTCCGCTGCCTTTCTTCTCGTATGGAGGATCTTCTTTATGGGGATTTACGATATTACTGTTTATTTTTCTGCGTATAGATGCTTCGCGTCATCTGTCGCATAGGTAAGGTTATAGTTTAGAGTTTATAGTTTAGGGTTTAGAGTAATACATATATGGAGTCAAATTTTGTAGATTATGTAAAGATACAATGCCGCTCAGGTAAGGGTGGTAAGGGTTCTATGCATCTAAGGCATGTGAAGTACAATCCTAATGGTGGTCCTGATGGCGGTGATGGCGGTAGAGGCGGCTCTATCATCTTGCGTGGTAATCATAACTACTGGACATTACTGCACCTGCGTTACCAAAGGCATATCTTTGCAGAGAATGGTGGCAATGGCGGACGCGACAAATGTCACGGGACAGACGGAAAGGATATATATATAGATGTGCCCTGTGGTACTGTTGTATATAATGCGGAGGATGGCAAGTTTGTATGTGATGTTACATACGACGGTCAGGAAATCGTGCTGCTGAAGGGTGGCAAGGGTGGTCTTGGGAACTACCAGTTCCGTTCTGCAACACGTCAGACACCTCGCTTTGCGCAACCTGGTGAACCAATGCAAGAGATGACGATAATAATGGAATTGAAACTCCTTGCTGATGTGGGATTGGTAGGATTGCCAAATGCAGGAAAGTCAACATTGTTGAGCTCATTGTCTTCTGCAAGACCAAAGATTGCTAACTATCCGTTCACGACATTGGAACCTTCTTTGGGAATTGTTGCTTATAAGGAGAACAAGTCCTTCGTAATGGCGGATATTCCTGGAATAATAGAGGGCGCTGCGGAAGGAAAGGGCCTTGGCCTGCGCTTCCTGAGGCATATAGAACGAAATTCCTTGCTGCTCTTTATGGTGCCTGGAGATACTGATGATATCAAAAAGGAATACGAGATGCTGGTAAACGAATTGCAGCAGTTCAATCCTGGTATGCTGCAGAAAAAACGTGTTCTGGCAATCACAAAGTGCGATTTGCTCGATGAAGAGTTGGTGGCAATGCTGAAAGAGGAACTGAAAGACCTTTGTACTATTGTATTCATATCTGCGGTAACAGGTTTCGGTATTGACGAGCTGAAGGATATTTTGTGGCGTGAACTTAATTCTGAGTCAAACAAGATGCAGGGCGTTATCTCTGAAGAGATGATGGTTCATCGCGATAAGCAGCAAAAGGAACTCGATGAAATGGAGGAACTGGTTTCTATTGAGGATATAGAAGACCTGCAGGAGTTGGATGATATTGAGGACATAGAAGAATTGGAGGACTATGAGTATGTTGACGTATAATCTTGGCGAGAAGATAGATACCTTCACCACTGACAGGACGATAGGGAGAAAAATTCCAGGAGTAGTATATCCTCATCAAACGCATACGGATAAAATTTATGCGATTTCATCGGAATTCTTTCAACTATCTTTGACTGAACGTAAGGATGCTCTGGAAGGCGTTGATGCGTTGATTAGTGATGCAAAGAACATCATCATGGGAATCAGTACAGCTGATTGCATACCTGTTATAGTATATGACCCTGTACATCATGCTGCAGCAGCTATTCATGCTGGTTGGAAGGGAACTCGTCTGAGGATAGTGAGCAAGACCCTTCAGGAGATGCAGAAAGTTTTTGGTACCAATCCTTCTGATTGTACTGCTGCTATAGGTCCTGGTATCTCTCAGGATTCTTTTGAGGTGGGGCAGGAAGTTGTCGATGCATTCGTTGAGGCTGAATTTGACATGAGCCAATATGTGGTGATGAAAGCAAAGCCCCATATAGACCTTAAGGCCATAAACCTCGATCTACTGACGGCGGCAGGCTTGCATGCAGAGAATGTTTTCGTCTCTGATATTGACACGTTTACTGACGTGAATTACTTTTCTGCCCGAAGGGAACAACGTGGAGATGTAAAATGTGGAAGAATATTGTCAGGATTTATGCTAAAGTGACTTTTTCTTCCAAAAATTTGGAGAATTAAATAAAACTTTGTACTTTTGTACGCGCAACTATATATAAATATATAAGGAATAGAATAATGAAGAAAAATACTTTATACACATTATCTGTTGCAATTGCAGTAATAGTAATGTTCTTTATTGTGTCATGTGGCGGCGACAAGAAAACGGAAGCTATTCATGATACAACCGTTGATTCCCTTCAAAGAGTTATCGACCAGAAAGACAATGAGCTGAATGATTTCGTTGGTGTCTTCAATGAGATACAAGAGGGCTTCCGCCTGATAGAGGTAGCAGAGAATAATGTTTCTGTTATTCGTGATGGCGAAAATACAAACAAGGCAGATCAGATTCGTGAAAGCATCCGCAGCATCCAGCAGCGCATGCAGCATAACAGGGAACTGATTGAGAATCTTCAGAAGAAGTTGCGTGAGGGAACTCTGCGTTCAGAAGAGTTGCAGAAGACGATTACCAACTTCATGAAACAGTTGCAGGAGAAGAATACAGAGCTGGAGCAACTGCGTACAGAGTTGGAGAGTAAGGATATACATATTGCAGAACTTGACCAGACGGTTGCAGACCTTAATGCAAATGTTTCAGACCTGAAGGTGGAAACTGAGCAGAAGGCACAGGTGATAGACCAACAGGATAAGCAGCTTAATACAGCATATTACGTTTTTGGCACCAAGAAGGAACTTCAGGAGCAGAACGTATTACAAAAGGGTAAGGTGCTGCAGGGCAATTTCAACAAGAACTACTTTACAAAGATTGATATACGCGTTGATAAGGAGATAAAGCTGTACTCCAAGAAGGCAGAACTGCTTACCTCCCATCCAGCAGGTTCATACACTCTGAAACTGGATGCTCAGCAGCAGTATGTGCTTCGCATTACAGACCCACAGAAGTTCTGGGGAGCGAGCAAATACCTCGTAGTATTGGTTAAGTAGGGTGAATAGCTTCCTTCTATTTTGAGGCTATTCAAAGTAGAAAGACAAGACAAACATTTTGCTTTTCGCATCGCGGACGGATGCTGCATACGGCATCTGGTCAGCGTTGTTCATGTCCTCTATATGCTTGGAGTTGAAGCAGTTGGTAAGTCCCATCATGAATTTCAACTCTGGGCGAAGCTTGAAGAAGGGCAGGTAGAAGTCACATCCAATGCCGACTTCTGCAAAGACGTCAGACTTCTTCATTTGTATGTAATCGTTTGACTTGCTTGACAGGTTGAGGACAGGCGCAATACCAGCCATGATGTATGGGCGGTGGTTGTTGAAGCGCTTGGAGGCAAATATTATGTCCATATTTGCTCCGATATATACTGTCTTTAGAGATTGTGTTTCTTCTACATCGCGCCCATCAGTTTCCGACTTTGTCAGGTTGTGGAAAACCAAATTTCGAGATCCAAAATACAGCTGTGGTGCCAACCTGAATGCAAAATAATCATTCAAGCGTGTCTCCATCAATACACCCACGTTGAAGCCTGGGTCCCAGTTGTTCTGGTCGCAGACAACGTTTGAGGCCATCTGGCTGCCATCCTTCAGGGTAAGGGTCTGTGGGCCTATATTCTGGAATTTCATATCCTGAAAGTTCATACCCACAACAATACCGAAATGCATTGGTCTCAGGTCAGTATAGGGACGGTTCTGTACGTTGCGTTCCATCGTCTGACCATATGTGCAAATGCTGAAGAGCATAAAGAGGAGCACATTCGCTATGTATAATTGAAGTCGTTTCATACTTAATATAAACGAATATATTGCCTAAAAATTGTCATTGTAGGGTAGGGAATACTATAAAAAAAGCAATTTTTTTATTTCTTTTTGAAAAAATCATACCTAAAATTAGGTATATAATAAAAAAAATATTACCTTTGCACACAGAAAAGTGTTAGATATATAATTTACAAACTTACAAAAACATTAAGAACTATGGCTTACGTAATTAGCAACGATTGTATCGCATGTGGTACATGTATCGACGAGTGCCCAGCAGGCGCTATCTCAGCAGGTGATATCTATTCTATCGATCCTGATGCTTGCACAGAGTGCGGCACATGCGCTGATGTATGTCCTAACGAGGCAATCAGCCTGTAATAATCTATCCTTCTAAGGAAGGAAATATCCCCTGCGGAAAGTAGTTTCTGCAGGGGATTTCTTTTTATCCTTGTAGTTTTACCAGATTGTAAAACTCGTTTCTCAGTTGTGCTTTCTTTTTGAATTCTCCTGTGAAGTAGGTTGTTGACATCTCACCATTGTTCTTCACACCTCGCATGCTCTTACACAAGTGTTTGCCTCTTAGCATTATGGCAAAACCCTGCGCTGTTCCGTTGAGGGCAACGCTTATCATGTCAACGATTTCCTTACACAGGCGCTCCTGCAGTTGCAGCTTTGCTGCACAATAGCCCACTACTCGTGCCACCTTCGAGATGCCCAGTATCTTGCCATCGGCACTTGGTATGTAGGCAAAGTAATATCTTCCGTAGAACGGTAGTATGTGGTGCTCGCACATAGAATAATAGTCGCCACAGTCAAATACCATCTCTTCGCTGTGTGCGGAATTCTTGAAGGTCGTTATGCGTGGCTTTCTGCTGGCATCATATCCTCGGAAAATTTCTTTGTACATCCTGCAGATGCGGTCAGGAGTATTCTGAAGGCCCTCTCTGTCAGGGTCTTCTCCAATATATGTGAGAATAGTGCGTATAGCTTGTTTCAGCACTATTTCACGTTGAGTATCTTGTGTGTCTGAAGTGATAATGTCCATTGTGGGTTTCTTAAAATATAGTCAATACATTTCTGTCTGTTAATCTCCGCTGGCTGCCCGTCATCCAAAGGCTGAAGGCGATATTCCTGTATGAAAAAGCGGTGATTATAGAAGTTCATGTCATTCATATAGAGCATAGGCTTCTCTCCGTCAAAGAGTACCTTCAACTCGTCAATTCTCTGTATCTTGATGGGGAGGTTCTTGGGCGAACAGGTAACCCAGTCGATGAGTGACTCTTCCTGATCTTTCAGGTTGAATTTACTGTCCAGTTTCACACTTCCGTTTGTCTCTATCTGCACGAAGAAGAGGTTCTCCTGCAACTTCTGACATAGCGAAGGAGTAAGCTGCAATGTTGGCTCTCCACCAGTTATGACAACATGATTGGCAGGATATTTCTTCACCTCTGCCAATATCTCATCCTCTGTCATCTCTACATACTCCTCATGCTGAGTGTCGCAGAAAGGACATTTCGTGTTACAGCCGCTGAAGCGGATAAATACTGCCGGAGTGCCTGTAAAACTGCCTTCCCCCTGTAGGGAATAGAAAATCTCGTTAATCCTCATCTTCTTCGTAAATGGCAACGTTTCTTGCACTCTCCTGTACCTCAACACGATAGCATTCAGGAATCTGCTCGCATATCCAGCGTGCTACATTCTCTGCCGTTGGGTTGAAGGGCAACAGTTCGTTAAGATTTCCGTGATCGAGGTATCCGTGAATCTTTTCCTTCACCTGTGTGAAGTCGATCACCATACCGTCTTGATTTAGTTCTTTGGCCTTGCAGAACATGGTGACAACCCAGTTGTGACCATGCAATTTCTCGCATTTGCTCCTGTACGATAGCTTCAACTGATGACAGCCAGCTATCTCCATAGTTTTCCTGATGTAATACATAGTGAAAGTTTTTTAATTAGGGTTTTCTTCTACCTAAGCATTCTCAATGCGGGTGCAAAGGTACAAAAAAATAAATATATAACAAAATTTTTTTAGATTTAATAAAAAATATGTACCTTTGGCGTCAGTTATTATAGATTACACAGATGGATATTAAAAAGATTATCAACCCTTGGCTTAACCATCCGGAATATAATTGCTTCGGATGCTGCCCCAACAATCCCATAGGACTTCACATGAGCTTCTATGAGGACGGAGAGTATATCATCAGTAAATGGCATCCCGGACAGAACTATCAGGGATGGATAAACACAATGCATGGGGGCATCCTGAGCACCTTGATTGATGAGGTGGCTGGATGGGTTGTAACCCGCAAACTGCAAACAAGCGGATATACAGTACAACTGAATGTGAAGTTCCGAAAGGCTGTAATGACAACAGAACCAGAACTGACCATCAGGGCAAAGGTTACGAAACAAGTAAGAAATCTCGCCTATATCAATGCGGAGATAATAAACTCCAAAGGCGAAATCTGTAACGAGGGAGAGGCTATCTATTTCCTTATGAACGAAGAGAAGGCAAAGGAGATGGGCTTCCTGCGTTGCGAAGTGGAGTAACTACTATACTTTTTCCATTTCAGGACGTGCAATCTATATTGCAGGACCTGCAACGTACATTTCACGACCTGCAATGTACATTTCACGACCTGCAATTGAATTTTGCTGCAAAGGGAAGAACAAAAATCCTTGCTACAAAATATTCTTGGATGGAATTACCAAATTATTTTTACCTTCCTCCGTTTTTGTGGAACTATTTTGTTGCAATCATCAATCCAAGAAGAAGCCAGAACACGCCCTAACGTATTGATACTCCGCAGGATAAGGCAAAACTCTGATTGCAACAAATTTTAGCGAAATATTGAACACTCTTGCACATTAATTAAAAAAAGTGTAACTTTGTCCTCGGAATATAAAAAATAAGGTAGATGAAAAAGATTCTTCTGATTATATCGCTATGTTTCTGCATCAGCTATTGTGATGCGCAGGTTTCCAACAAGGAGGACCTTAAGAAATTCTACACAGAATATTTATCGTACTTTGTTTCAGACGGTATTAAAACGGATTCTATAGTGAAAAACTATTGCACAAAGGAATTATACAAGGAGTGGAACGAAGTCGTCAATGAGATAGGATTGTATGATCCTTTTACAAATGGTATATTTGATGATGAGGATTTGATGAAAAAAACACTTGTAGTAAAAAAAGAAGGCAATGAATATGTTGTATCGTTTAACTATTTAACATGGCCTGATAACAAAACGAAAACAGAAAGCGTTATAATATATGTAAATGCAAATGGCAAAATAAGTCATACGAAACGCCCCTCGGATGGGTATATGATTCCTGAGAAATGAAACAGATTATATATATAATCAAACCTTTAAAAGTGAAGAGTCTTATTTTATGCTGTTTTTTTATATTTTTAGGCGTAATCAACACTCGAGCTCAACAAACAAATGAGGTTATTTGGACATCAACAGTGGTTGATTCTGTTATAATTAACAATAAAACATTAATTGGTATAAAAAACAATAATTCCAAAGGTCATTGTTATTATAAATATTATATTAAGGAGCTAAAAGCGAAGCGCGACAGCATACATGCTTCAAAGAAAAATTTCGGGATTTATGGGAATTCTCCTATATGGAATAATTATTGGAAGTTTAAAGAAGAATTTAAAAAGCATTCATTATATGTGAATCAGTTGTTTGAAAACAATCCTAAGGGAATACCTTTAAATCAATTAGGCGTATCTGCCGATATATTAATTGACGAGGATGGGGCATCTTTCTGTTATAAAATCACAGCAATAATAATGTTGACTAATGTTTTTAGTGAAAGTGAATTAGTAGATATAATCGAAAAGATTGGACGATTGAAATACAGTACACCATTAGTAAAAAAACCACGACATGGATATCTGGAATATGAGTATTTAAATATTTCACACACAACTGAATAAAATGCACTATTACTTACCATGTTCAAACCTTTCCGTAAGGTTCTGGACATGGTAGAAAAAAAATATGAGAAAGATTATTTTAGCTTTAGCAATTACCTTATTTGACATCAACACAGGATTTGCACAAAACAACACCAATGCATCCTTTGATGGAACGAAACTTATTGGGAAAAAATGCTCAACGATTTAGGTTTCACAAAAAAAGAATAGAAATATTATGAATAAAAAACATATAATATACATTGCAAGCATAATATGTTTGTTATTGCCTAACAGTTTATATGGCAATGAAATACGTACAGAAATAGTAAATGGGCGAACAATTACAGAAGTTTTCCATGCTCCAAGTTCGGATATACAATGGTATGAGTATAAAGTTGACAATTATTCCCAACAAATTGATAGCATTAAACAAAGCAAGATGCCTTTCAGCTATCATACAAAATATCCTGTCTGGAATTACCCATATATTCATAATGCAGTTCAAGAGTTTAAGAAATATATTAAAAATATTTTTACAGATAATGGTGCGGTACAATCAAATGAGGAGTATTTGCAAAATTGTAGATACTTAATAAATGACACAGGAGAAGTCTTTTGTTATGAGATTTGGACAGCAAGAAGTTTATTTTTTATTTATACTCCAGCGGAAATCCTAGATATTTTCGATGAAATAAGTACCTATGTATTTCCAACTCCGGTTGTAAAAGTCCCAAAAGATGGAGTGGGATATGAAATACTAGATATGTTATTTTAACGTTAGTTATTTAGACTACCATGTTCTAGCCTTATCTACAAGGCTTTGGGCATGGTAGTTAGTAAAAAGCAATATCTACGAACAAAGATGGTGAGAACCAATATTGTTAACATAATGCTACTATTGACGTGCATGATATTAGGGTCATGCACGTCAAAGCATGAGGTCAAGACGGACTTCCGTCCGTATGCTGATACTTGCGAGAGTTGCTATGACAGGTTGTCTCATCCGATAATTCCTATGTCTAATAAGAAAGAGTGCTCGGATTCTATTATGGCCCGGATAAAGTACATAGACTCCGTAAGGACTGCAACAAAACGGCAGTGGGTAGAAACTGCTCAGACGTCACTGGAACTGGCAAAGAAAGAGGAAAACCTTACACAGATGTTTCTGTTTGAGGAACATTTGTATATCGCCAACAAGTATCGCACCTTTGCTGACAGACAATTGTGTGACAGCATAAGGCTACACTATTCAAAAGAGATGGTGCAGACGGCAATGCAGATAGAGGATGCCGACACCATAGGCATTGCCATAACGCACTATATGGATGCCATGAAACATCTTGGTAGGGAAACTGACATGGAGGCAATATTGAAAAAAGTCAGAAGCGTGGAAAGCTTTGTTCACAATCCTGACAAATATGCCAAGATATTATGCGTTATAGCCAGGAAATACTCCGCTATTGGAGATAATGACAACGCCAAGAAATATCTGTCTAAGGCGTTGTACCTAAGCATTAAGGGCAATGCTGAAACAACTGAGGTGACTGGTAGAAGGGCTGCCCAACAATTATTGGACAAGGGGGAGATAAAGGAGGCTGTACAGACGTACTACAGTGTTTTGCTGATGAGGGATTCCGTTGTCAAGGAAAAGGATGAGGCAATGGCTAAGCAGAAGGAGGCAGACGAAGTTTTTTTGCACAATATAGGATTGTGGACATTATTGTTGCTAACTATAGTATGCGGCATTACTGCTTTTTATTATTTCCAGAGAAGAAGAAAGGCAGAATCACACTCTTTCAAAAGCGAGATAACTGCATTGCAAGAAACGATAGCCAAACATGAGGAAACATTGCAGAAGTTAGAGAAGTCCGAAGTTAAGAACAAGGAAGAGATTTCTGCACAGAAGAAGACAATAGAGAAACTAAAGAATACCATTATGGAGCGCCTGAAGACAGGCAAAGCCATATATGAGACATTGCAAAAAGGTGAGCCGTTCCCGAATGAAATAAAGGGAGGAGAGGAATACCTGATAGATTATTACGTTATCTTCATGCCTAAGAAATACGAAAGGTGGAAAAGGGTATATGAGGGACTTACACCTCGTATGTACACCTATCTGATATTGCAGGATATGGGTTATTCCGAAACAGACATACAGCGAATCCTTGGCATCAGTCCTTCAGGCCTCAGGTCATTGCGTTCACGCACTATGGGGAAAAGAAGGTCGAATTAAAAATTAAAAGTTTTTTTTCGTTTTCGTTATTTTTTCGTACCCTTGCAGGCCTCAATTTATTTAAAAGGAATATGAGAAAGATATATAACTACATCCTAATAGCATGCTTAGCTTCTTTGGTAATGGCTTGTAATGCACAACAGCCCCAAAAGAAGGAGGAAATTAAGTGTGACAGCACTAAATCATGTAGACATATTGATGTACTCCCAAGTATTGGTACCGATAAAGATGAGGTTTTAAGAAGTTGTCCTGACCATCCATGGGCAGAGCATCGTACCTATGGACCAGATGATGTACATGAAATCTGGGATGTGAAAAAAATGCCATTATATCCAGGTGGATTCCAAGAAATGTTTAAATATTTACAAAACAACATAAATTATCCTCCGCAGGCAACAATAGCGCATATAGAGGGGAGAGTTATTGTGGCTTTTATTGTTGAAAAGGATGGCTCGTTAGCAGATATTCATGTTAGAAGGTCTATTCATCCTTCGCTTGATGAGGAAGCGGTAAGGATTGTTTCTGCAATGCCGAACTGGATTCCTGGAGAAGAAGATGGTAATCCCGTCCGCGTAAAATTTGTGTTGCCGATTACTTTTAGATTGAAGGAAAAATAATATATATATGAAGAAACTTATTCTTTCGCTTCTCATGCTGCTTGTGGCGAGCATAGGGTGGGCTGATCCAGGACGATATACCAGTCCGTCATTTCCTGGAGGTACTAAAGCATTGCTTGATTACATTTCAGAAAATACCGTATATCCGGAAGAAGCAAGGAAACAGAATCTTAGTGGGCGAGTTGTTTTAACTTTTTATATAGAGGAAGACGGCTCTGTTTCGAATGTCAAAGTGCTTAAATCTGTTCATCCCCTGCTTGACAATGAGGCTGTAAGAGTAGTTTCGTCCATGCCTAAATGGATGCCAGGCACTAAGGATGAAAGACCTGTCCGGCAACGCATGGGTTTACCTATAACCTTTGGTGGTAAAGGAACAGCGACAAAGCAAACAATGTCTGCCGGCAGCGAGCCTCTCCCGATAGTGATTGCTGATGATAGGGCTGAGATAGATTCGTCTGTCGTTTCGTTAAAATATGTCTTTCCGGAAGATGTGAAACCCCTCATAAGAACTCAATGGGGACAGCATTTTCCTTTCAATCTGCTGTGTCCTGTGACAGACAAAAGCAATGAAGAGAACCCTTACAAACTGGCTGGCTGTGGTCCTGTGGCTATGGCGCAGGTGGTAAACTATCACCGCTATCCGTCGATGAGCCCTGATGGGGAGTATAAATATGAATGGGATTTGATGTTCAACACGTTGAATGCTAATGTGTCGAAGAAGGGAATTGTGGCTGTCGCAAAGCTGATAAGCGATTGTGGAATATCTTCTTTCACAGAATATGGGGACGATTGGAGCAGTACTTACCTTGATTTTATCATGGGTGCACTAAAACGTCTTTTCGGATATAGCAACAATATGAGCATCTATAATCGTGCCGATTTCTTAACCCCCAAGCGAGACAGCCTGTACCGACAGCTTATCTTCTCGGAACTGAAAGCTGGAAGGCCTGTCCTATATCGTGGAACGAGCAAGAAGGGAGACGGACATCTGTTTATCATTGACGGATGCAAGAAGGATAAGGTACATGTAAATATGGGTTGGGCAGGTAATAGTAACGGCTACTACGAATTAAGCGACTTAGGAGGCTATACTAAGCATCATTGGATGCTGATTGATGTGGCTGACAGCAGTTATCAGGCGGTAACGAAAGAAGTCGTCATCAACGAGGCTGGCACTCTCGTAAAACGTCTTACTCCTGAAGAGCGGCTTACTACTCGTCACATCAAACTGAAAGGAAAGATGAATGGCATCGACTTTTATACTCTTCGGGAAATGTCGAAAAAAGGTCTGCTCCGCACTATTGATATGGAAGAGGTTGAGTTGGAAACATTGCCAGATACTGCATTTGCCAATTGTTACTACCTGTCACACTTTGTAGCACCAAGAACTTTGAAACGAATGGGGCATCAAGCTTTCTCTGATTGTAGCAATCTCAACTATGTAGTATTCCATGATGGCCTGCAAGAGGTGGGGAACGCTGCTTTTGTTGGATGCAGAAATCTTCTTGCCGTGAGACTGCCAGCAACAACAACCAGAATAGGCTATAATGCCTATACTTCATGCAATACACTTCTTGGTGTTACAATTCCTGAGGGCGTATCGGAGATTGGCAATTTTGCCTTTTCCTATTGTAAGCACCTTTATGCTATCAGTTTGCCCAAATCCTTGCGTAAGATTGGTAAGGAGATTTTTAAGAATTGTGATCGTCTGACACACATTCGCCTGAATCCGGATAATCCCTTCTATACTGTCAATGAGAAAAAGGAATTCATTCCGATAGGGAAATAAAGAAGAACGATGAAAATCACCTATTTATATGTTCTCGGTTTGTCGTATCTGATATTGGCGGCTTGTACGTCGAAAACGGAGATGAAGACAGATTCTCTCAAGACTTACTAACTTGTTTTAAAATAAAATCCTCTAAAAAGTTCTTGTTTTCATTATTTTTTTGTACCTTCGCGGACGATTTATGAAAAAAGAACTGTTTTTTTCACGTGCAAGCTTTCGTTTCAAGCGCTTTTCGAGAAAAGGTTATGCCCTGTTCTCAGTCTTGGGGCATGAGGTGTTGATTGGAGTTCTCAGCGTTGCTGTTGTCTCTCATGCTTTGGCGGAGGGAGTCAGTGTGGTTGAGGAACTCGCAAAGGACACAGTTGTTCGTGAGGCCCAAACCCTGGATGATGTCGTTGTCTTAGGGTCGAGGGTGCCGCTTACCGAGGGTGAGACGGCAAAGATTGTCACAGTCATTACTAGCGATGACATTCATCGTGCGGCGGTGGCAACAGTAAACGATGCATTGAAAATGGTCACAGGCGTGGATGTCCGTCAGCGCGGTGGCTTCGGAGTACAGACGGACATCTCCATCGGTGGAGGTACTTTTGACCAGATTGCCATTCTGCTTAATGGTGTCAATATCGGCAATCCACAAACGGGACACCTCTCTGCCGACTTCCCAGTTTCTCTTGAGGATATTGAACGCATCGAGATTGTCGAAGGGGCTTCGTCGCGCGTCTTTGGCGCTTCAGCCTTCAATGGGGCGTTGAATATTGTAACCAAAGGTTCAAGAGTTCAAGAAGTTCAAGGTTCAAAGGTCGAAGGTGTTGTTTCTCTCGAAGGCGGCAGCTTTGGAACCTTTGGTGGAACAGGACGCATCGCAGGCAAGGGGATGAGCCTCTCGGCAGGCTATAGACAAAGCGATGGAGGAACGGAGAATAGCTACTTCCGCCAGTCGCAAGGCTTCTATTCTCTCAACTCTCAGCTCTCAACTCTCAACCTTCAGTTGACACTGGGCGCTACTGCAAAGCGATATGGGGCGAATACGTTCTATTCTACCGCTTATCCTGACCAATATGAGAGCAATGGGCGCTTCTTCGCCTCTGTTGCGGCAAGGGGAAAGTTGTCGGAGGCTTTTCAGTATCTGATTCAGCCGTATTGGAACCTGAATACTGACCATTTTCAACTGATTCGTGGCTCAGGAGTGGGGGAGAACTTTCATCGCACCAATGTGATTGGCGGAAAGATAAATGGCGATCATGACTGGTCTTGGGGAAAGACGGCCTTTGGTGCAGAGATACGCAACGAGAGCATCCGCCGCACCTATCATAGTGACAGAACAGAGGTGAGCCTTTTCCTGGAACATAACATAATATACAAGAGGTACACAGCTTCTATGGGTGTTGTGGCCAATTATAACAGCGGCTATGACAGCAAGTTTCACTTCTTTCCGGGCATCGATATGAAGTATAGGGTATGGAATACACAAAAGGTCCAAAGCGATGTTTTCCTGAGCTATAATACTGCTTTCCGAATGCCGACATTTACGGATTTGTTTTATAAATCTCCTACAAACGAAGGCAACAAGGATCTAAAGCCAGAAAGGGTGCAGTCGTTACGCCTCGGCTATAGATATAACTCTAAACTCTTAACTCTCAACTCTCAACTCTTTTATGATTGGGGCACAGACATGATTGACTGGGTGATGTATTCTCCTACGGATAAATATCATTCAGCAAACTTCCGTCTTGACAACAGAGGATTCTCCATAAATTCTAAACTCTCAACTTTAAACTCTCAACTTTCCCTTAAGGTTGGATATTGCTTTATTGACCAGAAAAGATATGACGAAGTGAGCATCTACAAAAGCAATTATGCTATGGAGTATCTGAAGCATAAGGTGACGATAGAACCTCGCTATACACTTCGTGGTTCTTTCTTCACTCTTTACTTTGACATAGCATACAGGTGGCAAGACCGCATGGGGCCGCTCTACAAGCCTTTCAGCCTTATAGATGCGAAGGCCTCGTTAATAAAAAAGAGATACGAGGTGTCATTGTCTCTCAACAATATCACCTCGTACAGATATTATGATTTGAGTACTGTCAAACAGCCAGGTTTCTGGTGTATGGCAGGCTTCAAAGTGAAGCTTTAAAGATTCTTCTCAGGGTAGAGAGCCTCCCACCATGATGGGTCATCCTTCAGCCATCGTTGGAACCAAGCCATTTGTGTTGCAAGCCACTTTTCCTTCTTGGCGTAGTCGAGGATGTGATGGTTCTCTCCCTTTACTTCTACAAGCGCTACTTCGCGCCCTAAGAGTTTGAGGGCAGTGAACATCTGCAGGCTTTCGATGACAGGCACATTAGTGTCGGAATCACCATGCAACAGGAGTAGGGGAGTATGTATCTTGTCGGCATTGAATAGTGGCGACTGGTTAACATACAGCTCCTTATGACTCCAGGGATAGCTGTTGGCCATAGAAACCTCACTATAGTTGTACCCCCAATAGCCTTCACCCCAATAGCTGGTGTGGTTGGAGATGCCTGCATGACTCACAGCACAGGCAAAGATATCGGTTATTGTCTGAAGATACTGTGTCATAAAGCCGCCATAAGAGGCTCCCATACAACCAATCTTCTCCTTGTTTATAAAAGGATGCTCCTCGCAAATCTTTTTCACCCCTTCGAGGATGTCTTCAGCAGGACCTCGGCCTGCAGTATTCACATGGCGCGAAGCCCATTCCTGACCAAAGCCTGTTGCACCGCTGGGCTGCACTATATAGGCGATATAGCCGAGCGAATTCCATATCTGTGGAGAATATGGCGACTCAAAGGAACGGGAAACGGGAGAGCAGCCGCCATAATAATAGACAATCATGGGATATTTCTTCGTGGTATCAAAATCCTTTGGCAGATACAGACGACCAAATACCGTTTCGCCTTTGGAGTTTACATAATTCCAATCCTGACAGGTGCCCATCTCGGCTTTTCCGAGAGTCGTCTTTCCGTCAAAGAGACATCTTGCTTTCTTCAAATTGGGAAGGGAAGCGACATAGGCTGATGCCGGCTCCATCGTCTTATAAGCCAACCACGCCATTGTGGGTGAATGTGTTGACATATTAAAGCGAAAGATGACATCGCCCTCTAATGGCAGTTTCTCGATAGTATCCTTCGACGGATTCAACCTGAAGATGCTGACATAGTCGCGATCTTCTGCAGAGAAATATATCTGCTTGTCTGCCAGCGACCAGTTATAATTATTGACTGATGGGTCGAAGTCCTTCGTAAGGGACGTTACCTTCTTGGTTGCGATATCAAACAGAAAGAGTTCGTTTTCTATGGAGTTTGGTGTTATATCAGCAGGCAACTGACACCCTATGCGATTGAATGCCTCCGGATGGCCCTTAAACAACAGTTGTGTTCCATCAGGCGAGAAGTCGGCATCCTCCAGAAATTCTCCTGCTGTGATGAGAGTGTCAACAGCAAGGGTTTGGGCATCCATTATGTAAAAGTTGGTGACTGTGGTGGGGCGCTTCGTCAGGCGTGAGTGACTGGTGCCGATAAGCAGTTTCTTGCCGTTAGGAGAAATGTCGTAGAGGTGTTCGCCCTTATTGCCGAAGGTGATACGTTCGCTGAGGCCTGTAGCGATGTCATAACGCATAAGATAGGTGCGCTTTCTCCAACCTGGCTGCCTGTCATCCATCTCGAGCACTTCGTAAACCTGACTATCCTCTTTCGGACCATCTTCCTCGGCAGTTATGATAAGATAGTCTTCCGCAGGACTTATGGCATATCCGCCATTTGGAACATCAGTAGCAAAGCGACTGCGCTCTCCTGTCTTTGGGTCAACCTTTATCAGATGCTTGTGACCAGCATCCCATTCCTCTTCTATATATGCAACAGAACGTGGCATCCATCGTGCATCGCGACTGAGGATGTATAGCAGTCGGCCCGTCTTAACATCGCGAAGTTCTCGTGTCCACTGCGAATTGCCACCACGCTCTGTATTCTGATAGGTCACTATGATGTATGTACCATCAGCAGAAAGCGATACACCTCGCACTCTGCGTCCGTCAGTCATATCGTGTAACATGAAAGGATGATGCTCATCGGTAGTATAGGCAACGGTGCTGTCAGCCTCTATAGTAACGCGGATGGAGTCCTGTGCCTTAGCATCGGTAATGTATTTTATTGCTATTGTATGGTGCTCAGGAGATAGCTTGATGTCTGGCTGCGCTTCACTACCATCAATAAATAGCTTGTAGTTCTTCGGGCCTTGTACGTTTAGCTTCCCCTTTATGAAATTTGTGTTGTTGACATAGAAAGACAAAACCCCTATACTCTTGCTGTCTTCAAGAGAGGGTAGTACCTGCCCGCTGAATGTTGTTGTGGCGGGCGTCATCAGACTTATGCCATTAAGCATAGACTTCTCATCAAACTTCTTCCCCTGTACATCGACAGAATCGACGCCAAAGGGAGCATTAACCGCCATAGGACCTGCCAACAGGAATGTTGAAACTTCTGTTGTCACTTGCGCATTAGCTATCAAGGATAGCATAAATGCCCCGAGTAAAAATAATCTTCTCATTATATCTTTTTTTTGCCGAGATGGAGTAAGTTCGCCATCTTTGATGGCAAAGATACAAAAAAAAGCGCAGAAGAAAAAAACTTCTGCGCTGAAATGTTATGTTATACGACAATATTACTTAAAAATAGTAGCCTAAACCTACCTGCCAAGAGTTGAATCTGCTATTGCCAAGAAAGTTATCGTAAGCAACAGCACTCTTTCCCACTACAAAGTTGTAGTTGGCTTTTAACTCCAGATGGCTTAACACTGTAGCACCAACACCTACATTGACGCTGAACTGGCTTGACTTCCAAGTCCAGTCAGAATAGTGCTTGCTGACATTGAAGCCGAACTGTGGACCTGCAAAGAGGAATACGTTTGCCATGCTGCTCAATCCCCAGCCATAACGGATGTTGATAGGAATCTGGATAGTCTGCTGCTTGCGCTCTTCTGTGTCACCATCTGCATTATCTACTACTTTCGCAGTACGCTGGTCATACAAAGCAGAGGCATCGAAGCTGAGGCCTACAATAGGAACAGTAAACTTTACTGTAGGACCTACATAAAAACCTGCATTGTTCTTTGAACTGAAAACGTCACTTGACATCTTCATGTTTACGATGTTTGCACCTGCACGCAAACCCCAGTTAACCTGAGCTTGTGTCGGTATAGCCATTAGCATAGCGAATGCTGCGATGACTAATGACATGTGGAATTTCTTCATAATTTAATCTATGGTTAATTGTTTAACTTTTACAGAATTAGTGTCTTTGTCTCCTAACGCTGATACGTGCAGAACCGCTGTCGCCAGAAGGCTTGCTCTTTGAAGATGACTTCTTGCTTACGCTTGTATTGCTAGCGCGACGATTTGCCTTTGCAGCTTTCCTTGCTGCCTTAGGGTCGAGAGCCAGCTGGGCTTTGGCAATAGAATCGAGAGAATCCTTACGAACCTGGTCACCCCAGATGTTTTCCTCAAAGGCTTTCAGTTCTGCTTCGATTCTCGCCTGCTCTTTCTGCATTGCTGTATCATTAGGACAATATTGTGCAAGCGTCTTGCCCAACATATTATTTGTCTTGTAGATTTTGCCCTGATACATATTCTTGACAAAGTAATCGTCAACAGACATCGTGGCAGCATTATTGAGGTCGCTTGTCATAATGGTCTGCTTTGCAAGGAAAGGTGCAACATCGTCATACTTTACCCAGAACAATGGATATTTTGTCTCAACATCTCCAAATCCATCGTCGCTGCTCATGATAGGGCAGAGAGCCAGAACCTTTGTGTGGAAGGTAGAAGAATACTGGTCATAATATGATGTTTCCTTAACATAGTATGACTTTACTTCCTTTGAAGGGATGTCGCTATTATCCAGTTTAAGCTTTCCGTCCTTACGCTCGTAGTAGATATGGTAGTTGTCGAGCAGGGCCAATGGCTTTAACAAAGCGTCCGGCTCGAAACTCTCGTTGCCGTCAAGACGATACTCATAGGCCTTAATCTGTCCAGAGAGTACAAGTTTGAACAAATATGTGAAAAGGTTCATCTGACTGCCGATAGGCTCTACAGGATAGTATAGTCCGGCATTATCACCTTGGGTAAGGTCTATTTCGCGATATATGTCACGACGCCATACTACATCTTCCTTCATCTGCATTGATGTAGGGTATGATAACTGCGCACGAGTAGAGATGCCATTAGCAGAAGTCTTCGCAGGTGTCTTCGCAGCTGCAGAGTTTGGCTTCTTTGGAGGCGCTACCGCTGGTTTCTTTGGTGCAGCAGGTGGCGTCGCTGGCTTTGCTGCCGGCTTAGCTTCTGGCTTCACTTCAGCCTTTGCTTCTGTTGCAACCTCCTTCTTTGGCGTACTCTTCACTTCCTCCTTCTTTTCTCTGGCAGCACGACGCTGTGCCGGCTGTGCATTTACTTGAAAAGCGAAAAGTGATAAGAACAGAATAGAAAATACTAGTTTCATATTTTGATACCTATATTATTTATTACTTTACAACGACTTCCATAGCTGTTGGCAATGTGCGGGCTATGCCGTCAGGACCGATTGCCTGAATGCTTGAAATATAGAATCGCTTGTTGCGGGACAACTTGCGGAATGTGTCTTTTTGTCTTGCAGAGAAGCTCGCACCATCGCTGACAACAGGGACTGCATTACCCATATTGTCGAAGAATACTGCTGTGAATCCAGTTACCCTGAATTCGATATCGAGCAGTCCGTCATCGATAGCTGCTTTAAGAGTATTCACATTCATCAGATTTGCCTTTGACAAACCACCACCACGGAAACGGTCATCGCCAATCACGATATATGCGGTTGGGTCAGGCAGTTTACGCACGTGGAATGTGAACTGTCCCATTGGGAGAGGCTTTCCTGACTGTGAGCTGGTAACAGAAATAGTGACGTCTTTGCCTACAGCACTTGGACGTGCGATATAATGTCCAGGACCTGTTGGGGTAAGACTACCACCACTCATCGTAGCAGCAACCTTGCTGAGAGGTACGCCAGGAACAGAAACGCTGATAGGGTTGCTGTAACCTGCATAGAGGACATTCATCAGGTCTGCTGAAACAGTAGCCGATGGGTCAACAACAGTATATTCCTGCTTGAAATCACGTCTTATCGTGGTGCCGGAGGCATCCAGCATTGTCATGTATCCAGAGAATGTGAAGTCACCAGTCTTACTGGTAGTAAATTCGTAGGTGCTATTGCGTAGCTCTACCTTCCTGCCACCAATGAACACTTCTGGCTGACGGGTAGTATCGATGGCTGCCATAACGATTTGGGCAGAGAACTTGTCACCACGAATAATGGTCTTCGCCTCAGGAATAACAAAGGTAGAAAGTTTGTTGACATGAATATCCTTGAGGCTGATGTTTGATGACAGGGTATGCAGCATCTCACCTTCTGCGTAACGCACATCATTTTGCAGTTTTGACAAAAGTGTTACTGCTGCAGCCACAGGCATCTGCTCAAACATATATTCCGGCCAGTTCTTTCCTAAAGCCTTTGCCTTCTTGGATACGCTGGTAGAAAGATTGTCATCGATGATTTTCTGAAGACGTTCGTCATTGAGCATGGATTTTGCCTTGTAGCGGAAATCTTCAATCATCTTCTGCAACTGCTTTCCCTTTCCGTTGATAGGGGAGAGCATTATCTGCTCAGCAGCTTCAAGGTCTTCCTTGTTCTGAATGTTATGTATGTCACCATCTTCGCCGTCGGCCTCCTTGACAATGGCAATCTTCATCTGTTCTGCAAAATTATACAAATCATCGCTCATCTTCTTCACCTCCTGAGCTCGTGCATACCATACCCTTGTCTTCACAGGGTTGTTGCGCATCTGGGTTTCGAAGTTCTCGTAGATATTGTTGTTTTCTGCAGTAGAATTGTTGGTGGAGCGTCGCAGGCCCTCTTCTACAATAGAGAAACCGTTGAGCACCTCCGTAGAGACATTCATTGCAAGCATCGCCATCAACACCACATACATGAGGTTGATCATCTTTTGGCGAGGGGAGACAGGTCGTTTCTTTATTGCCATATTACATCTTTGGCATGTTAACAGTCATGGCTTCAATCATGCGGCTGTATATGCCGTTGAGTTCCTTAATCTTATTTGCCATGATGTTGGTCTGCTCGTTGATAGAGTCTTGAGTAGTAATTTGTTGTGATGCGGATTTCAGTTGCATCTCATAGACACGTGCTATACCGGTCAGTGTACGGTTGAGATTCTCCATCTCCTCGCTGTCAACAGACAGACGCTGACTGAGGGCTGATACCTTCTCAAGGGTATCGTTAAGCTCGTTAAGACGTTCTATGTATGCTTGTGTTACTTCTTCCATAGCATCCGCTGTCTCTTGTGATACTGCAGGAGCTGGTGCACCTGTTACTGAAGTAGCGATAACACCTCCTGCAGGCTGAGAAACTTCTGGCTTCTCATCATTGTCAGAGCTGGCTGCTATTGGAGCAACGTCAGGAGTCTTTGCACTTGTTGGTGCTGCTGCACCACCACCGATAACACCGTTACCAATGATGACAGTACCTCCGGAGAGACCAGAGACTTCTGCTGGGGCGCTTGCTTTGCTGCCTGCAACAGAAGGTGCTATAATAGCTGCTCCTGCGCTAGGTGCTACATCTGCAGCATCTGCGGCAACTTCTTCCTCCATATGGTTGCTGAGAGTCATGTCGATTGTTGTCTTGTCGAATGGACGGTCGAAGGCTGATATGAAGAACACTACAACCTCCGTTCCCATACCAATGAAAAGCATGAGGTTGGCACCTGGCAGGTGGGTCAACTTGAACAGGGTACCAAGAATTACGACTGCTGCTCCCCAAGAGTATGCATAGTTCAGGAACGTCTGTCCTGGGACACTATCCATCCACTTCTGCATGAAGTAGATGATGTTTATTTTGCTGTATTGTGACATATTCTTTATTTATCTTTTTTTCTTGCCTTTACTATTGACGCTTGATGAACTTGCCAGTGACCTTACACAACGGAAGCCGATGTATGAGCGTGGCTGATTCTGGTATTCCCATGAACGCCATGCAGAACGGATATAGCTCTCAGGGTCTTTCCATGAACCACCGCGTACACTCTTCTTCTTCATGCGGTATGGGTCTTCGAGGGCAGCCTTATACTCAAGTTGTGGGTTGAGGTCATTCATGGCCTGTACACCTGCTTCTGTATAAATGGTAGAGGTCCACTCTGCTACATTTCCGGCCATATCGTACAGACCGTTGCTGTTTGCAGCATAGATACCAGTCTTGCTTGTTATCAGGTTGCCGTCCTTGGTGTAATTACCACGGTCGGGCTTGAAGTTGGCATAATAACAGCCATCGCCGTTCTTTACGTCAGGATTCTCCCATGGGAACTCTGTGCCGTCCTTGCCACGGGCAGCAAACTCCCATTCAGCCTCTGTCGGCAGGCGATATCTCTGGATATAGCGTGCCTGACCGCTGAGACCCTTGAGCAGGTATTCCGTACGCCAAGCACAGAAGGCGTTGGCTTGCTCCCATGTAACACCAACTACAGGATAGTCGTTATAAGTGGGGTTGGAGAAATAGTTACGGAGATACATCTCGTTATCGCTGTTTGTAAAGTCGTTAACCCAACATGTGGTGTCAGGATAGATATTTACAATATATGTATTAAGGAAGTCCCATGGTCCTGAAAGCGGACGGTTGATGGTCTCACGGACAATGCGTCCCTCGTCGTCGATGTAGGCAGTATCCTTTGAAATCATTACGACTTCATCTTCGTTGACTACTTTGTCAGTATTCAAATCACGCTCTCTGGCATCAAGACGGTTCTTGCGCAGTGCAGCAGTTGTGTAGTCGTAGATTTCATATTTATAGTTCATCTGCGATGCATCAAGGAGTTTCTCGCCTGTAACAGGGTTGGTGATATAGAGCGACTCTATGGCGCGCTGCTCATCCTCGTTAGGCTTGCGTGGGAGCTGTTTCTTCCAGTTCAGGTGAGGTGTTACAGGATCACCGTTCTTGTCTTCGGTAATCATGTATGTCTCGTCACCGCCATAGGCAGGGTCTGCCAGACGGGTGCGGAGAATACTGTCGTGAACCCACATGACGAACTGTCTGTACTTGGCGTTTGACACTTCACGTTCGTCCATCCAGAAACCATCTACGGAGATGTCCTTCGTAGGAACGGCCATACCCCATAGAGAGTCTTTCTTTTCTACTCCCATGTGAAGGAAACCACGGTTAATGAGGGTCATGCCATATGGTGTAGGCTCGCTAAATCCTCTTCCGGTACTGTAACCAGTCACTTCGCCTCCTTGAGAAGCCTGAGTCATCTTGCCACCAAAACAAGACACCATTACCAGCGATAATGCCAGTAATGATACAAAGTGGAAAGCAAATAATGTTTTTTTCATATATCTTTTTTAATTCTTAATTCTTAACTCTTAACTCCTTACAGCGTCCTCGTTGTCTGATATCTGTTTTTTCCGTGTTTGCCGAGGTCAACGTTCATTGAGTAGCCCAGGAACAGTTCGTGCGAACCGTTGCGGAAGCCAAGGTCATTGGTGTATCCCTCGAATGAGTAGCCTACCTTGAATCCGTTGAATGTGCCTCCGACGAGTATTGTCACGGAGCGGGTGGGGCTGTAGTTGAGGCCCGCGTATAACATCTTTTCTTCAAAGGTGTATATTATGCGTCCCGTGATGTCTGCCCTAAAGGTAACGCCTTCGCTCATCACCAAGGCTGATGTGGCAATCTTCAGGTAAGGATTCCTCAGCCTGAAGTCATAACCGCCTGTGGCATAGTATGTGGCATCAATCTTTATCTCGTTCTTCTCTCCGAGCATCACCTTGGGGTAGGTGAGGTGCTTGGCACTGAGGCCTGCATACCAGCTTCCCTTTTGGAAGAGCACTCCGAGACTGAGATCAAAGGCGTTGCCGTCGATGTCGCTTCTTGTGAAGGCATCATCATTGTCCTCGCCAAGCTCTACCTCTGAGCCTCTGAACTTTTCAGTGATAATGCCAGGCTGTATTCCGACGGAAAGCTGACCGCTGTATGCGCTTTGGCCTAACTTCTTCCGTATGGCATACAGGCCGGTGATACGTTGGTGAGTGAAGAGACCAATCTTGTCGCTCATTATCTGGGCACCCACACCATGTATCGCTCCCATGGCTGCGAAAGGATAGTCTCCCGATATTGTCATTGTCTGAGGAGCATGCTCAAATCCGGCCATCGTCATAGCGTAACCAGCATATAGATTCATCTTCGATTCCTTGCCTGCCGCTGCAGGGTTGAATGCTGTCTGCATATCGAAGTAGTGCGAGAAGTATGGGTCATACTGGGCTTTCAGCTGGGTAGGAATGAGTAAGAGGTATAGAATCATGGTTCCACCAATTACCGTTTGCCTTGTGATTTCTTTTAGTATTTCCATTTTCAGCTCCGAGCCAATCTCACCATAAGTAAACGCAAAAAGAGCAGGATTATTTCCCACTCTTTAATGCCGTAATGTTAAAAACTTTTAAAAATCCCTATACTCTCTTGTGTTATTCGGGATTATTGCCATGCACTCCATTTCGATGAGCCATTGTGGGCGGCAGACGGGGGCAAGGGTGATGACGAACGGTGTTTCGGGGAATTTCTCCTCAAACATCTGCTTGACGGTGCCGTAGTCGGCGGGGTCTCTGAGATAAACGATTATCTGCATGACGTCACCGAACGTCGCTCCTCCTTCTGCGAGCAGCGTCTCCACATTCTCCCACATACGGTGGGCCTGCTTTATGACGTTGCCGGCATTCACCACCTCGCCTTTATTGTTTATGGAGGCGGTTCCGGAGATGATGATGTGTTTTCTGTCGCCGAATTCCAGACAGGTGCCGCGCTCGAATGTCACTCCGTACTCGCTGGTGGGGTTGAGGTGTGTCGGGGCATGGAGATAGCGTTGCTGATTGTTTGCTATGCCCTTGATGGCGTAGGTGTCGAGGACGAGGATGCTCTTGGTGTCCTGCGGCACGCCGCCAATGCCGGTGGAGGCGATGTAATGGGTGTCTTCCCTCATGCCCTGGCTGAAGAAATTGGCCTTGCGGGCTTCCACCATGCCTTTATACAGGATGTCAACATCGCGTACGAAGAACCATGTGCGGATGCAGTTGCGCTCTATTGTCATGTTGTGACTCTCAAGCATCTCCTCGTAGTTGTACAGCAGCATCTGGGTCTGCGTAAAGCTGTTGCCCTGGGTTTCATATTTCCCCATCTGCCAGTAGTGCTCATAGCCATTGTTCTTCACGATGGCTACTCCGTCCTGAACAGTAACGTCTTCAGCCTCCTGAAGGTACATCCACACGGCCACCTTGGAGCCGTCGAGCGGGGGCTGTTGTATGAAACAGGTGGTGCAGCTGTCGTCTGTCGGCACTAGGGGTGCCTGATTGACGATGTCGCTGAAGAAATAGCGTTTGAAGACTTTCTTGAGGGACGGCTGCAGGGCAAGAACCTTTTCTTCGGCATCCTGCAGACGCTGTATCTGCTCGCCGAACAACTCGCCGCGTGGCTCGACATGAAGCATTACATGCCGTTCCATCGCCTTGCCGTCAGGAGCAAAGGTGGAATACTCTGCCCTGACACCCAGGTCTTTAAAATATGTGTTATTGTACATCATGTATATAATCCGCCATTGATGGAGATTACTTCTCCTGTAATGTAGCGTGCATTCTCAGAAACGAGGAAGCCGACGAGGGCTGCCACCTCTTCCGGCTTGCCGAAACGTTTGGTCGGAATCAATGGTACGAGAGAGTCCTTGTCGAGGTCTTTCGTCATGTCGCTCTCGATGAAGCCCGGTGCGACAGCGTTTACTGTCACATTGCGCGCTGCCACCTCTAATGCTAGTGACTTCGTGGCTGCTATGATGCCGCCCTTTGCTGCGCCATAGTTGGTCTGGCCAGGCATTCCTTTGAGACCTGTTACGGACGCCATGTTTACGATGGAGCCTCCGTGCTTGCGCATCATCATTCGTGGAAGCACCTTTCGGGTGACATAATAGAATCCGTTCAGGGATGTGTTCAACACTGCAGCCCAGTCTTCTGCCGGCATCATGAACATCATGTTGTCGCGGGTAATGCCGGCATTGTTGACAAGGTAGGCGATGTAGTCATCCGGATGGGCCTCTTCCCACTGGTCGATGGCTACATCAACGGCTGTCATGTCACCGACGTTGAATTTCAGCAGCTCTGCCTGCACGCCAAGGGCTTCGCAGGCGGACTTCACTTCTTGTGCAGCTCGTTCGCTGGACTGATAATTAATCACTACAGGTATGCCCATCTCTGCGAGCTTCAGGCATATTGCGCGACCCAAACCGCGTGAGCCGCCAGTTACTAATGCGTATTTCATGCTTTTTTCCTTAACCTTATTATTATAATAGAGAGCAGACAAACGGCAAGCAGTACTATCGCGATATATGCGACGTACTCGGTTGCCTCTACACTCTTAGGCTTGAATGTCAGTATTACTTTGTGATTTCCTTTCTCGATGTTGATAGCTCGTAGGACATAGTTGACTCGTCCTATTTCCACCGGCTTGCCGTCAACGGAGCATGTCCAGCCTGGATAGAAGACTTCGGAGAATACGATAATGCCGCCTGTGTTTGACTTGACGTAATATTGCAGTTTGTTTGGCTCGTAATTGGTCAGAGTGACAGAGCCGGAAGAGTTCTTGGAAGCATTTCCCAGAACTTTCTCAAATTTCTTGTCTGCAACGGCTGTCGTGTGCAGGTTGATCTTGCCGATAGCCTCCAGCTCCTGGTTGGCATTGTCAACATATTGTAGGTCGTTGACGAACCATGCATTTCCCATAGCGTATGGATTCTGGAGCGGCATCGTGGAACCTCCCTGCAGTGGCAGAATGAGATATCGGGTGTTGAGCATGTTGATTATCGGCATAATGCTGTCGCCGTTTATCTTGCTCATATCGCCCTGTGCCTCTACGATGGCAGGGAATACCTTTTGTATCTCAGGAGAGATGTGTGCTTCTATGAGTTCCTGATATCTGCGTAACTTTGCAGCATGATATCCTCCGATGCTCTTGTGGAAATAGCTTGTCTCGTTTTCGTTGAAGGTATTTGAGGCAAGGTTGAGAACTCTGTAATAGAGAGTCTTGTCCTTGAGTATCTGAACATCGGTCTCTGTAGGTTCTATTGGCGCTGTGCGCAGGGTGTTGCTGACAAACATGTCGTCATTCAGGTAGCGCTTGTCAACCTGCCACATGTCGAAAAGACAAATCACAGCAATGATGCACGCCATCACGGTAGCAGAAATCTTCTGCATGCGGTATGTGATAACCGCAACGGTGCAAAGAACGATTATCAGGACGCTCCTCCAACAGTCGGACACAAAGGTTGCTATGCGGATGTCGCGGAGATTGTTAAGAAGCGGTGTTAGCTGGTCTTGCGGAATCTGGCTCAATGCCCGCATTTCTGCGGCAGAGACGAAGGTGTCGAAGAACAGGGTGGGGAAGAGGGCGAACAGTACTGCAGTACCTGCGGTCAGGATAAAGGATACATAAAGCCAGTTGACGGGCTTGCCCTTGATACGGAATCGGGTACTTATGATGCTGTCAGGCTCGTCAATGAGCTTCTTTAATGCCATGATACCCAGAAGTGGTATTGTGAATTCGGCTATTACGAGGATGGAAGCCACTGTACGGAATTTTGCATACATTGGCATGTAGTCGATGAAGAGGTCTGTCAACCACATCATGTTGTGTCCCCAAGAAAGCAGTATGCTCAGTATCGTGGCCGCCAGTAATGCCCATTTTATTGAGCCTTTTACGATAAACAACCCAAGAATAAAGAGCATCAGGACAAAGGCTCCCACATAGACAGGACCTGATGTTCCGGGTTGTTCTCCCCAATACTGCCCCATCTGCTGGTATATCTGCATATACATAGGGTCGGCCTTCTCGCGTGCTGCAGAGCACTGGCTGACGGCTGTCATGCTGGAGCCTCCCTTGGTGTTCGGCACAAGCAAGGTCCATGTCTCGTCAATGCCATAGCTCCACTGGGTTATGTAGTCTCGCTCCAGGCCTGATGATGTCTGGTTTGCAGAATTTGCCTTTACGAGCTCGCTTTTGCTGCGCATAGACTCTTTCTGATACTCCCAGGTGTGGTAAAGGTTCGGAAGATTGGCTGCCAAGCCGAGCAACCCTCCGATTATGCAAATGCCAGACGCTTTAAGGAAGTGTCCTATGCGCTTTTGGCGGATGCTGTCAATGAGGTATCCCAGTACGATGAAGAAGATGATGAAGAAGTAGTAATAGGTCATCTGCATGTGATTGGCATTGATCTCAAATGCAGTGAAGATGCCTGTTACGATAAGACCAGACAGGTATTTCCCCTTGTATGCCAATAGAATACCGGCCAACATCGGAGGCAGATATGCCAATGCCATTACTTTCCATATATGTCCGGCAGCAATGATTATTAAGAAGTAACTGCTGAAAGCCCAAATGATGGAGCCTAGCATTGCCAGATACCATTTGAAGTTGAATGCCCGCAGCAAAAGGTAAAAGCCTAAGAGGTATGCAAATACATACCATACATTCTCCGGTAACCACAGATGGTAGGCATCCATGACCTTGCTAAGAAGTTTCGCACTGTCATAGGATACGGAAATCTGGTATGTTGGCATTCCCGAAAAGACAGAGTTTGTCCAACGGGTTACTTCTCCGGTTCTGTCTCTGTATTCACGTGCCTCTTGTCCCAAGCTACGACTGGCAGCAGAATCGTGTCGATATAATATCCTGCCTTCTATGTCTGCAGGGTAAAAATATGCGAATGATATTACTGCAAAGAGAAGTATAACAAGAACATCTGGTAGGAATTTTTTTAATGTGTCCACTGTTGTCTTTATTTATTTGCGTATTAGTTGTTCTATTTTCAGCATGCAAAGGTACTTTTTTTTTATGACAAACAAAACGTGTTCGCACACAAAATTGATATTTGTCAAAAAAATAACATTTTTTAGTAATATGCACAAAAAAATTTTGAAAATCCAAAATGTTGATGTAATTTTGCACATGTTTTAAAGTCAATTACTTAAGTAATTATCCAAAATTTCTAGAAATGAAAAGATTTGCAATGTTTATTGCTGCAGCTGCCATGGCGGTTTCTGCTAGCGCCCAACAGAGAACGACTGTCACTGCAAATAATGCTGATGACAATGTTTATGTTGGTATTAATGCTGGTGCTATTACTGGGTTTAGGAATTACTATAGAATCCAAGATGGCGCAAAACAAAGAAATAATGCATTTACTGCATACACTACAGAGGTAGGTGCTCGTGTCGGTAAGAACTTCACAACAGTTTTCGGACTTGCCTTTGAGGGAAATCTGTACTTCACGAACCACAGATGTTGTTGCCCATTTGCTGTCAGCAAGACATGGATTCAAGGACTTGACCTTGATTTGTTCGGTACAGCAAACCTGATGAATATGTTCTCTGGTTACAAAGGACAGCCACGTTTCTTTGAAGTTATAGCCCTTGGCGGTTTCGGATGGACACATGCTTTTGGAACAGCAACAAGATATAATGGCGTTAATTCTAAAATTGCCTTTGACTTTGCTGTAAACCTCGGCGCAAAGAAACAGTGGCAGGTATATCTGGAGCCTTCTATTACATATAGTGTGTTGGCTTTTGGATCTATAGCTCCTCAGCCAGAATATGAAAATGTAATGCATAATAGCGAATTCAAGTATGACATTAATAAAGCTGGTTTTAACTTGAAGGCTGGTGTCAACTATAAGTTCCGTACATCAAATAATACCCACAACTTCGCTTTAGAGCAGCTCCGCGATCAGGCAGAGATAGATGCTCTCAATGCAAAAATCAACACTGCGAAGGCTGAGGCAGATGCAGCAAATGCAGATGTTGCAGCAAAAGCTGCTAAGATTGCAGAACTTCAGAAGGCTCTCAATGCTTGCATGAACACACCTGTTCCTCCAATTGTAAAGTCTAGGGCAGCAAACCTACAGCCATCAGTTGTCTTTGGACAGGGTAAGTCTAATGTAGATCGCAGTCAGGAGGCTAACCTCGATATGATTGCGTCATACATGAAGCACAATAAGGATGCAAGGATTAAGATATCTGGTTATGCTTCTCCAGAGGGCTCAAAGGAACTTAATCAGACACTTTCAGAGAAGCGTGCACAAGCTTGTAAGGACATCCTCGTCAAGAGGTATAAGATTGCTGCTGATCGCATAGAGACAGAAGGCCTTGGAGCAACAGATAAACTTTTTGATGAGCCAGAATTTAACAGAGTAGCACTCTTCAACGATATTACAAAGTAAAATTGACCCTTGTTTCATATATCAATGTGCTGGAATATCCAAATTCCAGCACATTTTTATTTATGGTGAATTGTTTTGTATAGTGAGAAACGCCGATGTAATGTAAATTAGGTATGCTATAATTCTATTATAAATATGCATATATTCCTTTATATATTTAATATTAGTTGTAGGTTTTTATGATAGTGCACGTGCACGGAATTGATATTTATCAAGAAAATAACATTTTTTTGCAATATATATAGAAAAAAGTTTGGTCAGTTCAAAATATAGCCTTAACTTTGCAGCAGTTTTAAAGCAAGATTATTAATTTTTAACTTTTACAAGTTTTATTACAATGAAAAAAATCGCAATGTTTATCGCAGCAGCTGCTATAGCAGTTTCTGCAAGCGCACAGCCAAGAACAACTATCACAGCTAATAAGGCTGGTGACAACATTTATGTTGGTATTAATGGTGGTGCTATCACAAGTCTTAAGAACAACAATCCTGCTAAAAAGAGTGCATTTCAAGCATTCACTCCAGAGTTCGGTGTTCGCGTAGGTAAGAACTTCACAACAGTATTCGGACTTGCTGTTGAAGGCAATGTTTATTTTAACGCTCATAAGAAGGGCTGTCTTCTCCGTGGATCAAAGACTTTCGTTCAGGGTCTTGACGTTGATCTGCTCGGTACAGCAAACCTGATGAACCTCTTCGCTGGTTACAAAGGTCAGCCACGTTTCTTCGAAATCTACGCTCTCGGTGGTTTCGGTTGGACACATAAGTTCAATGCAGTTGAAGCAAATCCAAGCAATGGTGGTGATGTTCTGTATAGCCCAATTGGGAAGGTTAATGGTATCAATTCTAAGGTAGCTCTTGACTTTGCTCTTAACCTCGGTGAGACAAAGGCATGGCAAGTATACATTGAACCAGCTCTTGTTTATGCTCTCCAGACTTGGACAGATGGTGATACTGATGACAAGTTCCAGTATGATGCTCGTAAAGCAGGTTTCTCTCTGAAGGCTGGTGTTAACTACAAGTTCGGTACTTCTAACGGTACTCACAACTTCGCTTGTGAGCAGCTCCGTGACCAGGCTGAGATCGACGCTCTCAACGCAAAGATCAACGCTGCTAAGTCTGAGGCTGACGCTGCTAAGGCAGACGCTGCTGCTAAGGCTGCTAAGATTGCTGAGCTCCAGAAGGCTCTCAACGATTGCATGAACAAGCCAGCTCCTGTAGTAGAGAAGGCTAAGGCAAACCTCCAGCCATCTGTTGTATTCAAGCAGGGTAAGTCAGTTGTAGAGCGCAGCCAGGAGGCTAACCTCGAGATGATTGCTAAGTACATGAACAACAACAAGGACGCTAAGATCAAGATTTCTGGCTATGCATCTCCAGAAGGTTCTGCAGAGCTCAACCAGAAGCTTTCTGAAAAGCGTGCTGAGGCTTGTAAGAACATCCTCGTTAAGAAGTACAAGATTGCTGCTGACCGTCTTGAGACAGAAGGTCTTGGTGCAACAGACAAGCTCTTCGATGAGGTTGAGTTCAACCGCGTAGCTCTCTTCAACGACGTTACAAAGTAAATTTAATACTTAACTGATAATAAGACTCCTTAGGGTTTTGGCCTTGAGGAGTCTTTTTAATTTGTAATATAACTGATATTGTCACAGATATAATAAAGGCAAATGAAGATAATAGGTTTTGGTGAAACGGTCCTTGACATAATTTTCAAAAATGATCAGCCACAAAAGGCTGTTCCAGGTGGTTCGACATTCAATGCCATGATTTCTCTTGGGCGTATGGGCGTCCCTGGTGTCATGATAACAGAGACAGGGGATGACCACGTAGGAGATATCGTGCGCGACTTCTTGATAGATAACAACATCAATACTGATTATGTCTATAGGCATGTAGGAACTAAATCTCATTTGTCATTAGCCTTTCTTGATGCTAATAATGATGCACAGTATCAATTCTACAAAGACCATTGGAATATAGCGATGCCGCAGGAGATGCCGCAGATGGATAGGGGAGATATTGTGATATATGGCTCTTTCTATTGTGTAAATCCCAAAATACGTGCTTTCTCCAAACGTTTTCTTGAAAAAGCACACGGACAAGGAGCATTCCTGTATTATGATATCAATTTCAGGGCATCCCACAAAGCGGATATTCCCAATATTATAGAGAATATAACGGAAAATATGCGTCTTGCTTCTGTTGTGAGAGGATCAAATGAGGATTTTGAGATACTTTATGGAGCGAAGACCTGCGATGAAGCATACAATATCGTAAAGGAATATTGTCCATATTTCATATATACTAATGCTGATAAGCCAGTAGAATTGCGTACACCTAATCTACAGGCTTCTTTCCCTGTAGAACAAGTTGATACTGTAAGTACGATAGGTGCAGGAGATAATTTTAATGCAGGTTTCTGTTATGCTATCTACAAAGAAGGAATAACATCTTTTGAAACCATTAAAAAAGAAGAAGAACTTGCTGCCTTTTTGAGGTTTATTGCCTCAGGTCAGAAGTTCTCCTCTGTTGTATGTCAGTCTTTAGACAATTATGTTCCTAAAGACTTTAAGCTTTAATTCTTAATCTAATACGATAGGCTTGTACTTTGGTACGAGTGTCTTCATTATTACCCATCCGATGAGGTAAGCCACAGCGCAGTAGCAGAATACTATCATGTATCCTGCAGGTTTGCCTGTCTGTCCGAAGAAAGAGAAGGCATCTCCCAAACCGTCTGCATAGGTAAACAGCATACCAGAACCCTTATTGATGGCAAATGAACAAAGTCCGCCAAACATAGTGCCGATACCTGTAATGGTAGCGATGGCGCTCTTTGGGAACATGTCACCAATTGTAGAGTACAGGTTAGCTGACCATGCCTGGTGTCCTGCACCAGCAAGACCGATGATTATACATGGTATCCATGGGCTGATGTGTGCCAAAGGCTGTGCAAACATTGCGAAAAGTGGGAAGAAAGCAAAGATAAGCATTGCTCTCATACGGCCAGCGTATGGATTCTGTCCCAGTTTCTCTACAAAAAGCTTTGGCAGATAACCACCATAGATAGAAAGAACTGTAACAATCAGATACAAGACAAAGATGAGTGCTTGTCCCATGCCAGTATTAGAAGGATATCCTAATTCTGAGAAGTACGCAGGTGCCCAGAAGAGGTAGAACCACCATACACCATCTGTCATTAACTTACCTACGATAAATGCCCATGTCTGACGGTATGCGAAACATTGTAGGAAAGACAGAGTAGGCTCATTCTCTGCTGGCTTTGCCTGCTCAACCTTCTCCTCTTCTTCGTCTTGGCCGATATAAGAAAGTTCTGCTTCGTTAACAAACTTACTGTTAGAAGGTTTGTCATAGAGGAACAACCACAGGCCTGCCCAGATAAATCCGATACCACCGATGATTATGAATGACATCTCCCATCCCATGTGTTCTGCAAGAACTGGTATTGTCAGCGGAGCTGCGAGTGCACCAACTGAAGCACCGGCATTGAAGATAGAGGTTGCAAGAGCACGGTCCTTCTTTGGGAAATATTCTGCTGTAACCTTGATGGCAGCAGGGAAGTTGCCAGACTCACCGACAGCAAGTACTATACGACAAGCAAGGAACAACCACACACTGAGTGTGCTGACAGCGATGGCAGCTTGAGAACCTGCAGCAATGCTACGGAGTTCTTCGATGCTATCGATGTTTTCTACATACATTGTTACCCATCCGCAACCAGCATGCAAACAAGCACCAAGACTCCATACTACGATGGCCCAGATGTATCCTTTCTTCGTTCCCATCCAGTCAATAAAACGACCAGCAAAGAGCGAGATGAATGCATAGAATAATGAGAAGATGGCAGTAATGGTGCCATAATCATTGTCGTTCCAATGGAAATCGACAGCAATAAAATCTTTCCAAGTCAGGGATAGTACCTGACGATCCATGTAGTTTACCGTAGTGGCAAGAAACAACATGGCACAAATCACCCAACGGTAGTTTGTCATTTTGTTTGTTGTTACAGAACTCATATCGTTATTGTTTTAGTTAATAATTTCTCGGATTCAGTTTTGCAAAAGTACAAAAAAAAGTTGAATGACGTTAAACTTAAAGACGTGTTCCTTCTTTATTAAGAAAAATTAACTTAACCTTTTTGTCTTTTCGTGCGTCTATACTATTGAGTGTAAATCATATCATACTATCCTCAAACGATGAAAAAGATAAACATACTTTTAACGATTCTGTTACTCTCTTCCGTAGGAAGCTCTGCTCAAACATTTATTGAGCGTTTATCTCGTGGCGTTGTTGCTCTGCCTGCAGAAAAAGGTAACTTTATCAGTTGGCGTTTCTTGTCAACTGATGCACCGAAAACGACATTTAATATTTTGCGTAATGGAGAAGTTATTGCGCAAGATCTTGCTCGTGAGACGTGTTTTACAGATTCTTTTGGCACAAAAGACAGCCACTATAGTGTTCAGACTGTGGTAAAAGGTTCTGTGGAAGAAACAAGTGAAGAGGTGACGCCTTGGGATAAGCCATATCTTTCGGTACCTTTGATTCGTCCTTTAGATCAGGAAATGCCTGATGGCAGTACATGCTCATATACTCCGAATGACTGCTCTACTGCTGATGTGGATGGAGATGGAGATTATGAAATAATACTAAAGTGGGATCCAAGCAATTCGCACGATAACTCTCACACAGGATATACAGGTGAGGTGTATATTGATTGCTATAAACCAGAAGGAATCCTTATGTGGCGCGTTTCTTTAGGAAAGAATATCCGTGCAGGAGCCCATTACACTCAGTTTATGGTGTATGATTTCGATGGCGATGGTAAAGCGGAACTGATATGTAAGACAGCTCCTGGTAGTAAAGATGGTAAAGGAGATTTTGTGACTTTAGCAGCTACAGACGACGAGATAAAAAATACAGACAATGATGCAGATTATCGTCACAGAACAGGACATGTTTTAGATGGTCCTGAGTATCTGACGGTATTCTCAGGTAAAGATGGTCATGCTGTTCATACTGTTTTCTATAATCCGAACAGAGCTTTTGGCGTTGGCGGCTCTCCCAAATATGCAAGTCATGAATGGGGCGACAAGAGTGCTAAAGGCAATAGGGGAGAGCGCTATCTTGCGTGTGTAGCATTCCTTGGAGGCAAAAAGGAAAATCCTTCTGCTGTTATGTGTCGTGGATACTATACAAGAGCATATCTGTGGGCTGTTGACTTCGACGGAAAGGAACTGAAGACACGTTGGCTTCATAAGAGCGAAACACCTGGGCCTGACTCTGTTTATGGACAGGGCGCTCATAGCATAGCTGTTGGCGATGTGGATAATGACGGAAAGGACGAGATTATCTTTGGAGCTGCAGCAATAGACGATGATGGCAAAACCTTGTACAATACAGGTTTGGGACATGGTGATGCCCAACATCTTGGAGACTTGGATCCAGACAGAAAGGGACTGGAGTATTTCATGGTCTATGAATCAGGTCAACATGGCTCTGCTTTGAGTGATGCAAGAACTGGTGAGATACTCTTCCGTACCTATGCTGATGAAGATACAGGTCGTGGTATAGCAGCAGATATAGACGGATTCCACAGAGGTAGTGAATTCTGGTGTTCTGCAGAGAAAAAGATTCATAGTATTGATGGCTCTGTAATTGCTGAGACACAAGCCTGGACACCACAGAACTTCCGTATATATTGGGACGGCGACTTGCTTGATGAGTTGATTGGCAACGGAAGCGCTGGTCAGAAGCCTGGTACATGGGGCAATGATGCTTTTCGCGGACAGAGAGGCCAATGGGGCGGCCAACGCGGTATGGGACGCGACAGGCAACGTGGACAACGTCCTCCGATGAGCCCGGATTCTATTCAAAGCCTGATGATGCAAGGACGCAGGATGCAGATGCCACGTCGCCAGCAGAACTATTATGTGGCAAAGTGGATGGGTGATGGCACGCAAAGTATCTTCTCGTTCAGCATGTACGGAAACTCTGCTTCGTGCAACGGCACAAAGGCAACACCTTGTCTGCAAGCTGATTTGTTCGGAGATTGGCGTGAAGAGGTTATATTATATGATGCAAGTGACAATTCACACCTTAATATATTTACAACCAATATTCCTACAGAGTATCGTGTAGTAACGCTAATGCACGACCATATATACAGAATGGGAATATGTTGGCAGAATGTAGCGTACAACCAACCTCCGCATCTCAGCTATTACTTGCCGAGTATCAATTCTACAGGACAATGATCGGAGCCCATAATCTCCGTATGTATAGAGGCTGATGTCACTTGTGGCATCAGCCTTTCTGATACCACGAAGTAATCAATGCGCCACCCGATATTCTTTTCGCGGGCATGAAAACGGTATGACCACCACGAATAAGTCTCGTCATCTGGGTGCAAAGTGCGAAATGTGTCCTTGAAACCAGATTGCAGTAGGGTAGTGAACTTTCCGCGTTCTTCGTCTGTAAAACCTGGGTTGTTGTGATTTGTCTTGGGATTCTTCAGGTCTATTTCCTCGTGTGCTACATTCAAGTCACCACAGAAGATAACTGGCTTCTGTCGATCTAACTCTTTGATATAGCTAAGGAAGTCATCCTCCCATTTCATGCGATAGTCAAGACGCCTTAATCCATCTTGCGCATTTGGCACATATACAGTAATGAAGAAGAATTCTTCATATTCCAAGGTAATGACTCTTCCCTCGTGGTCATGTTCCTCTATTCCCATGCCGTAGCGTACTGACAGAGGCTTGTGCTTGGTGTATATGGCTGTGCCGGAATATCCTTTTTTCTCGGCATAGTTCCAATAAGATTCATATCCAAGGAAAGGTAAGTCAAGTTGCCCAGCTTGCATCTTTGTTTCCTGTAGGCAGAAGAAATCTGCATCCAGTTCGTTGAAAATGGTATCAAACCCTTTTCCTACACAGGCTCTCAGGCCGTTGACATTCCAAGATATAAATTTCATCGTCTTCTTAAAGTAATGGTTCCTTTTATTATGCAGGCATCTTTGTAGCCTAGTTTCTTGACTTTTGCCAGAACCTCACGAGCTTCTTCTACGTTCTTGTAGTTTCCCATTCGACATTTCCATGATGGAGAATAGAAATGCACGTAGATAGGCTCATTGGGGAAGTTTGTCTTCATTACGGCACCAGTTGTCTCTGCCTGCTGGCGGTCTGTACGTGTGCTGCCTCCAGAATATACCTGAACGCGGTATCCCTGTGTCTTGTAGGAGTTGCTCATTATCTTCTTGCGGGTGTCGAGCACTTTTGCAAGATTGTCGGCCTCTTCCTCTTCTGGTGTTTTCTTCACCTCTTGTTTGCGGACAGTGCGAGGTACGACAGGATCAGGTATAACAGCTCCTCCGTTGCCGTTGACGAGTGAGTCAATCTCTGGGTCTTCTATGACTGTTACAGTACCTTGTCCGGCCTGTTCTTTCTGTAGGTTGTCAAGAAAAGTCTGTGCATTGGTGGTTAGTGCCACCAATGCCAGACAAAATATGGAAAGTATTTTTTTCATTAATTTTTTTGATTTATCCCCAAGCATCTATGATACCCTTGAAGTCAGCAGCCTTGAGTGATGCACCACCGATAAGACCACCGTCGATGTCAGGCTTAGCGAAGAGTTCAGGAGCGTTGCTAGCCTTGCAAGAACCACCATAGAGGATAGTGGTGTCGTCAGCTACCTGTGCGCCATAAACCTCTGCTACGCAAGAGCGGATGTAAGCATGAATTTCTTCAGCCTGCTCAGCTGTAGCTGTCTTACCTGTACCGATAGCCCAGATTGGTTCGTAAGCGATGATGATGTTCTTCCACTGCTCAGCAGAGAGGTGGAATACGCTACCTGCGAGTTCTGCCTTTACTACTTCGTTTTGCTTGTTAGCCTCACGCTCTGCGAGAGATTCGCCGATGCAGAAGATAACCTTCAGACCGTTAGCGAGAGCCAACTCTACCTTCTCCTTCAGGATTTCTGGTGTCTCGTGATAGTATTCGCGACGCTCTGAGTGACCAAGGATAACGTACTGTGCACCAGTTGACTTAACCATCTCTGCACTTACTTCACCTGTGTATGCACCAGAAGCCTTGTCAGCACAGTTCTCAGCGCTGAGCTCGATGCAGCTGCCCTTGATTACGTCAGCAACGCTTGCAAGGTGAATGAATGGTGTGCCGATGATGACACCACAGTTAGGGTTCTTTACTACTTCTGTCAGCTCCTTTGCGAGAGCGATACCCTCTTGCAGGTTCTTGTTCATTTTCCAGTTACCTGCTACGATTTTCTTTCTCATAGTTGTTTTCTGTTTATTAATAATGTTTTATAATTATAAGCCTTACAGGTCTCATTGTCAAATTCCTAACTCCTAACTCCTAATTCTTAATTACACTTGCGAGTTCTTCCTTTTCGGGAAGGCTGTTGTGACTCCATTTTCCTACGACTGTCCCGTTCTTTAACATTACGAGTCCCGGATTGCTCCTTATTATGGTCTTCAGTGTCGTTTCGTCAGTATTGCAGAAAGGATATTCTGCTCCTGTAATGTCTATCCAGCGTTCTATGCCTTCTCCGATGCTTGCCGTCAGGCAGTAAAATGGAATGTTCTTTTCGAGTGAATATTCATATACTTCATCGATTTTTCCGAAACATCCTTCATCGGCATTTTCCAAGTGCGGAGCAATCAGCAGTAAGGTATATCCATTGTGGGCCAATACCTGTTCTGTGATGTCCTGGTTGTCGGAAAGCCTAACGATGCTGAAGTCGTGTATTGGCGGCTCATAGCCCTTTTTTATTACCTTCGTCTTGGAGTCGATGAAGGTCCATGTGCTGTCAGGATATTCGTCCAGCGTAAACTCTTTCCTTTCGCCGTTTTTCTCCAGAATGAAGGTCGTCTCCAGTACTGGCTGCTCTGCTCCCTCTGGCATCTTCATTCCTTCAGGAATGTTGGCTCCGATGTGGTAGGGGCGGAAGTCTATTGGCGGCAGATAGTACAGCGAATATGCCGATAGTGTCAGTATTCCGAAGGCAGAGAGATTGAATATCATCCATTGCTTCTTCAGCGATATGAATCGTGGCATAAGCAGAGGATATACTGCTATCGCTATTGTTGCAATCAGGAGTACTATGTTCTTCAGCAAAGTTGCCCCATTGCTTAGTATTATCGCATCGCCAAAGCATCCGCAGTCGCTCACAGGGTCATCGATGTATATCCATACTGTCAGTCCTGTCATGATGAGCATGAACAGCAAGGCCAGTTTTGAAACCACTCGGCGATTGATTGCAAACAGCAACATCGCTCCGATGACAAATTCTATCAATGACAGCAGGATTGCTGCCCCAAGTGTCTGCCAGTCAGCTATCCAGTCGTTCGTGACTCCCATAGCCGCCAAGTAGTCCTGCAGCTTGTATTGTGTGCCAAGCGGATCGACAGCCTTCACAAATCCCGAAAACAGGAATACTGCGGCAACGATAAATCTCGATATGTTAACGACGGCTTTCTTCATTAAGCCTCCTGCGGCAATGGTGATAGCTTTATGACAGCAAAGACAGAATAATTGATGATGTCCATTATGTTTGAGTCAATTCCCTCCGATGCGATGGTCACACCATTCTTGTCTTCAATCTCCTTTATGCGCTCCAGCTTTGTGAGGATGATGTCAGTATAGGAGCTGACCCTCATGTCACGCCAAGCCTCACCATAGTCATGGTTCTTCTTCTGCATCAGCTCCAGGCACTCTCTTGCATGTTCGTCATAGAGCGCCATAGCCTCGTCGTTGGTCATATCCACCTTGTCAGCATAACCCTTCCTCAGTTGGATAAGGCCAATGATGCCGTAGTTGATTAACGCCATAAACTCAGGCAGAATACCTTCGCCCACCAATGATTCACCCGTCACTTCGAGCGTTCTGATGCGCTTTGCCTTGATGAAGAGCTGGTCAGTCAGCGACGATGGTCTCAGCATGCGCCAAGAAGGTTTGTAGTCGTAAAGTTTCTTCGAGAAAATCTCACGACATTCTGCCATAGCAGCCTGGAATTCCTTATTTGTATCTGGTCTTTTCATAATTAGCGACTGCAAAATTATAAATAATTTTTCAATTACGCAAGAAAAACCACATATTTTGCCAAAGTCCTCAATTAACAAAAGATTTTTGACGCCCGGAAACTTTTCCTTCTCCCCCGATGAAAAAGATTTTTTTTCTCGATACAATTTATGTTCAAGGCCCTGAAACATATGTTCAGAGACCTTGTACAGTAATTCACGGCCCTTGTACAGGTGTTTCAGGCCCTGAAATAGAAAATTCCCCTAGGGAGAAATAAAATTTTTCCCTTCGCTAACAATAAAATAACCCACCTTCAAGTGAGATGTTAAGTGAGGTATAAGTGAGGTGTGAGTGAGGTTTGTTGCTCATACCTCACTTTGTTAACTGGCTTATTATCAGTTTGTTAAAGGCAAAAAGTGGGTAAATCAGGAAACGTCAAGTATTTTTGAATATTATGCAATAAAAATACAAACAGAACGTTATTTTTTAAAATACATACACATATGTCTATATTTGAAAATAAAGTTTTGCTTATAACGGGAGGTACAGGATCATTTGGAAATGCTGTACTGAACCGATTCCTGAATACAGATATAAGGGAGATAAGAATTTTCTCTCGTGATGAGAAGAAACAAGATGATATGCGTCACGACTTTCAGACGCGTATGCCTGAGGTCGCTGGAAAAATAAAGTTCTACATAGGCGATGTTCGCAACAAAAGTACGCTGAAGTATGCTATGAAGGGTGTGGACTATGTATTTCATGCTGCGGCATTGAAGCAAGTGCCTAGTTGCGAATTTTTCCCTATGGAAGCTGTCAAGACAAATGTGATTGGAACAGACAATACCCTTGATGTTGCTATTGATGAAGGTGTGAAATGTGTTATCTGTCTTTCAACAGATAAGGCAGCTTATCCTATCAACGCTATGGGTATTACTAAAGCTATTGAGGAGAAAATTGCAGTAGCCAAGAGTAGAAATTCCGGCAAAACAAAAATTTGCTGCACACGTTATGGCAATGTTATGTGTAGTCGTGGTTCTGTTATCCCTTTGTGGATTGACCAAATAAAGAATGGAAATCCCATAACTATTACAGAGCCCAAAATGACACGTTTCATTATGAGCCTGGACGAAGCTGTTGAACTTGTGTTGTTTGCATTTGAAAAGGGGGAAAATGGTGACATCTTGGTACAGAAAGCTCCTGCATGCACCATACAGACACAGGCAGAAGCAGTGTGCGAGATTTTTGGTGGAAAGAAGGAGGATATCAGAGTCATTGGCATCCGTCATGGTGAAAAGCTATACGAAACGCTGCTGACAAATGAAGAATGTGCTAAGGCAGAGGATTTAGGTAATTTTTATCGTGTCCCAGCAGACAATCGCACATTGAACTATGATCAATATTTCACAGAAGGAAATGCGGAGCGCAATATCCTAACGGAGTTCAACTCTTATAATACAGAACGATTGAATCTCGAACAGGTAAAGGAAAAACTCCTTTCATTGGACTATATTCAGAATGAATTGAACGGAGTTGAAAATATAGCAAAGTAAAGGTATGAAATTTTTTGTTTGTGGCTGCAATGGTATGGCGGGCCATACCATCAGTTTGTATCTTCAAGAGCAGGGACATGAAGTCTATGGCTTTGATTTGAAGGAATCAAAATATATTAAAAGTTTTGCAGGAAACGCCTTTGATACTCAAACGATAGCTAAAGTTATTAAGGAGGGAAACTATGATAGTGTTATCAATTGCATTGGGGTTCTTAACCAATTCGCTGAACAAAACCATGCTTTAGCTTCTTTCTTAAATAGTTATTTCCCGCATTTCTTAGCTAAAATGACAGAAGGAACAGACACTCAGGTAATTCACATGAGTACTGACTGCGTCTTCTCTGGCAAGAAGGGCGCTTATACCGAAGACGATTTTCAGGATGGAACAACCTTCTATGACAGAAGCAAAGCGTTGGGTGAACTTAATGATGATAAGAATATCACATTGCGCAATAGTATTGTTGGTCCGGATATTAATCCCAATGGCATTGGCCTGCTGAATTGGTTCCTTCATCAGAAAGGTGAGATTAATGGTTATACTAAAGCTATATGGACAGGACAAACAACGCTTCAATTGGCAAAGACAATGGAACAGGCTGCTAGGCAAAAAGCACACGGTTTATATAATACTGTACCAGATCATGGCATTAGTAAATATGAACTTTGCAAACTATTCAACCACTTCTTCCGCAATGATAGCATTGTCATTAACCCTATAGAAGGAGTAAATGCTGATAAATCATTGAAACGTACTCATTTTGAGTTTGACTACCTGATTCCTGATTATGATGTGATGGTATCAGAATTGGCAGAATGGGTAAAGAAACATCGAGAAATGTATCCACACTATAACTTATAAATCATGAAAAAACTGAAACTAATGACCATAGTGGGTACACGCCCTGAAATCATAAAGATGTCTGCCATCATAAAAAAGGCTGATAAGTATTTTGAACAAGTGCTGGTACATACCGGGCAGAACTATGACTATACATTGAATGAGGTGTTCTTCAAGGACCTTGGTCTGCGTGAGCCAGATTATTATCTTGGTGTGGTAGGGGAAAATCTTGGGCAAACGATGGGCAATGTAATATCCAAGAGTTACGAACTTATGGCAGAAGTCAGGCCAGATGCAGTCATTGTACTTGGTGATACAAATAGTTGCCTCTGCGTTATATCTGCAAAACGTCTAAAGATTCCTGTATTCCACATGGAAGCAGGAAATCGCTGCAAAGATGAAAATCTTCCAGAGGAGGTTATCCGCCGAATTGTTGATGTAACTAGTGATATTAACCTGTGCTACAGCGAACATGCCCGTCGTTATATTCTTGATACTGGTGTTAAGCCCGAATATACATACGTAGTAGGTTCACCAATGGCTGAGGTCTTGAGAAATGTACTTCCTCAGATTGAAGCCAGCACCATATTGGATGAGTTAGGTTTGGAGAAAGGTAGATACATTCTGTTGAGTGCTCATCGCGAAGAGAATATTGACATAGAAGATAACTTTTTCTCTTTGATGAATGCTGTGAATATTATGGCAGAGACTTATAATATGCCTATACTTTATAGTTGCCACCCGCGCAGTGAGAAGATGATAGTAAAGAGGAGTTTTAGGTTTCATGAGAAAGTTATTCAACACAAACCACTTGGTTTCTTTGATTATAACAAACTTCAGCAAAATGCTTTCTGTGTAGTAAGCGATAGTGGTACTGTTCCGGAAGAGAGCGCTTTCTTTGGGTTTCCTGCTGTAAGTGTACGTACATCTACAGAACGTCCCGAGGCAATGGATAAAGGCGTATTCACCATTGGTAGTATAAGTTCGGAACAGGTACTCCAAGCAGTAGAAATGGCTGTGGCACTGCATCATAATGGAGATGATGCAAGACCTGTTCCTGCCTATGTGGATGAGAATGTAAGCACTAAGGTAGTGAAACTCATCCAAAGCTACACAGGAATAATTAATAAGATGGTCTGGAGAAAATAATGAACATACTAATTGTTACAGAAGTTTTTTATCCAGAGAATTTCCATGTAAACGATTTTGCACAAACGTTGGTGGAGAGAGGGTATAACGTAAAAGTTATGACTCGTCAGCCATCATACCCCATGGGATATGTGTTTCCCGGATATAAAAATGAAAGACATTCGGTCGAACAATGGGGTAAGGTGGAGATTCATCGCTTCGATATCGTGGAAGGCTATAAAGAAAGCAAAATAAAGAAAATTGCAAACTATTATCATTACGTCAGAAGAGGAAAGCAAGTTATCTCGGAAATCATAGATGATATAGACCTTATCATTGTATATCAGACAGGACCTTTGTCTTTGGCCTTGCCAGCCATCTATGCTAAAAAGAAATTTAACATACCCGTTATTGTTTGGTCATTCGACATTTGGCCAGATACGGTGTATATGTATGGATTTCCGCACTTAGCTCCAATATCCACAATAGTCAATCACATTATCAAGAAGGTTTATAGAAACGCTGATGCTATTATGGTAAGTAGCAAGTTATTTGCTGATACAATTCGTCTCTATACTCCTAATGCTGACATTACCTATGCTCCTAATTGGCTTCTTGAGACGGAAAGCAAGCCTACAACATTAACGATTGACACAAACAAGGTGAATTTTGTTTTTACGGGAAACATATCAAAAGCCCAAAACCTTGAAAATACAGTTCGAGGCTTTATCCAAGCAAAAATAGATAATGCTATTCTCAATATAGTAGGTGATGGTTCATATTTACCAATCATAAAGGACATCGTAGAAAAAGCAGGAAGTAAAAACATCGTATTTCATGGAAGAGTACCATATAATGAGATACCGGATGTTCTTGCAATATGTGATTTTTTGGTACTGCCACTAACACCTAAGTCTGGTGTAGATAAAACAGAGCCTTTCAAGATACAATCATATTTACAATCACAGAAACCAATACTGGGCATTATTAGAGGAGCAGGCAAGGAAATCATAGAAGGTAACAGCCTGGGTGTTTGTTGCGACCCAGAAAACATAGATGATATCTCACAAGGCTTTCGTCGGATTATAAAACTTGATGATACAGAAAAGCAAGCAATCAGTTCTTCTGCTTTATTATTAATGAATACTCGCTTTAATAAAGAGAATATTATGGAGACAATAGAGACTCTAATACACAGAGTCTATAGTTGATATTTTTTCGTTGACGATTGAAAAAAATTCTTCCCATGATGATTGTAGGGGCATAACCATTCTTTGAAACTCTCTTGGTTCATTATCACATTCCGCTTTTATTGCCATTGCCCATGCCTCATATTCAGCAGAATTGATATATATAGCGCCTTCATAATTTTTAAGAACTTGATGAGCATAGGGTAGGTCGGATGTCAGTATTCTTCTTCCGAGTGCTGCTGCTTCAATAAGTGGTAAACCTATGGTTTCTATTCTGCTTGGAAACAATAAAGCCATAGCAGATTTTAGCATAGACATAAGTTCGTTATGAGGAATTGTTCCGTGAAAGATGAAGTTTTGCTCCAAGCCTTTCTTTATTATAACTTCTGTGATACTATATGCTTCCTCTTTGTTTAGTGTTAAGTGAATCCTTAGGTGCTTTAATAATTCAGGATTCTTCTTTCCAATAGACGAAACAGCCTTAATAAGAATACGATGATTTTTATATTTAAATGCCGTTGAGGGATATATGAAATTAAATGTATTTTCTTCGAAATTATAGTATTTTATCTCATCAGGATTTATCCTCTCGGTATCTGGAAACAAAACATGCACATGTCTGTCTGCTATGTTGAATCGCTTGACAATACCGTCTTTGATAAAAGGAATCTGAGCAATAAAATCTACTTTTCTTTTTAGAAAAGAAATCCTTACAAAAAAAGGATATATGTATTTGTAGAAAGCTAATGTGCGCTCCCGTTTTTTCAGTGGGTTCCAATTCTGGGGGTAAAGGGGGAGTGACTGGTGATAATATATTATTTGATGAATATTTCTAAGACAAAATATTCCAGTGTTTTGTAGTGAAATTATCAAATCAGGCTTTACTCCAAGTCGCTTTAGTATTTTTCTGCAATCGTAGAAGTCAAATTTTAGTCTTTGAATGTTACTTCTTACATTTATTTTGATGTATGTCACTCCTGTTATCTCAGGACACGGCATATCATAATCTATAAAAACATAGTAACGATTTTCGGAGACATTACAACTTAAATATTTTAGAAATTGAAGATATATAGTTTTAGCTCCACTCTCTCTACTAGCTCCAGCTGACACAATTATGTTATGTGACTTACTCATAGTTCTATCGTATTTATTGCATTTCGAAGGGCATGAATGTATCCCTTGCCATAACGTAGATCTGGTTCCATGTAGTTCCCTTCACCCCATTCATTCCATGATTTTATAAATACTAGTTTGTTGTCTTTTTTACTGACAGCACTTAGCACGTCTTTGCAATGCTTCTCAAATTCCTGTGGGGTACTTCCAACAAATAAATCGCCTTTTACACCACTACGAGGCGTGTGATCCCAATTAGGCATCATAACAGGTAAATAGCGATTATCGTGGCGTTCTTTATCACCAATAAGAGTTGGCCATGCTTTTTTATATGAATTCGTACGAGGACGATGTAGTATAATGCTTTTTATTTTTCTAATAGCCCAGGAAAAGTTGTGAATGAGATTTTTGTTGTATCGGCAAGAAACAATTGCATCAAAACCTTTGGAAAGAATATCCTTTCCTTCATGATATGCCATAAAAGAGAATGCTATAAAATAGAACTCTGGCAATCCGTTTTCTTTTGCTAATTGTTGCCATACTTGAATAAAATGTTTAACCTCAGGATGCTCCAAGGGCTTATATATTATATATATTAATTTGCCTTCATATTTCATGTAGCGTGAATCGCGAAAAGCATTCAATCTAGCAAAAAAATGATTTCTTATATCCTCATCACCTGGATATGTCTGTTTTGCCAGGATTTTTTTGTCGATTACAGCACCATCGTTGTTCCAAAATTTTTTATACCACGACTCATTAGCCCAACATAGGCAGAAAGGAAAGTCAGGCTTCCCGCTTTCCAATACTTCCTTAAAAGGAAGCTCAAGTTCTTCATGCCCATTTCCAAACCAATACTCATAATAGCAGAATCCGTCAATTCCTGCTTCGCGAGCTAGTTCTGCCTGCTGCTCGCGTATTTCTGGCAACCTTAAATCATAGAATCCGAGGTCTGCAGGGATTTTCGGTTGATAGTGGCCCCCAAATAGAGGTTTCGCTTTGGCTACATTAGTCCATTCGGTGAATCCTTTCCCCCACCATTCGTCGTTATGTGGTGTGGGATGATATTGAGGTAAATAAAATGCGATTATCTTAGGTTCTTTCATTTCTTGGTAGTGTGAGAGTTTATGTATCTTCTATATCTGATTTTAGCAACAATGAAATCAAACCACGATACCCGAGCTATCGAGTTCATTTGTTTATAGTGATTACGCAAAACACGTGTAATGTAACGAAAATTCTTTATCTTTTCCATCCAAACGAATCGAGGTCCTTCCATGGCACCGAGTACATTGTTGTCATGTTGCCGGTATAGGACAGTTGATTCTGGCATGTATATTATTTTTCCTTTTGCCGCTAACACGCATAATGCTACCCATTGGTCATGCATCAAAGCATTCTGGTAAGGATGCTTGACTGAATCCTTCGCTTTTTTGTTGAACAGCATTGTGCTACCTGTACATGAACTTAAGGCTGACAAATCTTTAAATTGCTTGATAAAAGATGGATAGATGTTTTGATATGAACGCAGGGAGTTGTGTAAGACGTTCTGTTTTTCATCTATAATTGTCAGGTCTGTGTTAATCATAATTGGGATTTCTGGAGCAATTATTTCATTACGAAGTATCTCCCTGTGTTCTATTTCAATCTTATTCGGTAACCATATATCATCCTGGTCGCAAAACATATAATACTTGGAATCTACGTGCTCTAACATGCTTAGAAAGTTCTTGCAGGCTCCACCCTGTGGGGGATAGTCCATCAATGTTACCTTATGAGGAAATTTTTCAGAATAATCTTTGACGATATTAACAGTATTGTCCTTTGAACCGTCATCATGCACGTATAGATGCCAGTCCAGAAAAGTCTGAGTGAAGAGAGAATCTATCTGTTCTTGTAGATACTGCTCTCCATTATATGTCGCTAAAAGTATAGCAATATTGGCTGGACATTGTGTCATGTCTATTTCGTGTTTTGTTGGTTCGTGAATAAAATGTTTTTTATCCTCTTTTTTATTCGTTGACGCCAAAGTCCGAAGCGAAATCGAATGTCTCGTATGAATATTTGTGGAATAGTCTCAATTCCATAGACAACCTTTACAGCCCAAGCTTGTTCGCAGCACCATAGGTTGTCGGAAATCCCTCCAGCTTGGATGTTGGCAATTGGAGTGTCTATTTTCAGATACTGATCTTCTGGAATTGCCATAAAGAATAAAAAGTCACTGACGATATATGGATGGGTTACGATATAGTAACCATATTGTTCATGGAGTGATTTGCGGTAGATGGCATTTTGATGGTGTATCTCGCCTAGTTTTCTGTCTGTATGACGGAAAGTTCTTGAACCGTCTTCGTGAAAAAGCCAAAAATCGCTATAGATGAAGGACTTGTGGGAAGGAATGTTATGGCTAAATATATTACTTAATATATTTTCAGAAGTAAAAACGTCACCAGCGTTCATGCAGATAATCCAATCTCCTGTTGCCATTTTGATCCCTTTGTTCATGGCATCATAGATGCCATTGTCAGGTTCACAGACAATAAAGTCAATTTTAGAGTTGTATTCTTGCAGCACCTGTTTAGTGCCATCAGTACTACCTCCGTCTATTATAAGATATTCTTTGTTGGCATATGTTTGTGAGAGAACACTTTTAATGGTTTTCTCCAGATCCTTGTAGCAGTTATAACAGACAGTAATAATTGATACTTTATTACTCATACTTTCCATATTCCTTCAGCCTTGTTATGTATGATTTTGTTAAATTGTATCATGTTGACGATAATACTTGGAGTTATACAGAAACTCATGGTTGCCATAAACCATAAAATGTTATGAGTCGTGGTACTGACTATCCATGCCATAGGAATGAAAATAAATGTCATTATTGTCATATAAAGTTGCAGACGTAAGGCTCCTATTCCATTAAGAAAATAGGAATATCTCATGCTCTGTACAATTAAAAATATGTAAAGTGCCATCATGACTGTCATACCAAAGGGTATGTGACAATCTTCACCTATCCAGAATTTGTATACCCATGGTGAAACTATAGTCATGATAATTAACAAAGCAGCAATACCCAATGTCATCCAATTCATCTTTTGATTTGCCTTACGTATCCATTCCATGTCTTGTTGTTCATAAGCATCGGTAGTAGCATTCCAAAAAGGCATACAAATAATACTAAATGCAACCATCACTATGCTTACATAGCGATAGGCAATTTGATAAGGTGTTACCGAGGCGGGGGAGAAGAATTGTGATATAAGAATGTTGGCTGTGAGGAATTGGACGAGACCTGCCATTTGTAGCCAGAAGAATTTAACACCTAAATTACCCAGTTCCAGAGCAGAGTTGAGATTGATAAGCCTTATGGAAGGACTGAGTTCAGGGTATTTATAATGGAAAGTGTATGGATATGCAATAAGATACACTAGTAGAGGAGAAATGCAGTTGGCTATAACTATCAGCAAGAAACTTCCATTACCTGTATGATAGAGAATAACGGTTAATATCAATGCTATCGTCTGCCCCATGGCTAACAAAAAATTGCTAACTGCGGGGAGTTGCATACCCATATATACATTACCAATAATCTTTAAGACAAAAGTTATACATACCAAAATGACAGCACAGAGAAAAGCTACCCTTAATTCAGGTATTCGTTCAGGTATTACATTAAGAAAAGAATAAATGTCCGTATTCCAAATGAAAAGTATTGAAAGAATCATTATTGGAAATATAATACAAATCAGCATAGCGATAGTAGAGCTCACTATTTGCCTTGCTTCTTTAGTGTTTCCATGAGCGATATGGATGGTAAGACGATTTCGTAAACCATTTCCCAAGCCGATATCCATCTGATCTATCCAAACCAATATACTGCTGATTGTAAGCCATACTCCATTTTGATATTCTCCTAAGCATGATAGCGTAATGGGAACCATCATCAACACGACTAAAGCAGACCATCCTTTGATAAAAAAGGAAGCCAATACGTTTTTAAATAGTTGGATACTCCTATTATTGTCATACTTTATAAAGTTCATGACCAAAGGATTTTGATGAAGGCGTGAAATTAAAGTGATGAAGGTAGATTAGAAGAATAATAATCAAAGCAGTCTCCATTACCAGATGGAAGATTTGCAAAAGATTCTCATTATAGAATTGAATGAGAATAACCTCTACAAGGTATGTGTAAAAGCATTTGTAGAGGTCACTCCCTTCACGGAATTTGCGATATACATACCCGAAAACATTTCCGTAAAGAAACCCGAAGAAAGCGACACCTGTTGGCCCGAAGTCGTTGTAAAAGGGTTGCATTATTGTATATACATTGGTGGGAATGGGAACATACACAAAATCCTGCAAACGTTCAATAACATTAATTTTAATGCCAAAACGAAGCAATTGAGGATAAAAATCGTTGAGAGTATTAGTCCCGAACGTATCAGATATAGTAACTCTCAGTTTCTCAAATGCGACCAACGGAGATGTAACGTACATGCCAAAGAAATCCATGAAGGTAGCCGATTCATCGCTATCAGCTTTTTCTTTCGACATGTTAAAGAAAAAAAATAGAACAATGATGCTTAAAAGTGTTATGCCGATAGTTCGTAGTTTGATTTCCTTACGCTCATAGAGCACAAATAGTATACCCAAAATCATAATGAGTATACCACTTTTCTCCATCATGGCAAATTCAAGTATAAGGTTAATTATAATGATGACTACAATTACCCATTTGGGAATACGAGGATATAGCCAAATACTTACTATAAACAAGGCTAGGTTAATGCCTTGCGTATAACCGAGTAGCCCTAATTGGGCACCATTCCCTACGGCCAGAATGCGTATATTGAATAATAAATCCTCCAAATCAAATTGGCTAACAATCTCCCAGATAGTCTTTGCATATAAAAGGGTCATTAGGGTAGACAACGTTGCCAGACAATAAAAGGCGAAAAGATTAATATTGATGGGTTGTTTGTGATAATTTGCATTTTTTATTTCTTTGCATCCCGATAACCAATACATGATTATAGAGCATGGCAAGAATGTGATAAGCCATAATGTTAGGCAATATATAAAATTTGGACCAATAGGGTCTAGTTCCCCCTGCATGAAGTATAGTAGTATGACACTAGTCCATATGAAAACGGTTAAGCACCACGGAGAGAAGAAATCCCCCCAGTCATCTATTATTCGTTTGTTATTTTTCTTTAATAAAGAAAGACAAATCTTTGTCAGAATCAGGGCAATGCATATGAAAGATAACAAATAACTGGCAAAATGAGAGTTGTCTTTAACAGGAGTACTATTACTTTTGATGACGGCAAATGGAAGATATGAACGTTGTAATAATGCTTGTTGACGAGCGTATTCTTTGCTAGCATCTTCATAGTGATCATATGCTAATGTGACTTCTTCTCTTAATGATTCTTCTTTTTGTTCCGCTATTGTTGTAGAGATATTCCAATTGGAATCTGCAAAAGTGGAGTAGTTATGTAGAGCTATGTCATATTTCTCTTTGGCTTTTTTTAACTTGTTTCTTGCATTGTTCAAAGCCGATAGCGTTATATCATGACGGTGATTTGTGACAATGCATTGGAGTTGTGTGGTAACACTATCTAACATTTGGGAGGCAATGCCAGGATCGCGGTCAGTAAAACTTATGATAAGAGTCTCTTGCCTGTTGCTATAGTTGTAGTTGAGATGTCTTGATACGGCATTGATTGTATCTTCTTCCCCCAGATACTCTCCATATGTCTGCCCTTTTCTAGAAATGGATGTTTTAGCAATCTTGCGGACAAAGTCGTTAGAAGTTAGAAGTTTGCTATAGATGTCCATGTTATTAATACCAATGTTCGCATCGCCAAAAAGATTACGCAAATCGGCTTTTATCCTAGTCATGCCTATGGCTAAATCCGTCTCCTCGTATTCATCGGAAACTTTAACTACGGCAGTATACTCCTTTGGTACGCAGAACCACACTACTACAGCGAGTAATGTGGCAATAAGGGTCGCTAATATGTATGGGTGTTTACGCAAAGTTGATAAACTTTTCCTTATTCTTCCATATGTCCACGCTTAGGCGAACTAATAAACCGAGTATCATCCATATTATTAGTGTTACAATTTTAGGACGATCAGAATGTTTAGTGGGTATAGCTGCATTTTGCATTACTGTGAAAGCAGGCGTGCGTTCTTGTACTTTGGCATGGGCCAATTGCAATTGTTCAACTACTGTTTGGTATATGTTATATTTTAATTGCATTTCATTTTCCAGATCATCTTCCACTGACTTATATACCTGCAATTCTACCTCCATATTGGCATCTGCATATTCTGCATACTTATGACGAGCCTCATCATAATCACGTTTTGCCTCATCATAAAGCTTTTTCATGTATTCTAGGTCTATCTTTGCCTTCTTTGTACGGTATTCCGTTATTGCCTTCTGAAGATGTTGCTTTACGGTATCAGCCATAGTGGCTGCAACAAGAGGATCTTGATCTTTTACAGTGATTGTAATTACGTTGGTTTTCTTGTCTACTGTGCAAGAGACATTTCCCATAATGTTTTTTGCAACATCATCCTGTTCCCTCGAAAGTGCGATGGGACCTTCACGCTTTTCGCTAAGTTTTTTATTAGGCTCATGATCTCTAAATTTCTCTATCAACAGAATAATTCCAGCTTTTGGATAATCCACTAACGCCAATTTTTGGTGCTGTGTAAGATAGGTATAGTAATCACATTTAACATCTCCTTTTTTTGTCACAACCTGTACGGGGAAAAGGTTTATGATAAAATCTGTTGACGATACAAGATCTGGATATATCTCGGGATAGAGGGCATCTCCTGTCTGCCCTATTTTCATATTCATACCTACCAATGAAGCTATTGAAGAGATACTTCCAGAGAATCCTGCACCTGATTCTTCTGGTGCAAGCATAACGGTACTCTTATATGTGTGGGGGGTAGTGAAGGATATTGCTACCCCAAGCACGCCTGCTACAATGCTATATGCTGCTAGCTTCTTCCAATCCATTTTCAGAACACCAATAGCGTCAATGAGATTTATTCTTATAATTTTATTTTCTTCACTCATATCTTATATGGATATATTTCCTATTAATCTCTTCTAAACAAATCGCGGGTATATACTTTTTCTTTTACATCATCAAGGAGATTGTCGTAACGGTTTGCTATGATAGCTTGACTCTTCTCTTTAAAGGTCTTGAGGTCGTTAACTATTCTGGAACCGAAGAATGTCGTGCCGTCAGCTAGAGTGGGTTCATATATTATTACGGTTGCTCCCTTTGCTTTGATACGTTTCATAATACCTTGGATAGCACTTTGCCTGAAGTTGTCGCTGTTTGATTTCATCGTAAGCCTATATACACCAATGATACATTCCTTCTCTGTTGCATCATAGGAGTTGTCCTGACTGTATGCATAGTATCCTGCTTTTCTCAGAACGGCATCTGCTATATAGTCTTTGCGTGTACGATTACTCTCCACGATAGCTGTCATCATGTTCTGTGGCACATCCTGGTAGTTGGCAAGCAACTGCTTCGTGTCTTTTGGCAGACAATAGCCTCCATATCCGAATGATGGGTTGTTGTAGTGCGTACCAATACGCGGGTCAAGTCCCACACCTTGTATTATGGCCTGTGGGTCAAGACCTTTTACTTCTGCGTATGTGTCCAGCTCGTTGAAGTAGGAAACACGAAGGGCAAGATAGGTATTGGCAAACAGTTTTACTGCTTCGGCTTCTTTAAGTCCCATAAACAGTACAGGTGTATCCTTCTTCTCTGCTCCCTCGATGAGCATGTCTGCAAAAGTCTTTGCCGCTTTCTTCAGAACATCTATATCGTTGACCTCAAAAAGCTTTGGATAGCTTACGATGATGCGGCTGGGGTAGAGGTTGTCATACAGAGCTTTGCTCTCGCGCAGGAACTCTGGTGCAAAGAGCAGTCGGAGGGATTTTCCGTACTTATTGTATAGCTTTTCGCAATATCCTACAGGTATTGTACTTTTTACCACCATTACACCCGTTGTGTTGACGCTTAACACTAGGTCTATGACATCCTCTATATGGTGTGTATCAAAGAAATTCTGTACAGGGTCATAGTTGGTTGGGGCTGCTATGACAATGAAATCAGCATCTTTGTATGCCGCCTTGCCATCAAGTGTGGCTTTGAGGTTCAGTTCTTTTTCAGCAAAGAAGTTCTCGATATATTCATCCTGAATAGGAGATATGCGATTGTTAATCTTCTCAACTTTCTCAGGAACGACATCAACAGCTGTCACTTCATGATGTTGTGACAACAGGGTTGCCATAGACAATCCCACATAACCTGTTCCTGCTACTGCTATTTTCATAATTATTTCTTCGTTAAGTTAGCTATTGTAGCTATCGTTGTGGCAATGGCTGCGGTAGTTGAGCCTATTCCGAGCCATTGAGTAACCTTTGCTGGGTCTGGTTTAGGCTTGGTAGGTACGATGATCTGACAACCAGGTGTAGGCTTGTCTCCTTCGCCAACCTGATTCACGGTACCATTCATATGTACAATGTATGTTGAACGTTTGCGTGCCCTGTTTCCATATCCTCCGGCTTGGTTGATGTAATAGCTGGCTTTCTTTCCTTTCTTATAAGCGACGGTATTAGGATATAGAACATTGCCGCTGATAGTTACGGTGTTGTTATATTCTGGTATTATAATCTTATCACCTTCACGCATAACCAGATCGTAGTCAGAACCAGGTTCCTCGAGAGCCTTGTCAAGTTGTATTCCCACATAGTAGATATCTCCGAAATCCAGATTCTTTAAATCTAAAGAGTCTTCATCAGTTGTCTGATGTTCTACAACTTCCATTACCTGCTTCATGCGGATGCGTTCTTCAGGAGATATTTTTCTCTCCAATCTTGCTCCTTTGACATAAGCCAAAGCATTCACACCACCAGCAGCCTTGACAATATCGCTGAGACGTGTCTCTCGCTTTGACATTGCATAGGTGCCTGGGAAATTTATCTCTCCTTCAATATAGACATTTTGCTGTGTCTGATAGCCGGGACTCTTGCGCACATATACCTCATCGTATGGCTTAAGGGTGAATCCGGGCTCGCCATCAATAACGAAACCATCTTTCAGCGCAAATGAGAAATTCTGTGCTGTTATACCATCGCTTTCAATGGCCTTGTTGTCGATGATACGTCGTGAAACATCCACCTTTACTGTTGAAGCGCTCTCTTTCAATCCACCAGCTTGAAGGACGAAATCTTCAAGTGTCTCATTGTCTGCATAACGATATTCTCCTGGGTACATCACTTCTCCATGTATTGTGATGGTTCGCTCTGTTTGTTGGTCGGTCTTGGAAGGAACAAAGAGCACATCTTCATTCTGCAGAGGAATATCAGGTGATGTTCCTGCGAGGATTCCACCAATGTCAACAGATAATACAGACAGGGTACGGTCAGGATTCATACGATGCATCACACCACGGGTAGTGATGGCATCTTCCATAACGCCGTCACATTGCTCAAGAAGATTCTTGACAGTAGTAATCTCGCCACCAAGTTGATACATGCCTGGGCGGAAGACTGCGCCCTTGACTTCTACCATATTTTCGTAACGATCAATGATGGAGTCAACACTGACATCATCACCATCATGAACCTTGAAAGCGCTGAAGTCGAATTCTCCAACATTAAATACCATGCGTTTGGAATCGTTGTTGCGTATTACTCGAATAGCCTTTCTGTATGCATCATGACCAAAGCCACCGGCATAGTTTAACAAAGAGGCAAGGCTTTCTGTCTTCTTCATTTCATAATACATAGGACGCTTTACCTTTCCCTTGATAGATACCATAGCATCGTATGTACCAACAACGATAACGTCATTGTCCTGCAGACGTACATTGCCTGTGAGTTTGCCGTTGAGAATATAGTCATAAACATCGACAACAGTAACGAGAGAACCACGACGGAAAACCTTAATGTTTCTCAGTGTACCGAGTTCGCTAATACCTCCTGCCATATATAGTGCATGGAAAACACTGGCAAAAGCTGATAGGGTATATGTGCCAGGTGCCTGAACTTCACCCATTATATTGACAATAATGGTGCGAGTCTGTCCTAAGCCAATCTTTATGCTGGAAGAAGAGTATCGTGAGCCTAATGTAGAGCGAAGGTGAGCCTGTGCTCTGCTTACGGACATACCACTGACATGGATAGGACCATAACCTTCTACTGTGATATCTCCATCAGGACTTACAATATAGACGTCACTCTTCTGAGATGCTCCATAAATATCAAGTTTGATATTGTCTCCAGGACCTATAACGTAGTTCTGGGGAGTAGCAATGTTCATTGCTGGCTCAAAAGTAAGGGAAGTGTTATTGAAGATATCCCTACCAAAAACCTTGTTCCCGTTGAAGAGCATTTCCTTGTTATCAGATGTCTTCTCACTCAAAGATTTGTAGTCTTTTTGAGTGATTTCATCATCTTCATCGTCAGAGTACTTACTCTCACGCTCCTTTTCGGGGTCATCAGAATCCATTCTGGAGAAAGATCTTTCATTCCCGTTGTTCTGACGCATCATCTGGCCGGCATTATCAACGGCATTATCAGCAACAGCACCTAGTTGCTTTCCTTGTATTTCTTTTTCGTATTTCTTCCTGATGCGACGTATCTGGTTAATATTTACGCCTTTAGACACTAGCTTGGATACAATCTGTGCCTGGGAGGTACCGGCATTGTGCTCCTTTATGATAAACTTCATTACCTGATCGTCAGACATACCTTGTGCTGACAAAGTAAGTGAGAAAAACAGTAGAAAAATAGATAGGCTGGTTGAAAGCAATTTATGCATAATTATTTAGTTGTTGAATCTTGATTTTTATATAAAAAACGTCCGCGCAGTTGATATATTGTGCATGATAGTAAGAAATATATAACTGTTTGAGCCCATAGACCAAGGTATTCATGCTCTACATCGGCAAACTCTGCTCCCATGCTGCTCATTCGTATGAATCCTCTTACGCCGAAGGTGCTTGGGAAAGCATATGATACTCCCTGCCAGAAGCCAGAGATGTTACTTAATGGCCAACTGAGACCGCAAAGGAATAGCATTGGCAATGATGTGAATACAACGATGAGCATGACACTTTCGCGGTATCTGACAAAAGAACTGACGGTGATTGCAAAGAATACACACGCTAGTAGGTATGGGACGAGGAAATGGAATAGGGTAGGACCATGAACAAGACTCACAAACCCGAAGATTCGAGGCACTACAAGTGTTATCCATGCTAACATGACACTGAATAACATGAGGTATGCTAGGCTGTGTCCTAACATACCGGAAATTTTCCACTCTTGGTCTCTTAAAGTTCTTCCATAACGTAGATTCTCACGTCGTGTACCAGCTATCATGCCGACACCAAGCAACAGGGCTTGCTGTATAATAAGTATTAATACTCCTGGTATAATGAAGTTGCCATATCCTCCAGTTACATTGAATATAGGCACCTCTTCAAATAACAGTGGTGCAGCACTTGATGCCCCTATTGCGCTACTTACTGCTGTTGCCGTTTGGTAGATGGCTTTATATGCCAACATATAACTCATATCGCAATATACGCTGATATGTGCCTGGGTGTGTCGTCCTAGGTTTTTGTCAAAATCGTGGGGAATGTAAATGATACCATAGGCTTTTCCTCTTCCGATGAGGCTTTTGGCTTCTGCCATATTGCCGCAGCGGTATGCTATGCAGACATCTGGAGATGCATCGTATTTCTGAGCGAATTCACGCGACTTTGCTGAGTGCGAATTGTCTATCAATACGACAGGTACCTCACGTGCAACTTCGTTGTTGTATATCCACGAATAAATGAGAGGATAGCCAATAGGAAGGAGTATGAAGAAAAGCACTACACCTTCATCTTTTACTATCATCTTCAGCTCATCGAGCCATGCATCAAATATAGCGTTGAGAGTTTTCACTATCTATTCTTTTCTTTGTGTGGATTATTATGGTTCGTATTCATAGTTAACGAATGCACGTTCTATACGTTTTATCACTAATAGTGGCAAGAACCCGAGTGATAGCATCGCAAAGATATCTATCAGCACATCTGTCAGTGGATAGGTATTTAGTATGCATAGCTGATAGATAAGGTAGTAGTGACGCAATGGGAACATCCACGAGATACTCTGGAGTGGTGCATCCATAGCGAAAATAGGGAAAGCAGTTCCTGACATTGAGAAACTCAGTACTCCCCATAGTGAACTTATTGACATCGCCATACGCATAGATGGTATCAATCCGAAAATGAAGACACCAAATCCTTGTGCTGATATTACGCTGAGGGTAGCCAGTAGTACAATTCTCCAGAATCCTCCTGGATGTGGGAAGTGCAGCCAGCCAAACAGATAGGAGTAAACCAATACGAAGACACAGATAAAGACGAGAGTCTGTGGTAGTATCTTTGTAAAGATTGCCATGCCGAAGTCTCCGTGTGCCATCTCGAGCCATCCTTTGTTATCACGATGATTTTCACGTCGCATGCGGAATTTTATTTCCACACCGAGGGAATATACTGTTACCAAGAATATGAGTAGTAGGATGGTGCCTGGAATTATCATCGAGCTGAGGTATATGTTGTAATTCACCCAAGGATTTCCTATGAGATGGGTGTCCAATGCTATTGGCTGAAGTGTCGCCTTTATCTGCTCTGGTGTCATACCCTTTGCCTGCATCACTCCTTGCCCTACACCTGCAGCAGCAAGTGTGCACACGGTCTTCATATCCTTGTATATCAGCGATCCCGCAGTCATCGAGGTATTACTGTAATAGAATGACATCTTTGGCTGACGGAAAGCGAGCATGTCGCTGGTCATGTTCTTTGGAAACAGTATGAATCCATAGATTTCATTCTGTTGTATAGCATGACGGGCTTCTGCCATAGTGGGGTAGTGGGCTACAACCTTGGTGCTTTGGAAAGCATCAACCATACGTGTCAGTTTGCGGGTGGTAGTTGTTTGGTCGAGGTCAACAATACCAATAGGTATATTCTCTGGTATCCCTTCCTCCATCAGGGAAGTGAAGAAGTAGGTGACAAACAACGGCATCACCACCATACATATGATATATATGGGGTGTATCAGTAGTATATGTATTTCTCTGACGAAGAGTTCGCGCATTACCTTACAATAACACTCATTCCAGGTCTCAGACCGTCGAACTTCTTTGTCGGACGAGCTTTTACCTCGAAGGTTTTCATATCAAACTGACCATTGCTCTTCGTCGCTTTCCATGTGGCATAGCTGCCCTGGTCTTTTATGCTTGACACTTTCATTTCTATTTCTTTGTCAAAAGCAGGCAGGTATGCTGTGAAGGTGTCACCCTTCTTCAGACCCTTCAACTGGTCTTCACGCATATTGAAAGCTCCCCAGAGGTCATCCATGATGGATATTGTCATAATTGGTGAACCGCTTCCGAGGAGTTCTCCTACCTTTGGATATATGGTTGAAACCTCTCCAGCGATAGGTGCTATCTGTATTGTTTCCTTCTCATACACCTTCACTTCGTCCATCTGTCCAGAGAAGGCCTTCACCTGTCCTTGTGCTGCTGCTTTCTCTTCTGCTCGTGCACCATTGACAGCCATGTCATACTGGCTCTTTGCAGCCTTTTCCTGTGCTTCTGATGCCTTGTACATAGCTAATGCTTCATCACGCTTTTGGGCTGTCATAACGCCTTCATCAAACAGACGCTGTACGCGGTTGTATGACTTCTCGGCAATTTCTTTTGCGGCCTTTGCCTGCTGCCATAGTTCGTAAGCTCCCTGTATCTGTTCTTTTCGCGCTCCGTTGTTTGCCATGTTGCTGAGTGCTGTAGCAACATCAATGGCGCCCTGTGCCTGAGTAGCCTTCGCTGTCAGCTCTGGCGCTTCGAGGATGGCTAGTGTGTCACCAACATTTACGTAGTCACCTTCCTTTACAAGGATTTGGAGAACGCGTGAAGGAACCTTACTGGAAACGCGATATTCCTCTACGTCAATCTGTCCTTGGATGATTTCTGCATCCCTTCCGATAGCGAAGTAACCTATCATACCAACTATGAGCACTACAACTACGAATGCTCCAAGTGCTATCAATACACTGTTATTTTTTGCTTTAGACTTTGTCATTTTGTTTCCCTTTCGACTTTAAAGTTTTCCTGTGGCCTTCTTCATGGCCACTTCTGCTGTTTTTACGTCAATCTCGGCATCTATCTTTTCTGTTTGTGCTTTCATCCAAGCTGTCTGTGCAGCCATTACGTCGGTGGTGCTGATAACACCTTCTTTAAAACCGAGGTCTGCACAACGCAGGTTTTCTTCTGCGCTCTTAATATTTCCTAAAGCGGTGGCGAGATGCTTGTGAGCCTCCTTCAACTTGAAGGAACATTGACTCACCTGCAGACTAATCATCTCCTCTGCTTCGTTGTATGTCAGCTCTGCCAAACGAGTGCTATTCTTTGAAGCGCGGATTTTGTATGCTGTCTCGCCCCAGTCGAGTACGGGGACTCTCAACAGAACGCCTACAGTGAGGGCTCCCTTGAATTTTCTCTCAAAGCCGTTGTAGATGCTGGGGTTAGAGAATACAGCACCGCCAGTGAGCGCTATTTGTGGCAGGTAGCCGGCTTTTGCAAGTTTTGTCTTCTCTTTGGCTAAGTCGATTGTGCTTGAGAGCATTGATAGTTCTGGACGTGAAGAGAAATCCTTCCCTGGTTCTGCCGCTAATTCTGCGCATGTCATTTCAGGCATTACGTCTTCGTCAGCAAGAGTGATGTCGCTCTCGAGGTCCATTCCGCAGAGCTGACAGAGGTACATCTTTGCCAGTGACAGTCCGTTGTCCACTTTTGTAAGGGTCATCTCGGCCTCGTTCACTGCAACATCAACCTTTAAGCCGTCAGCACGGGTAGCAACACCTTCGTCTATCATCTTGTGTACATCGATGTTGAGTTTCTCTACAAGTTCCAGATAATTGGTTGCGAGTCTCTGCTTCTGCTTCAATGATACCACCAGCCAATAGGTGTTGTCGGTGTTGTAGATAATCTCCTGTTCGGCCTTTTCAATACCTGTTTCAGTAATTTTCTCACCAATGTCCGCCATATTGTTGGCTGCTGTGATGGCACCGCCCATGTAGAGCGGTTGTGTGAGCATTGCTGATGCCATGAACATGTGGTGTGTATTGGTGTTGAAGGCGTCTGCAATAGACTGCCCTGCAGCATCGATACGTTTTGCCAGAGCATCACCAATTCCTGACAGTCCACCGAGTTTCTGTCCCATAGCTTGCAAAGCCTGTGCTTCAGCAGGGCTTATGAGTCCCTGCATTGTCATTCTCTGCAGGATGTTGGTGGCTATCTGTTTGCCAGCGGCTATGTCGGCAGAACTGATGTTGCTGCCTATGAAGTTCCTAATGTCCTGTGCGACAGCAGTACCCATATTTGGCAACATAGCCTGTTGCTCCTCATTCAACAACGCAATAGAGCGTGAGGAATACATGTATCCTCCAGCCACATCTATGTGCGGAAGATATTTTGTCCTTGCACTTTTTCGCGTATTTGTCGCGATGTCTTTTTTTACCTTTGCCATGCTCAGCTGTTTGTTGTTCCTCAATGCTCGCGCTCTGCATGAGTCGAGGGACAGCGTTTCAGCATTCAGCGATGCTAATGGTAGAAAGACGCATAATGCTAATAATACTAATCGTGTCACTTTTTATAGTTTGATTTTTTATGTTTTATGTTCTTTATCTTCTTGTTGAGTACTCTTCCCAATGCTTTCAAACAAAACCAAACGTGCGTAAGGATAGTTGTTCCGATGCCATAGTGTTTCACCATTACTCTGAATCTCTCTTTTAGCGATTCCCATTGGTTTGCTGTTGTCATGCCACCGTCCAAATAGTCGCATAAGGTGAGGTTGGTGCTCAAGGTCTTTGCTCCTTCGGCTTCTCCTGATTTCATGATGCGGATGCACCAATCTACATCGGCAGAGTATTTATATGTAGTGTCGTATGGTGTCTTCTTTGCTAGGTCGGCCCTTGCGTAAAAAGCCTGATGACAGACGAGCATGCCCCACTTAAAACTCTGCCATGTAAGATTTTGTGGCGGTTGCAGTCGGCGTGGGTGAAGAAAGAGACCAGCGTTGTCCACGATGTCGGTGTAGCCATATATCACAGAAGGCTTGTTGCCGTATTTCAGTTTCTCGGCAATATCTTCGAGGGTGGCTTCGTTAAACAATTTGTCACCGGCATTCAGAAATACGACATAGTCACCTGTTACAAGATTCAGGGCTTTGTTCATGGCGTCATACAGACCGTTGTCTTTCTCGCTATGTATGATGATGCGCTCGTCTTTCTCGGCAAATCCATGTGCCACAGACAAGGTACGGTCGTTGGAATCACCATCCATAATGATATGCTCATAATATGGATATACCTGCTCTGCTACGCTCTCCATAGTGCGCTCCAACACCGTGGCAGCGTTATAGGTACATGTTATAATCGAAAATTTTACCATATACAAATTTATCGCGTGCAAAGGTACGAATAAGTGAGCAAAATACCAAACAAAATAATAATTTTTAATTTTTTTGCTTGTGTTTTCGAGCAAAAGTACAAAAAAAAAGCTAACGTCAAACAAGCAATCACAAACTAGTGGCAATAAAGGTGTGTCAGAATGACATCTTTTAGTGACGATATGGCGCATGCGTGGTTCGTGGTATGACCTTTGCGAGAAGGAGGATGACACTATTCGCAATGTATAATTCATAATTAAATAGAAAGGAGAAAGAGACTATGTTTAATCAAGAACAACAAATGAATCCGAAGGAAGCTCTTGAGCGCTTCTGCAAGAATCTGGTCAGTGATGCCAAAAATGGAAAACTCGACCCAGTTATAGGTAGGGACGACGAGATACGCCGTGTGCTGCAGATATTGTCACGACGCACCAAGAACAACCCTATCCTCATTGGTGAGCCTGGTACTGGTAAGACGGCTATTGCCGAAGGTCTTGCACAACGTATTGTGCGAGGAGATGTGCCTGAGAATCTGAAAGAAAAGGAGATATATACCCTTGATATGGGTGCCCTTGTAGCAGGTGCAAAATATAAAGGTGAATTTGAGGAGCGTCTGAAGGGGGTCATCAATGCCGTCATACAGTCACAGGGTAAGATAATCCTCTTCATTGATGAGATACACACCCTCGTCGGTGCAGGTGGCGGCGATGGCTCTATGGATGCTGCAAACCTATTGAAACCTGCCCTCGCGCGTGGCGAGTTGCGTGCTATCGGTGCTACTACACTCAATGAGTATCAGAAGTATTTCGAAAAGGATAAGGCCCTTGAGCGTCGTTTCCAAATTGTTATGGTTGATGAGCCGGACGAACTGTCTGCCATCTCTATACTTAGGGGATTGAAGGAGAAGTACGAAAACCACCACAGGGTACGTATTCAGGATGATGCCTGCATCGCTGCCGTCACTCTTTCGGAACGTTATATCTCAGACCGCTTCCTGCCCGACAAGGCTATCGACCTCATGGATGAGGCAGCTGCAAAACTGCGTATGGAGCGTGACTCAGTGCCAGAGGAGTTGGATGAGTTGACTCGAAGGCTGAAGCAGTTGGAGATAGAGCGTGAGGCAATAAAGCGTGAGAAGGACGAGGCTAAATTGAAGGAACTTAACAAAACCATCTCCGAGTTGCAAGACGAGGAAATGCGCATGCGTTCCGAGTGGGTTAAGGAGAAGAATGCTGCAGAGTCAGTACAACAGGCTAAACAGGAGATGGAACGACTGCGCTTTGAAGCAGAGAAGGCTGAGCGCGAGGGTGATTATGGCAAGGTGGCTGAGATACGCTACGGTAAGTTGAAGGACCTTGAGGCAAAGGTGCAGAATGCCGCTGCTAAGTCTGAGAATAAATACCTGAAAGAAGAGGTTACTGCCGATGATATCGCAGAGGTCGTATCACGCTGGACGGGCATTCCTGTGTCTCGTATGATGCAGAGCGAACGAGAAAAATTGCTACACCTTGAGCAGGAACTCCACAATCGTGTCATTGGTCAGGATGAGGCTATCACGGCCGTCTCAGATGCTGTGCGTCGCTCACGTGCTGGCCTGCAGGATCCCAAGCGTCCTATTGCCTCTTTCATATTCCTCGGTACCACGGGCGTCGGAAAGACAGAACTGGCAAAGGCTTTGGCCGACTATCTCTTTAACGATGAGTCCCTGATGACGCGTATCGATATGTCAGAATATCAGGAGAAATACTCTGTTTCACGACTGATTGGTGCTCCTCCGGGATATGTAGGATATGACGAGGGCGGCCAGTTGACGGAGGCGGTGCGCAGAAAGCCATACTCTGTTGTCCTCTTCGATGAGATAGAGAAAGCTCATCAGGATGTTTTCAATATCCTCCTGCAAGTGCTTGACGACGGACGTCTGACAGACTCAAAGGGCAGGGTGGTGAACTTCAAAAATACCATCATCATCATGACCTCAAACCTCACCAAAGACCAGCTATACGGCAAGGCTCCGATAGTTGACGGCAACGGTATGGTGAAACCGCCGATTCGTCCTGAATTCCTCAATCGTATCGATGAAATCATCAATTTCAGTCAGCTTACGAAGGAACAGATAAGCGATATCGTTCGCTTGCAGATGAACCGCGTAGCGAAGATGCTCAACTCACAGGGCTTTACCTTGAAAGTTACGGATGCAGCGGTGGCAACACTTGCGGAGGCAGGTTACGACCCAGACTTTGGCGCTCGCCCTGTAAAGCGTGCCATCCAACGCGACGTTCTCAATGCCCTCAGCAAGCAGTTGCTCGCAGGTGCTGTGTCGAAGGATAAGGATATCACCATCGACAGTAAGGACGGAGAGATTGTTTTCCGCAACGAATAGCGGAAAGACGCTCTATATAATATAAATAATAAATAAAAAGGATACGACCCAGCAGAGGACGATGACTTGCGTGAAATAGTCGCGTAGCAGCACCTTTGTTGGGTCGCCGCTTTTTTCGTCAACTACGGCTATCTGCATATATCTCAGTAAACCTAAAAGAACGAAGATTGTAGTGAGGTATATGTAGCGGTTGTTGAAATTGGCTATTGTCTCAGGAGATACTGTGTACATGATGTAGCAAACGAGCATCACACTTCCCGTCACTGTTGTGGCATCGTTCACAAAGGTGAGGTTGTAGCGTTTAGTATTGTGACGGGGAGGGATCTTTGTCTTCTGGAATTTCAGAACGTCATCTCTGCGTTTTGCAAAACCTAGGAACAAGGTCAGCAGGAAGGTCATCATTATGAGCCAATGGGACAGCACGATGCCTGATGCCGCACCTCCAGCCGCTATGCGCAGGAGGAAGCCTACGGAGAGGATGCAGAGGTCTATTATGGCGATACGCTTCAACTTGATACAATAAGCCATCTCCATCAGCCAGTATATTATTATAATGTAAGGTAGAGGCAATGTAGTAGAGGTAACCTCGTAGGGTAGTGCGAATGACAGCGCAATACTCATGGTGAGCATCAGAAACATTAGGATATAGCCCATCGTAACGGATATTTTCCCACTTGCGATTGGGCGTTTGCATTTCTCTACATGCCTGCGGTCGTCTTCAACGTCAATGATGTCGTTGAAGCAGTAGATGCTGGAGGCGACGAACGAGAAGGCGAAGAATGCCGCAATGGTATTGATAAGTAGGGGCACATTCGTCAACTGATGCCCGAAGAATAGGGGCATGAAGACAAAGAAGTTCTTTACCCACTGGTGTGGACGAAGTATCTGTATTACGCTTTTCATTTCAGGGAGTCTATTATTTTCTTGAATATCATTGCAAGCAGGATGGTTGCGATTATGTATATCGTCAGACCATCGAGGATGTCACCGCTTCTGCTGATGGGAATAAAAATTTTTCGCGTAATAGGATGGCATACGAAGATGGCTGCACTGATACCTCCTACCCATGCAAGGCCTCTGACAAGAATGGCTGCCGCAGGAATGGATGACAGCATCTTTATGAAACCGATATGGGCAATGATGACGAACAACGGAATTATGAGCCAGGTCCAGAAATTGAAAGACAAGGCCACGATTGCTGCTGTGGACAGCAGCAGAGTGAAGAGTGAAGAGTGAAGAATTTTTGAACCTTGAACTTTGAATCCTGAACTTCTTTCCACCTAGCTACCAGCAGTCCCATACCGAACGGCATCATGTTGCCCATGAAGTTGTAACGAATGCGGTTTATGGCATCTCCTTCTGGGTCGTTCCAACATAAAGCCTGAATGGCCATACAGCAGATGATGAGCCCTATATTCCAGCCCCAATGGCGGCGATAGAGTAGTATACGATATACGAGATACAACTCCATCATAAGACCGAAGAACCAATATGGCCCAGGCCAGATGCGATGATCAGGGTCGGGGAAAAGGTTGATGGTCATCGTGAGTTGTTCTATGATTGCATCCCACGTCCAATGATGACGGCCTGGTGTCACCCAGTCAACCATTGCAAACAGACAGAATCCCAAGAACATCATAGGGAAGAGCTTCTTGTAGTGGCTCTTCATAAAAGACCACACTCCGCTAAGCCATGATTCTGTAGTTCCGTGATTTTGTTGCTCCATCGCCCCGTTTTCGTACTTTAGATAGAGGCCATAGCCGCTGAGGAAGACGAAAACAGGAACACCATAGTGTCCGAAGAACGAGAAGAGATGGTATAGCAGGTTTTGGTCGGGGTGGGTAAGTATAAACCAAAAGCGTTCCGCATTATGTGTGTGGAACTGATATTCATTCTCCTTCACCATCGGACCGAGCCAGTGGAGGTAGTTATGCAGGAAGATGCCAATGATGGCAATGCCTCGCAATGCTGAACATTCTGCTCTACTTAAGAGTGTCATAGTCAGTGTTGTTTTTCAGTAATCGGCGACGTGACTCGTCATATTGTGGTGAGAGTATGTCGTACTGTGGTTTGTAGTACTTGGTATGGATGCCGGCAAGTCCTATAAGCAGATGGCTCAGGGCATCTGTCATATACTTCTTTGGCGCTGCCGCCTTGATAGCTGCCACTACGTTGGGATGGTTCTTGGCATAGAGTGGGGTGGTGTATATCCACATCGGTATGCGGAATTCCTCGTCGGCAAGACGTTTGTTGATGACAGCATTATGCATTCTGCCGAAGAAATGGCGGGCACCAGGACCAAAGACCTCCTCTCCATGATCAGGGATGTAGATGATGATGGCATCATCGTTTTTGAAGCGCTCCACAATCTGGTTTACGATGCTGTCATTATACCATACGCTGTTGTCATAGTCTGCAAGTACCTTCCGTTTCTTTGGAGGAATGTCGGTATCGTCAGGATATTCACTTACGCCCCATTTCTTCATGCGGTTAGGACAACGGATGCGGTAGGTGACATGCATTCCCATGAGGTGGAATATTTGTAGCTGCTTTTCAATATTCTGCCCCTTGCTGCAACGTAAATCTACCATTGCGTCATAGTCCTTCAGCAATCCTTCATCAAAGACATGCAGGCGGTTGTTGCGGTGGTCGAACTGTACTGAAGACAGTTCTTCGTCATTAATAAAGAAACCTCCCGAGAAGTCATAGACCTCTTGTTTTGCCTTTGTCTGGAACTGGTTTGTCATGAAGTTGACATTGTAACCAGCCTTGCGGAATATTTCGCAGAACAGTGGATAGTCACACCACTCTCCTTCGTCACCGACGCAGTAGGTCGTCATGAAAAGTTTGAATACAAAACTTGTCAAGTTCCACGGCGCTACGACATCTTCAAATTTTGTCAAAAGTCCCTCCTTCTCCATGCGCACTTGGTTCGGCATATTGGCTTTGTCGTAGCCATACAGCTGCGCGTGACGTTTGTTAAAACTCTCGCCGATGATGAGAACGATTTCTGGGCTCTTTACCGAACAACTATCCACTTCCACCTTGCCGATGGTGGCCTTCAGCCTACCCAACTGCTGACCAATGAGTTGGTTGCAGCGTATGGAGAAAGCCAAGCGCATTGGGGGCTGATATAGCTCTGTATGAGGGTGATAAGCAAGGGAATGTTCCACCTGTCCTATCGTGTCCAATGTCATAGTGTGCAGGTACATCTGCTTGTTGGGATAGGTGAGATAGAGGCATACTCCGACAGCGATAGCAACAGCACCACCGCAGAAGTGTTTATAGGTCCAATAATTCCTATTGGTCCTATTGGTCTCATTGGACTTATTGGACCTATAGGCCCTAAAGAGAAAACTGCCTGCATGCAACAGTGGTACCAGGACTATGGCGCCTACTTCGCTGAATATGATGTCTGGAGTTACGTAGCTTTGCAGGAATTCACCTGCTTCGTTGCCTGTTGTCTCACCTATCAGCAGTAACATGGAGGGGTTGAGGGTGCTGCCGAACTTTACAAAGCAGAACATATCTGCTATATACAGCACATAGACGGAGACATAGAAAACTGTCAACAACAGACGGTAGGCCCAGTTGCACATCTTCCTGCCAATTGTCGTTGCTCCCTCCTTGTAAAGCAATCCCTTTATTACAAGCCAAATGGCAACGATGATATATACGTCCGCAAAGAGTTCGTACGGAGCCCATTGGTACATGTGTGCCGTCTTATAAGGAGGAACGGTGAGAATGCTGCTCATGATACCTATCAGATACATGAACAGAAACATACGTGTCATTATGGGACGTAGAAAGATGCTCATATAATTGTTAATTAGTTTTGTCAAAAACTGGTGCAAAAGTACAAAAAAGCGGGTATCAATTACTTATAATGTAGTATTTTTTGCGTTTTTTTGAAAAGAAATAGAAAAAAATGCGATTGTCTCCCACAAAATTCATACTTTTGCGAACATGAATTTAGGTAAGATATCTACTTATAGGGGTGAATTGATGGGATTTGCCATCATCATTGTCATGTTGTTCCACATGGGAGTGCCCCGCAGCAGTTCGTGGTATGGATTGGTCCGCATGGGTAATCTGGGTGTTGATATATTCCTCTTCCTTTCTGGAATGGGGCTATGGTATAGCTGGAGTAAAAATCCCGACCTGCGGCGGTTTTATTTCAATCGCATTATTCGCATCTATCCTGCGTGGCTCATTATTGCCGGCTATTATTTCGTGAGCCGTTTCGACTTTGCGCATGCTACCTTTGACGGATGGGTGAATCTCATCATGCAGGTGTTCTTCAACTGGAATTTCTGGCGTTTCGACCAATTAACATTCTGGTATGTTCCTGCCACGATGATGCTTTATTTCTTCTCGCCATTCTACATGGAGGCGGTGCGACGCAATCCTGCCTGCCGTTGGCTCGTTGCTTTTCCGCTGATGTGGTGTATCATGGTGCAATATATAACGCCGATACATAATGCTGTCGGGCATATTGAGATATTCTGGAGCCGTGTGCCAATATTCTGTCTTGGCATCAACATGGCGGAAGCGATACGCAGTAAGACGAGACTATCTGGTGACTCTTGGATATTCGTCATCGCTGCCTTCATTCTTAGCCTCGGGGCCTGTGTGTGGTTGGAGCAGATGCGTCACGGAAGGTTCCCGCTTTATACCGAGCGAATGCTATACATAGTGCTCGCTATCACGACGGTAATAATCATGAGTGAGGTGTTTGACAAACTATCTGCGATAAGAGGTATCAATAGGGCGATAGGTTTTGTGGGAGGCATATCTCTGGAGATATACCTGCTCCATGCAGAATATGTCCTCAAGCCCTTGCAGCATGCATACCATCTGTCATACTGGCCCAAGTTCTTCATAACCCTTGCTATCAGCGTTCCTATAGCATGGATAATAAGCAAGATATGCTCATTTATAACTAATCGCCTTAAATAATTCAAAATTATGATAAGAGTCGGAATGGGATATGATGTCCACCAGCTTGTTGAAGGCCGCGACCTGTGGCTTGGTGGAATAAAGATAGAGCATACACATGGTCTGTTGGGCCATAGTGATGCCGATGCGTTGATACATGCTATTTGCGACGCTCTCCTTGGGGCGGCGAATATGCGGGATATAGGATACCACTTTCCTGATACGGCCGCTGAAACCGACGGCATTGACTCAAAGATACTGCTTCGAAAGACGATAGAGCTAATTGCTACGAAAGGATATAGCGTTGGGAATATCGACTGCACGGTATGTGCTGAACAGCCGAAGCTTAATCCTCATGTGGAGGCAATGAAGGATTGTCTCGCTGAGGTCATGCAGACGGATAGAGACAATATCTCTATCAAGGCAACCACAACAGAGAAGTTGGGTTTTACGGGTCGAAAAGAAGGCATCTCTGCCTATGCTGTAGCATTAATTGAAAATTGATAATTCAAAATTCATAATTCCATGAAAAGATTTTCCCTTTTAATTCTACTTTGTCTTGCCACTTCTTTCGCTTTTGCCGCAAAGAAGAAGCAAGCAGTTATGAGCGACCGTGAATATTGGGCTGCCCAGGCTTATCGCATCGCTGCCCCCGTTCTTGAACCTATGTCGCGTGGCATGCTCTCTACGGAGATGCAGATAGAGGTGAGTCCCTCTTTCGATTCGCGTGATAAGCGTGTCACCTATATGGAATGCTTCGGACGCCTTATGGCCGGTATAGCCCCCTGGCTGTCGCTGCCCGATGATGATACCCCCGAAGGTAAGGAGCGCCGCAAAGTGAAGGAATGGGCGCTGAAGGCGTATGCACAGGCTGTGGATCCTAATTCTAAGGATTATCTCCTTTGGCGAAAAGAGGGACAGCCTCTGGTCGATGCCGCATATATTGCTGAGTCGCTCCTGCGCGGCTTTGATGCGCTGTGGAAACCCCTCGACGATACAACGAAGGCTCGTTATATCGATGAGTTTACACGCCTTCGTCGCGTAGAACCACCTTATACCAACTGGTTACTGTTTTCTGCAGAGATAGAGTCTTTCCTTGCCAAGGCAGGTGCTCCTTATGACAGCTATCGTGTCAATGGTGCTGTGCGCAAGTGTGAGGAGTGGTATGTCGGTGACGGATGGTATTCCGATGGTCAGGGTACCTTTGCCTTCGACTACTATAGCAGCTATGTGTTCCATGCTATGTATCTAGAGACTCTTGCCACGATGCGTGATGTCCGTGGATACGGATGGAATATAAACTACAAGGAATTTTATGCTCGTGCCTTGAAGCGTTGTCAGAAGTTCTCTATAATCTTGGAGCGTTTTATCTCTCCGGAGGGCACCTTCCCGGTAATCGGTCGCAGCATACCTTACCGTCTTGCTGCTATGCAACCGTTGGCGTGGGTGGCGTGGCAGAAGTCTCTCCCTAAGGACCTTACCAACGGTCAGGTGCGTAATGCCCTCACAAAGGTGATGCACCGTATGTGGGATGCTCCAGGTAACTATAACGAAAAGGGATTCTTGACCATCGGCTTCTGCGGCAGACAGCCAGAGGTAGCAGATTGGTACACCAATAACGGTTCGCTATATATTACCTCTGAGGTGCTGTTGCCGTTAGGCCTGCCTGCTGACGACCCGTTCTGGACAGATCCGTTGGAAGACACGACACAGGAGAAAGCCTGGTTCGGAAAACCTTTCCCAAAGGATCATATCTGGGAATGAAGCCTCATAAAACTATGAACCATTTTATCATCTGGGACTTAGACGGTACCCTGATGGATTCTCTGACCGACTTGATGAACAGCACCAATTACGCGTTGTCGCAATGTGGTATGCCGACACGTTCCTACGACGAGGTGCGGCAGTTCGTGGGTAATGGTGTGCATAAACTGATAGAGAGGGCGGTGGGAGATAATTGTTCTGCCGATGATGTGGAACGCTGTTTCGCCGTCTTCAAGCAGCATTATATGGTGCATTGTAAGGATAACACAAAACCCTACGATGGCATCATAGAGGTCATTAGTCAGCTGCACGACAAGGGCTGTCGGCAGGCCATCGTGAGTAATAAGCTGCAGGGTGGGGTGACGGAGCTTCATAACGAATGGTTTCGGGGCATCATAGACGTTGCCATCGGCGAGACGCCCGGTGTACAGCGTAAGCCCGCTCCCGATATGGTGAATAAAGCAATAGACGGCCTAAAGAAGATGTTTAGCATCGATGCCGATGCCCACATTACTGCAGTATATATCGGCGATAGCGACGTTGATCTTGCAACAGCACATAATGCCGGCTTGCCCTGCATCTCGGTACTGTGGGGCTTCCGCAGTAAGGAGTTCCTCCTCTCTCACGGAGCAACCATCTTTGCAGAAAAACCGCAGGATATACTGAAGGTCCTCCCCTTGGGGTAGTTTATAGTTTAAAGTTTATAGTTTTACTTTTGTCCAAACCATAGGCCGCAATAGGTCAGGAGGCCGTTGAGCATCAGCAGTTCGTAGCCCATGTGGTAGGTGGTGTAACAACTGACGGCTGTGCTTATGACGAAACATAATATCGGAGCTGCTATGCATACAACGGGTGCATAGCGGCTCTGTCTGTTGTTGTGGAGCAGAGCAAAGGAGAAGAGTCCGAGCAGCGGACCGTAAGTGTATCCGACGAGAGTGTAGATGATATCAATGAGGGAACTGGTGTCGCTGAGGCTGAAGCAAAAGACGCACAGGGCAAGGAGTAACGCCATAGTGAGATGTGTCGTCTTGCGCAAGCGCTCGTCATCAGGCCGCTCACAGATGTCTATGCAGAAGGTAGTGGTGAGGGCTGTCAGCGAACTGTCAACAGTAGAGAATGATGTGGCCAGTATGCCTATGAGAAATATTATTGGAACGTGCTTGATGGCATAGTTTATGAGAATGTCGTCAGGATTGGAGGGCAGGGGAACGCCTTGCTGGTTACTGAGCATGACGAGCATAGCACCTAGTAACAGGAAAAGAGCATTGACGGGCAGGAAGGCAACGCCATAGGTACACATGTCTTTCTGCGCATCGCGGAGACTCTTGCAGGTGAGGTTCTTCTGCATCATGTCTTGGTCAAGGCCTGTCATGACTATGACGATGAAGGCTCCAGAGATAAAGGAAAGCATAAGACTCATAGGAGAAGCCCCCATAAAGCCGATATGGCTAACATGGCTTATAAGTCCCATATGCCCCATAGGACTCATAAGGCTTTGCCCTACATGCCATATTATTATCACAAGGGCGATGAGCATGCAGAGTGTCTGCAACGTGTCGGTCCATACAAGGGTCTTGATGCCGCCTCGGCGGGTATATAGCCAAACGAGGGCGAAGAGCATGAGGATGGTGAGGGCGATGTGCCATCCTAGCATGATGCTGATGATATAGCAGGGCACAAAGAACTTCGCTCCTGTACCCAGCAGTTTGGAGAGTAGGAAGAACGAGGCTCCTGTCTTGTAGGCTGACTGGCCGAGAGGTTTTAGGATGGTGTATATGGAGGTGACACCTTGACGGTAATAGTAGGGTAGAAGGACATAGGCTACAATGACGTAGCCGAGAATGAATCCGGCGCATACCATAAGGTATGAGAAGCCTGAATGAACGATCATTCCGGGCACGCTGACAAAGGAAACGCCGGAGATGCTGGCACCAACCATACCGAAAGCTACCATGTACCATGGGGACTTGCGTTCACCTCGGAAGAATACATTATTATTACTCCTTGAAGTTGCCAAGCGGCTCACCCCAAGGAGAAAAAGAAAATAGGTTATTATGACAAACAGGGTCATTTAACCGTTATGAGGTAGTAATTTTTCTTACCTTTCTGTGCAAGGAGATATTTACCACCGATGAGGTCATCGGAAGTAAGAGGACGATTTTGGTCGGTGAGCTTCTCCTTATTTATAGATACACCACCGCCCTGTACCATCTTTCGCATCTCACCCTTTGATGGGAATACCTTTACGTCATCACGTGTGAGGAGTTCGATGGCTGGCTGTCCCAACTGGTCCTTTGGAAGGGTGAATGTCTCAACACCTTCGAAGACATCAAGGAATGTCTGCTCATCAAGTTTCTCCAAACCTTCCTTGGTTGATTTGCCGAACAGGATGCTTGAAGCCTCGATGGCTGTGTTGAGGTTCTCCTGTCCATGAACGAGGATTGTAACCTCTTCTGCCAGACGCTTCTGGAGCACACGACGGCCTGGATCCTGCTGATGCTCTGCAATGAGAGCGTCAATAGTTGGCTTGTCGAGTGAGGTGAATATCTTGATATAACGTTCTGCATCATCGTCAGAAACGTTGAGCCAGAACTGATAGAACTTATATGGAGAGGTACGGGCTGGGTCGAGCCAGATGTTGCCGCTCTCAGTCTTTCCGAACTTCTTGCCGTCAGCCTTAGTGATGAGCGGACAGGTGAGGGCGTATGCCTCATTGTCGTTGCCAAGAGTGCGACGGATAAGCTCTGTACCGGTTGTCATATTACCCCATTGGTCGTTACCGCCAAGCTGCATCTTACAGTTCTTTGTCTGGTAAAGATGAAGGAAGTCATAACCTTGGAGCAATTGATAGGTAAACTCTGTGAATGACAGGCCGTCGCGAGCCGTTCCGTTGAGGCGCTGCTGTACAGAGTCCTTTGCCATCATGTAGTTAACGGTGATATGCTTGCCGACGGTACGTGCGAACTCGAGGAAGGTGAAGTCCTTCATCCAGTCGTAGTTGTTAACCATTTCGGCAGCATTAGGCTCGTTGGAGTTGAAGTCGAGGAATTTTGATACCTGTGCCTTGATGCACTCCTGGTTATGATAGAGAGTCTCTGCATCGAGGAGGTTGCGCTCTTGTGACTTTCCTGATGGGTCACCAATCATACCGGTAGCTCCTCCCACGAGGATGATAGGCTTGTGACCACAGTGCTGCAGATGACGCAGCATCATAATGCCACAGAGGTGACCGATGTGGAGTGAGTCAGCAGTAGGGTCGGTACCCAGATAGGCTGTTACCATTTCCTTCTGAAGCAATTCTTCTGCTCCAGGCATAATCTGCGCGAGCATTCCGCGCCACTTGAGTTCTTCAATGAAATTTTTCATCATTTTTATTTTATAGGGCCTATATGCCTTATATGGCTAATAGGACTAATTCTTACTTCTCACGGAACGGGATCATAGCCCGAACCACCCCAGGGATGACATCTTAAGAGACGTCGTATTGCGAGATATAGTCCGCGAATGGGACCGTGTTTTATTATTGCTTCCTTAGCGTACTGCGAGCACGTCGGTGTGAATCGACATGATGCTGGCGTGAAGGGCGAGATGCAGACCTGATAGAATGTGATGGGTGCTAACAGGATTGCTGTGCCAATTGTTCTGAGCCACGTTGCAATAGGTTGCATACTTTCTTGTTTATTACGCTGGTAGGATAATGCTTGTTTTCGAGCCATAGAAATGCCACAGAGAGTGGCTTCGATGTATCAAGAAGATATTTGTTGGCGCGATATGCTTCACGTATTTGTCGCTTGACGCGATTGCGATCTACTGCATTGTGTAAGAAACGCTTCGGTACTGATATGAGCACTTGTGTGCTATCAGCTTCTCTATATACCATTCTTAACGGATATGCCTGCAGACTCTTGCTTCCTCCTGGCTCAAAGAGACGCTCAATGAGCAGATGACTGCATAGATGTTCGCACTTAGGAAAACCGTTTTTCTTCATTTCTCTATCTCTTCCTGTTCTCTTTTTGTCGTATTAATCTGCTGTCTCTTGCAGGTAATGACGTAGTGCACTCGTCATGGAAGGATACCTTTCCGTAGGAGCCTCTATGTCGAGCGATAGACCGGCATCGCGTGCTGCCTGAGCTGTAGCAGGACCAAAGGTGCCAATCTTCATGTCACCATCCTTGAAATCAGGGAATGTCTCCTTGAGGGCTTTGATGCCGGTAGGAGAGAAGAAGAGCGCCATATCATAGTCGAAAGCCTTGAGTTCTTCTTTTGAGAATGTGTTGTTGACAGTACGATACATTACGCACTCGGTATGGTTGAGGCCGTTTTTGTCAAGAAGTTCTGTGATACAGTTGCTGGCAACATCACTGATTGGTACAAGGTACTTCTCATTCTTATGCTTCACCATAGAAGGAATGAGGTCGTCAATCTTGCCGGATGAACCGAAGAAAATCTTGCGTTTACGGTACTGAGTATATTTCTGTATGTAGAGTGCAATCGTCTCTGTGACACAGAAATATTTCATTGTCTCTGGTACATTAAAACGAGCTTCTTTTGCCAACGCAAAATAGTTGTCTATAGCATGGCGGGATGTGAAGATAATGGCGGTGTAATCGTTAAAATTGATGTGTTGTTGACGAAATTCCTGAATGGAAACGCTTTCAACCTTGATAAAAGGTCGGAAGACTATTTCAACACCAAAATCTTCAGAAATGGTGTAATACAACGACTTATTGCTGGTGGGTTGGGGTTGAGAAACTAAAATCTTTTTTACCATCGTGTTTATGTCAGAAGTGTTACTGTTTTATGCGCCTTTTAATGTATGTGCTATACATATTAGCGTGCTAGAGAGTATAGCCAAGGGTACGGCTTCGAGGGTGCAAAGGTACAAAAAAAATGGGACATACAATCTTTTTTTCTTAAAAAAGATGCTCCAAGCGTTATAAATTCTGACAAAAAAGGCGATTGTGACACCTATAATTGCAAGAATAAGCGTTGTTGGGGCACTTAATCCCAGATAAATATTAATAATTGCTATAGGTAGGAACCATAGTCCCTGTAGTGCTGTTGTAAAACTGAAGAGATGCCTCCATGCACGCCATTGCTGTATGTTGCAGTATATGGGAATGGTGAGCATGTATAGGAGACGTTTCAATAACAGGAAGATAATGAAGATGCCTGCATAGGATGCCATCACGAGATAGTGATTGGCTGCGAGTTCTGTTCCGAAGTAATGGAGTTCTGCAGAATATCCTATCAGCGATAGTGACATTACCGATAGGGCAGTCAGAAATAATTCTTCGCGTGCGTTGTTCTTTGTGCGACGATAGTTGCTGAGATTTGTGGTGTGGACGAACAGCGAACGTATGCGTAACGAGAGGATGTTCCTTGAGCGCATTACTATCATTATTGATAGCAACGAACACAATAGTATCACCAGTGACAATGTGTTGTCCGTAGATATGGTGTAGGGAACGGATAGTCCTTCGACACGCATTACATGAATGCTTTTCTGAACTTTTCTACGAGGTCGAGCTTCTCCCAAGTGAATAGCTCTACTTCAATCTCTTTTGTAGGATGATAGGCTGATGTGAAAACTTTCTTTATGGTATGTGGCTGACGTCCCATATGTCCGTATGCTGCTGTCTCAACATACATTGGCTGACGCAACTTCAGGGTGCGCTCTATTGCCTTTGGACGGAAGTCAAACAAATCCTTTAGCTTTGCTGCAATCTCGCCATCAGTCATTTTTACGTGACTCTTACCATAGGTGTTGACATATACGGAAACAGGTTCTGCCACACCGATGGCGTAAGAAAGTTGTACAAGAATCTCATCGCTCACACCGGCTGCCACAAGATTTTTTGCAACATAGCGGGCAGCATATGCGGCAGAGCGGTCAACCTTTGATGAGTCCTTGCCAGAGAATGCACCACCACCATGAGCACCACGACCTCCGTAGGTGTCAACGATAATCTTACGACCAGTAAGACCAGTATCTCCGTGAGGACCTCCAATGACAAATTTTCCTGTAGGATTGACGAGATATTTTATGTCATCGTTAAACAATGCCAGCATCTTTGGCTCGTTCAGTTGTGCCTTTACGCGAGGTATAAGGATATTGATGACATCATCCTTAATCTTTGCAAGCATAGGAGCATCGTCATCAAATTCGTCATGTTGTGTTGATACAACGATGGTGTCGATGCGCTCTGGTACACCAGCATCGCTGTACTGTACCGTTACCTGTGACTTGCTGTCAGGACGCAAATATGTCATCTGCTTGCCCTCTTTGCGGATGTCAGCAAGAGTCTTCATGATGAGGTGAGCGATGTCGAGTGTTACCGGGATGTAACGGTCTGTTTCGTTGGTAGCATAACCGAACATCATGCCCTGATCACCGGCACCCTGCTCTTCTTCGATGGCGCGAGAGACACCTTGGTTGATGTCCTGGCTCTGCTCATGGATTGCAGAGAGTATGCCACATGAGTTGCCGTCAAACTGATATTCTGACTTGGTGTATCCTATGCGGTTGATGGTTCTGCGAGCTATTGTCTGAAGGTCGATGTAGGCCTCAGATGTCACTTCGCCCATAAGAACTACCTGTCCTGTGGTGACGAATGACTCGATGGCACAATGTGCAGTACTGTCGTATGCAAGGAATTGGTCGAGTAGGGCATCGCTAATCTGGTCAGCGACTTTATCGGGATGACCCTCGGAAACAGATTCTGATGTAAAGAGATACATTCGGAGAGTTGAAAGTTTAAAGTTTAAAGTTTGGAGTGGGTGATTTAGAGTAAAAAATCCCTCAAAAGCATGATATGCTCATGAGGGATTATCTAACAGTCTTTGTAATCTTATTTACGCAGGCCGAGTGCCTTCACGATAGCACGATAACGGTTGATGTCGCGATTGTAGAGGTAATCGAGCAATGAACGACGCTTACCTACGAGCTTTGTCAGTGAACGTGCTGTCTTGTAGTCCTTGTGATTGGCCTTCAGGTGCTCTGTGAGGTGCTTGATACGATAGGTGAAGAGTGCTATCTGGCTCTCTGCAGAACCTGTATCAGTTGTACCTTTACCATACTGACCAAAAATTTCGACCTTCTTTTCGTTGTCTAAATACATAATAATTTGTTGAGGTGACTGTAGTGTGAGTAATTCTCATTACATCCTTCGAATGCATGTGAGGCCAGTCACAAAAACACTCACGGCATCGTCGAATGCAGCTTCGTTTTTACGAAAGCGGGTGCAAAGGTACTACTTTTTTTTGAAATAGCCAAATTTTTTTGAAATTATTCCCTATAATATACGCGTTTTACCCTATTTGAGATACCTGTAAGCAATTCGTAAGGGATGGTGTCAAGGATATCCGAAAGTACGGTTACAGGCAGATTGTTGCCGAATATTTCTACGCTGTCACCCTCTTTACAGTCGATACCTGTAACATCTATCATACATACATCCATGCAGACATTTCCGACATACTCGGCTTTTTGTCCGTTTACGAGACAGTAAGCATGATGATTGCCCAGGTGTCTGTTCAGCCCGTCAGCATATCCTATAGGTATTGCTGCAATGACACTGTCCCTGTCAAGAAAGGTGCGACGTGAATACCCAATAGAATCTCCAGCCTTCACATTGCGTATCTGCAGTATTGTGGTCTTCAAGGTTGCCACATTATTTATTATATTGTTGTTGCGTGGATTGACACCATAAAGTCCAATTCCCAAGCGGCACATATCTTCTTGATACTGTGGGAAGTGCTCTATTGCGGCACTGTTGCATATATGGCGCAGTATGTGGTGTGAGAAAGCTGCCTGAACGGCATCTGCTCCCTTGGTGAAAAGGGCATACTGTTGCTTTGAGAAGTCGTCAAAGTTATCGCCATCGCTTCCCACGAAATGTGAGAAGATAGAACGAGGTATTAACGCGCTTTGATGTGTCAGATATTCCACGAGTCGCGGCATATCTTCAACGGGATCGAAGCCCAGACGGTGCATGCCGGTATCAAGCTTAATGTGTATCGGCCAGCCGGTAATGCCTTCTTTCGTAGCAGCGTGACAAAGGGCTTCAAGCAGACGGAAGGAATATACTTCTGGCTCCAGGTCGTAATCAAACATAGTCTTGAAGGCAGTCATCTCAGGGTTCATTATCATGATGTTTGCTGTGATGCCGGCCTTCCTCAATGCTACTCCTTCATCAGCTACTGCCACAGCCAGATAATCTACACGATGTTCTTGCAGAGTCTTCGCTATCTCTATGGCTCCTGTTCCGTAACCGTCAGCCTTAATCATACACACAATCTTCTTCTCGCCCATAAGGTCTCGATAGTAGTTGAGGTTGCTTATAAGTGCTGACAGATTTACCTCAAGGGTTGTCTCATGTACTTTCTCAACGAGAAGGTCTGTGATGCGGTCGAATCTGAAGCGTCGTGCTCCCTTGATGAGTATTATCTCGTTGCGTAGTGTTCCGAAGGTGCTGGAGATAAGGAATGACTCTGTGTCTTCGTAGTTGGCAAATTGTATGCCCCCTGTTGCAGACGTAACCTGTTTTCCGATGGTGATAAGTTTTGTTATCCCACGTCTTTTCACCATATTTAGCACTTCGCGACTGATTTCATCATTATTCATACCCGATTGCTCAATGTCGCTGAGTATCAGAGTCATCTCACGTCCCTGCCTGTCCTGCCTGCGGTTCATGAAGTCGAGAGCTATGTCGAGAGATGCGAGATCACTATTGTATGAGTCATTGATAAGAATACAGTTATGTTGTCCCTCTTTCACCTCCAGACGCATTGCAATCGGTTCCAGTTGTGGCATGCGTTCGGAAAGTTCCTTTGGCGAGATGCCAAGATGAAGTGCTGCAAGAGCTGTAATGATGATAGAGTCAACAGGTGACAGCAATGAAGGATAGTCAAAGCTGTTTTCCTTACTATCATAAATATAATGTACGCGCGTAAAACCGTCCAGAGATTCTACATTCTTGACAAAGAAGGCTACGTCGGGATTTGTGAATGAGAATGCCAGCTTCTTGCCTTTAAAATCCGCCTTCTTCAGCGTGCGGAAGATGACATCATCATCTGCTGGATAGATAAGAGTCTTGCAATCCTTGAAGAGCAACATCTTCTCGGCACATTTCTCTTCCAGAGAATGGAAATTCTCTTGGTGAGCCTGCCCGAGGTTCGTAAAGATGCCGGTAGTAGGTTGTATGATGTCTGCTAACCGCAGCATCTCGTCAGGCTTGCTGATACCTGCCTCAAAGAGACCTATCTCGCTGTTCTCGTCCAATCTCCAAACACTTAAGGGCACTCCGATCTGAGAGTTGTATGAACGTGGAGAACGTGTGACACGCATAGAGGGCATCAGAATCTGATACAGCCACTCCTTTACCATCGTCTTGCCGTTACTGCCGGTAATTCCCACGATAGGTATGTTGAAGTTGTCCCTATGTCGTTCAGCAAGTCTCTGCAACGCCTCGAGGGTGTCGTTGACAACGAGGAAGTTAGCTCCCGCAAAGTTCCCTGCGGGCTGTTTGCTGACAACGAAGTTCCGTACGCCTCTATTATAGAGTTCGTTGATATACTTGTGTCCGTCGTTGCGTTCCGAGCGAAGTGCAAAGAATAATGTCTCTTCAGGGAATGCCAATGACCTGCTGTCAGTCAACAGAAAAGAGACATTTCTTTCTGTCGTACCACAGCGGTGGGCACCAATAAGTGTTGTGATTTGATTTATTGAATACATTTATTTTGTTGTAAACTTAGCTTTTGCCGATTTTAGTCCTTCGCATGTTGCTGTCACCGTTACTGTGCCCGGATTTATGTCGGAGCGCAATATTGCCAGCACGGCACCCTTGTAGAACCTGCGGTGGTCCACCATGTTGAGCTCGTCACTCTCGTGGTTGCCGCTGCTCATTGCAGCAATAGTAGCTGCTGTTCCGTCAACCGTCACCTTGACGTCGCCTGCTGCTGTCTGTACCCTGCGGCCCTTTGAGTCAACGGCATATATGCGCAGATGCTGCAGGTCTGTTCCGTCAGCCTTCCAGGCGTTGTTGTCGCTCTCCATCTTGAGTGCCACAGGCTTGCCTGTCGTCTCTATCTTGTGACGAGCCACAATCTTGCCGTCTGTCTTAGCAACAGCCTCGCAGTAGCCGTCCTTGTACTCTATGTCCTTCCAGCGTATCTGGTTGCGCATCTTTGCCGACTTCTTGTCGTTCTGCTTGGTGCCGTAGCTCTTGCCGTTCACGAATAGCTCCACCTCGTCGGCATTGGTGTAGGTCGTGATGTCCAGCTTCTGGCCTGCCTGGCGGTTCCAGTGGTCGCTCTGTCCGTCGTTGCCTGTCTGCACACCGTTCCACATCATGTCACCCTTAGTGTCGGTAACAGCAATATGTACCATTGGCTCGTCCTTGAAGAATGAACGCATATAGTATGCCTTTGGCTTTGGCTCCAGTGCGATGTCGAAGACACCCTGTGCCCAACCCTTCACGGGCCATCCCTGACTCTCGCCCAGGTAGTCGATGCCGCCCCAGTAAGCAAGACCCATAACCTTGTCAAGGTCCATAGCGAAGTAGTTCTCGCCCATTGCCGCTACGCTTGCCTCGCTCTGGTAGAATGTCATCCAGGGGAACTTCTTTCCGTCGCCTGGGAAGTACATGTATCTGTAGTTATATGACTGGAAGTCTGTAACCATTGCGAGGTCGCACGGCAGGGAGTCTGTCTCCCAGTTGCGGTAGCGCGGATGCATCGCAACGGTCACCTTTCTCGTAGTGTCATAGCGCTGTATGAGAGTCTTCATCAGCTTGAACTGTGTCACGCCAAAGTCGTTGTAAGGCTGGTCGTTGTATGACTGCAGCTCGTTGCCCAATGACCATGCTATGACGCAAGGGTGGTTTCTGTCGCGGGTGATGAACTCAGGCACGTGGCTCTGCCACAGGTCTTTGAACTCCGCACGTCCTGCACCAACATATTGGTTGTTCCACTTGTCGTACAGCTCGTCAACTACCAGTATGCCGTTCTCGTCGCACAGGTCGAGGAACGATTCTGAATACGGATTGTGTGAGGTGCGAATGTGGTTCATGCCGAAGTCCTTAAGCATCTTTATGCGCTTCTCTATTGCGCGTGGATATGCCGCTGCTCCCAGTGCTCCGTTGGTGTGGTGGTTCGCATTACCCTTCAGCAGCACCTTCTTGCCGTTGATGAGCAGACCCTTGTTGGGAACTATCTCCACCGTGCGGATGCCGAAGCGTGAACATGTCTCGTCGGCAATGCTGCCGTCCTCGTTGTACAGCGTCACCTTGGCGGTATATAGGTTGGGGTTCTCACAATCCCACAACATAGCGTTGTCGATGGTCGTAGCCGGCAGCTTCACCTCTTCTCCGTAGCGGTAGTTGCGGTTGCGTGTGATGGTGCATTTCTCGTCCCTCACCACGTTGCCCTTAGGGTCGGTGATGGTCAGCTGCATGCTAAGGCTTTTCTGCTTGGTGTTACACTGCACGTTGGCAGAGACGTTCACCACCTTGTTGTCTGTTGTTGTGATATATAGCGGGTGGCGGTTGAAGTGCAGGCCTGCGTCCATAACGTATAAGTTCACATCACGGAACAATCCACCGCCTGTGTACCAGCGTGAGTCCTTTGGCGAACCCTGTCCGCAAACCACCTTTATCTCGTTCTCCTGACCGTATCTCAGGTTCTTCGTGATGTCAATCTCGAAGCCTACATATCCGTAGTCGGTCTTTCCCACCTGTTTGCCGTTCAGGAACACGTCGGCAACGTACATGATGCCCTGAAAGTCGAGCACCACTCTCTTGCCCTTCCACGCATTGTCTGCTGTGATTGTCTTGGTATATGTGCCGCTCTCCAGTTCCTTGAATCCGCGTGCGGACAGACGGCTTTTTATGTTCGCTCCAGCATCGCTGTTGTCAGCCTTCTCGTTAGCATCAGGAGCCACCCAAGGCTGCTCTATCAGGTAGTCGTGAGGCACGTTGACAGTCTTGCTCTTACCGTCAGCAGCCGTAAAAGTCCAGTTGCGGTTAAGGGAAATCTTTTCGCTCGCATTAGCAGTGATGCAGCAAAGCATCATCATCCATGTAATAAGGTTAGTCTTCATATAGTTATTTATAATAATCGTTTGCAAATTTACAAAAAATTTAATTAAGTGAGAAGAAAATGAATATATTTTTTCTCGAGCGTGAAAATTTTATTCAAAAAGTTGTGTAATCGGCTTTGCCGCTTCGCTAACCTATAAACGTTATCAATAGGTTTCGTTTTTAAAAAAAATCTATGCTATCTGTGTAATCTGTGTGACAAAATTTGCCTTTTTCGTTATTATTTCGCCCTTTTCCACCACTTGCGGCAAAAATTCCCCCATGAAATGGGCGGGTTTTGTGTAGTTTTGCACTCGATTTGATCTATTAACCTATCGATCACAGTAGTCTTATTTAGGCTTATTAGTCTCATTTCTTCGATTCGTCAAATAAATTCTCAAAAAATACTAACTATCAAAAAAACAATCAACAATGAAAACAAAAAATTTACTCAAAAAGACACTCCTTCTTCTCGCCCTAATGGGGGGGGCAACTTCTGCGTGGGGTGTTGAAACCACTATTACGTTAAGTGGTGCAACAACCAAAGGATCTACATCAGACGTTATGGGTCCTTCTGGAATCGCATCATCCTCTGCAACTATTACTACAGGAGCGACAGGCTCTTCTTGTGCTACAACAGGCTATCACCTAACAACAAAAGATGGAAAAACCTGTACTCTTGGAGGCACAACATATTATTTGATGCACACCTATGATGGCAATAATTCTAAGGCCTCTTGGTACAATGCTGGTTTGACTAATCAATATGGCACATTTACAGTTCCTGCTGGCTATACTTTTAAAATAACGAAAGTTACCCATGCAATGGCGTGTCAGAGCGCAACGTTTAGTGCCTCTATCATCGTAAAAGATGCTGCTAGTAATGCTAAATATACAAGTTCTAGTATAAATGTACCTAGTGTAGCTGATAAGGGAGCTGCTTCTACAACAGACATCGTGTTAGCAGCAGGAGATCAGGTAACTCTTAATGCAGGTACTTATACATTAAACGTCAATATTTCATCAACAAATACAGGTACAGGCAAGTACGCAGGAATTGCTCAAGTTGTTTTAACTGGTGATTTGGCAACAGCAGGTATTGATACCGCATCCCCTGAAATTACAACTGATCTTGATGATGAGAGTGCTTACTCTGCTTATTTAGGTGTAGAAAAGACTCTTTCTATAGAGGCTGATCATGTAACGGGCTACCAGTGGTATACCTGTACAAACGCTGCAGGCGATGGTGCTTCAGAGATTGATGGAGCTACAAACTATGTATATGCTTTCACACCATCTGTAGCAGGTACATATTACTACAAGTGTGTTGCAACTAATACAAATGCTACAGGAGAGCAGACAGCTACATCGAAAGTGGCTACCGTGAATGTACAAGCACAAACTCCAGTATTCTCACTGACAAATACGTCAATTATTGTTGGTAGAACTTCTCAAATTATTGTTGGTTCAAAAGCTGGCTTGGATGGTCTTACATTGACAGACCTTGCTTATGACGATGAAATTATTTCTATTAGCGCATCTGGTGCTATTACAGCTCTTGCTATAGGAACGACGACCATTACCTTCACAACAGCAGCATCTGGTAATTATGCTGCTGGTTCTGCAAATCTTTCTATCACTGTAACGGGCAAAGTCGTAGCGTCAAGTACTCCAAACTCATGGACGGATGCAACAAGCAGAACTTGGTCTGTAACCAAGATTGCATTTGGTGGACAAGGTGAAGAAGGAGATAATGGCTTATATTTTAAAACAGGAACAAGTAACTCAATAGACTATTCTTCTGGTGATTTCTTCTCTTTGAAGTCTGGCAACATTATGTACCTTGAAGTTCCAAGTTCAACATCTACTGGTTTGGTTAAAGTTGTAAGTACACAGAGTAATAATCGTTATCTGGTAGTAACTAATTCTGAAGGTGATCAGCAACTAAAGATGTCTACAGGTGGAAATACAGTTAGGTTTGATGAAAATAGCATTGAAGAAATTGGTGGGAAGTACTATGTCAAGCTTTCGCATGGTGATGGAGAATGTAAGATTGCCGTTTCCAATTTTGCTACAGTAACTCTTGATATTCCTGTAACCATCAGTGCTTATGGCAAATCAACATTCAGCAGTACATCTCCTGTTGACTGTGCACATCTGCCAAGCGGACTTAAGGCTTATAAGGCAACTGCTTGTGATGGCTCAACTGTTACTATGGAAGAGGTTACTACTGCTGTGGCTGGTATGACAGGTTCTAACAAGACAGGTCTCGTACTCGTTGGCACACCAAACACTACATACAAGATTCCTGCAGCAACTAGCGGCACAGAGCCAAGCGGAAACCTTTTGTTTGGTTGGGACAGCGAATGGGGCAATATAAAAGCCGCAAACAGTGGCACAAACTTCGTGCTGAGCGTACAGAGCGGAAATGTTGTTTGGGCTCCTGTAAAATCAACAGATGCCCCAATAACTACCGGCCAGGCTGCTCTTTGGGCTGATGTAGAAATAAGCTCACTCGAAGCTCGTGGTATCCGCATGGTATTCCCTGGTGATGTTATAACTGGCGTTGCAAATGTTGAGGTTTCTGAGGCTGCTCAGAAGGAAGGCAAGTTCATAGAGAACGGCAAGCTCGTTATCTACAAGAATGGTAAGAAGTTTAATGCAGCAGGACAGATAGTAAAATAAAATACACGACCCCACCCCGCCCCTCCCAGGGGGAGGGGGTAGGGAGAGTGAAAAATACAAGAAATTAAAAACAAGCCCCTAATCCACTCCTCCCATTTGGGGAGGCAGGGAGGGGGTCGTAAATATTACAACAATGAAAAAGATATATAATATTCCAACAGTCACAGTTGTAAAGATTCAGCCAGCACGTATTCTCGCCGGCTCAGACATTCCTACAGGTAACCCATACGGTGAGGACGATCCAGTACTCAGCCGCCGCAGCCGCTTCTCTGGATGGGATGAAGAGGAGTTTGAATAATAAGGCGACCCCACCCCTCCCCTCCCAAGGGGAGGGAGAAGGATAGCAACAAATAGGGCTGCCCCTGCGAGATAAACCCTCGTGGGGGCAGTTTTTTTCTTTAGCGTGGGGAAAATCTTCTTCTTTCGAGGGAGATTTTTTCTTTTCCCTAGAGGAATTTTCTGTTTCAGCCCCTGAAACACCTGTCCAAGGGCTGTGGACAGTAGTTTTAGGGCCTTGAACATATGTTTTAGGCCCTTGAACATAAATTCTCCCTAGGGGGAGGATGTTTTTTCTGGCTTACCTGCATAAAGTTGTGCTTGTATTTAAACAAAAAGGTTCATCTGCAAAACGCTTTGTTTAGCTGGCGCGCAGAGCTTTGAAAGAAAAAACCTAAAAGAACATCCTTCATGAGATAGGTTCTGGTATTGATAGGAAGATGATGGAAGTTTACTTACAACCAGATTTATAACGATAGTAGAACATAAGCACAAAGTGCTAAAACTTTCGAAAAGGGTTTTCTTGGTTTTTGTATAAGATACTTCAATAACCGCTAACTTTTTCGCATGTCATCAAAGGGACACCGAAGGGTAAATGTTATTCGGTATAATGGGGAAAAATTGTCGTACACCCCTCTTGCGGCAATATTTCCCCTTATATTATTATATATTATAGTAATTTCGCCCCGTGAAAAGTAAATAAAGTTAATAAAAAAGGACGAAAACAGTGAAAACCCCTTCTAAGGGGATTCATCCTCGAAAATAGTAATAGGAGGGGTTTTCCAGTTTTTGTAAAGAAAAGTAAACAACTGAAAGTAAAAGATTGAATTATAAACAATCGAAATAAATATAACAGATGAAAAAGGTTCTTTCTTCTCTTGCAGTAATGTTGTTATGTTCTGCTGCTGGTGTGGCGCAGAATATCTCAGAGGTGTGGTGTCCTGATAATGGTGACGGCACTTATACCAACCCTGTCATCAATGCTGACTATAGCGACCCTGATGTCTGTGTGGGACCTTCAGGAGAAGACTACTATATGACGGCATCATCGTTTCAGTGTACGCCAGGACTGCCGATACTGCATTCGAAAGACCTCGTAAACTGGGAGATAATCAACTATGCCATCGGCAACCTCTATGAGGGCGACTGCAAGATGTTGGAGCACTTCAGCAAGCCGCAGCACGGCAATGGTGTGTGGGCACCAAGCATTCGCTATCATGACGGACAGTACTACATCTACTGGGGCGACCCAGACTTCGGAGTGTATATGGTGAAGACCGTCAATGGCGACCCTGCAGGAGAGTGGACAAAGCCTTATTGCGTCATCAAGGGAACAGGATATATCGACACTACACCTTTGTGGGACGAGGACGGACGTTGCTACTTGGTGAACGGATGGGCTAATTCGCGCACAAAATATGCCTCTGTGCTGACAGTAAGGGAGATGAGTGCTGACGGCATGAGACCTATAGGACAGCCAGTCATAGTCTTCGACGGCAACGGTACAGAAAACCGCACCTGCGAAGGTCCGAAGTTCTACAAGCGTGACGGATGGTACTGGATTATGTGTCCTGCGGGCGGTGTGCCAGAGGGCTTTCAGCTGGCAATGCGCTCGAAGTCGCCTTATGGCCCTTATGAGCACAAGATAGTGCTGGCACAGGGAAAGACAAATATCAACGGCCCTCATCAGGGAGGCTGGGTACATACAAAATATGGCGAGGACTGGTTTCTGCATTTTCAGGACAAAGAGGCCTACGGCCGCGTTGTACACCTGAACCCTGTTGACTGGAGCACAGGATGGCCCATAATGGGAAAGAAGGGTGAGCCAGTAACGACTTTCCGCAAGCCGAAGGCTAT
>JAFVGI010000054.1 GCA_017475005.1 Prevotella sp. | reverse complement strand
TAAGTAATGTAAAATTCGAGCCTCGATTTTGCCATTACATTTAAGTAATGTTAAATTCGACCCTCATTTTCGCCATTACGCGCCTGTTTGGTCAAAACCCGAGGGTCGGGACAGCCTTTACAGCCCTGCGACAGGTCGCCCGACCCTGGAGAGTTATTAAATTACTCCTCGTCAGGGAACTTGCCTTTGAGTATCTTGTTTACGATAAACATAGCGTCAGGCATGCTAACCTGGCCATCGCCATTGACGTCTGCTGCTTCTGTGGCATCTTCGGTACCGAGAATGATATTCGTAACGAATGTGGCATCATCCATATTCACCTCACCGTCGCCGTTGGCATCGCCGCGAAGGATGGCAGGACCGTTAACTGTTATTTCCGCAGTAGTGCTAGTATACGTGGAGATTATCACTCCTCCGTTTGCAACTTCTGTTTCGTTGACATTCACGGTATATTTGCCGGCTGCTCCTTCAGGAATGCTTATGGTAATCTTCGCCACTTCGCCGTCAGTGCCCTCAATGCTCGCCGATTTAGAGTTGAAGGCATTTATGTAGCTGGCATCTTCCTTTATGTTTGAGTTGAATGTGAAATAGTATTCCTCATTGAAATCTTCTGCTTTCAGGCGGCTGCCGCGTACTATCTTAGTTACGGTAAATCCCTCAGGCAATACTATTGATGCCTGTAAGCCCACAAAGCCGGTTGCTCCACTGGCATTATTCTTCAGACACAGCTGAAGTACGGCAGAGGTAGTTCCATTCTCTACTTGTATGTCAGGGATGTAAAGGTCGCCCCACTTTTCTTCTGCATTTGATGTCATGGCGCATGTCATCAGCATGACCACCATGGTATATAGTATTTTTTTCATAGTTGTATGGGTCTTAAAGGATTAGTTGTTTTTGTCTTTCTTGAGCAGCACATCTACTATCGCCGTAATATCTCCGACAGACAAGCGTGGGTTACCCTCACTGTCTACGTCTTTATAGCCGTTTGCTATTGCGGCAGCGCTCTTGTAGAACACCGGTGGCTGCTCGTTTAAAAGATAGGCCGCGATGGCTGTCACATCGGCAATGGATATTCTTCCGTCACCATTGGCATCACCGGGGAGGAATTCAAAATGTAGCGGTGTCTCATAGTAGTCAACGCGGGTATTTTCAGAGCCATATGCCAGTTCGCCATCAATGATTACAAGAGGATAATCACCGTTCGTTGCGTCCATGTTAGCCTCAAGGGTTATGATGGCAAGCTCGTCTTCGTTACTTTCCGGTAGGTAATAGTCCTTACTGGTGGTACAAAGAACATAATACATTCCTTCTTCCTTCAATGATGACTGGAACTGGTTGAAATAATACTCGTCACCGTCATCCCTTGTCTTTACGGCAGCACCACGCGCGATTTTCTTTACCGTAAAGCCCTCAGGACACTTGAAGTTGAACGAGAAGCCCGACACATTCATGAGATGTTTCGCTACTACAGGAACAGTGAAGGTAGCATTCTGCACACTCGTCTCCTTGGCATAGATAACATTATCATACAGGTCATCAATAATCGTGAAGTTCTTCCAAATGTATGCATCCTCATAAACCTCTTTGTAACCATGCTTTACGTGGAGTATTGTTGATTTATCTGTATCGATCGTATAAATATCAAGTATCTGTGGTGTTGAAGCATAATTGTATATTTCCTGTAATTTGGGGGAACTGTAACTACGATAAAAAGCTTTGGTACCTATACTCGTGACGCTGCCAGGGATGGTGATAGTCTTGATAGAGTCACACAAATAAAAAGCATAATTACCGATAGAGGTAACACCGTTGGATATAATTACGGACGAAAATTTTGACAAATAGAATATAGAACGACTAGACGATGCTGAAGGAATATCGTATCCCACGGTTAATTCTCCGGTACAATTTTGGAATACGGAACTTTCAATGCCCTCCATTTTACACAGAACAGTCATGGATTTCAGACCGATACAATTAAAAAAAGCAGAGTAACCTATTGTCGCTACACTGTTCGGAATGGTTACAGCGGTTAATGAAGAACAGCCAGAAAAAGCAGAGCTTCCAATGGATGTTACACCGTCTGGAATATTAGCAGAAGTAAGAGCCGAACAATTGTAGAAAGCATAATCACCAATGCTCGTTACGCCTGCTGACATACTTACAGAAGACAAAGCAGTACATCCGTTGAAAGTATAGTTTTCTATAGCTGCCACACCGCTCGGTATCGTAACAGAAGTAAGCCCCTCACATTTATAGAAAGCCCTTGAGACAATTCTCTTTATACCGGCAGGTACTGTGTAGGCACCTTTGTATGAAGTAGGCATACAGATAAATACAGAACTGGTATAGATTGGTGATTTCAATGCTGTGCAACCAGAGAAAATACTTTCGCCGATATTTGCTACATTGTTAGGAAATACAACTGTCTCAAGATATGTACATTTTTCAAACGCTTCATCGCCAATCGTAGTAACGCTGTTAGGTATCGTGACAGAGGTAAGCCCTGTTTTTGCAAAAGCTTCTTCTCCGATGGTCGTGACACTATTAGGAATCGTGACAGAAGTAAGTCCTGTACAGTTAGTGAATGCACCTCCGGCAATCGTCTTAATGCCTGCTGGAATTGTGTATGCACCGCTATGTGAGTTTTTTAGTATTACGAAGCAGCTGCTGTTATATACCGTTACGGGGAAGTTATCTACATCTTCAAAAATCCAATCACCTACAGACGTTACACTGTTAGGCAGTGTGAAGGATGTTAATCCCGTGCATTTCCCGAAAGCTGAATCACCTATTTTGGTAACACTGTTTGGAATTGACACCGATGTCAGACCAGAGCATTTCCGGAAAGCTTTGCTGCCTATTTCTGTAACGCTGTAGGTCACATTGTTATACGTTACGGTTGAGGGAATCGATACGTTACCCGTGTATTGGGCGTCGCCAGAAGTTACGGTTGCCTCTTTTGCACCGCTGTCAAGGTTGTAATAGATGCCGTCAATCTCAGCATCATACGCACTTGCCGTCAGCGTTGACAGCAGAGTTAGAGCGAAAAGAAGTAATGACTTTTTCATGATTGTAATTGTTTATTGTTAGTATTCTTTTTAATTCATAGCACGCAAAAAGGCACGTCACAGTCCTTTCAGCAGGACTATAACGTGCCTTGTTGGTCAGCGCCGCTTGGCGCTAATATCGTTGATTCTAAATCATTCTGGGGGGGGGTAGAAATTGAGTTAAATTTTAGCATTGTATCAGGTTTGTAGATGATTGTTGCTGCAAAAGTAAGAATAAATTTTCAATCGTGCAAGAAAATAAAGAAAAAAAACAGGAGCTGCTTGGTTGTGCAGTTCCTGTTATGTATTCTTACTTTTTGATGAACTTCAGTTCTTTGGGAAGTTTTATCCATTTGTTCTTACCGGCGACCTTTATGGTGCTGCCTTGGAGCTGGCGCAGGAGGTAGGTGCTGTCGTTGCTGATGATGAGTTCGGCATTGAGGTCTTCAGAGCCATAGTCGTTTATCATCTCCAGAGAGGCCTTCTTGCCGTCTGCGCTGATATCAACGCCGGTGATAATCCATACGCGGGAGTCGGTAGGCTTCTTCAGGTAGCCATAAGTGTTGCCGAGAATCTCCTGCCCTGGAATGGGAATCGTCTCTTCGTACAGGTTCAGGCGCAGGAAGACGTTGTATTCATTATTGGTGACGATACACTTAAACGGACCGTCCGCTTCCTGCTGCGCCGAGAGAGTGAAGAGTGAAGAGTAAAGAGTGAAGAATATGAGAAATAACTTTTTCATGTCTCAATAACCAATAGCCTATAACCTTTAACCGTTAACCTTTAACCGTTAACCGTTAACCATTAACCATTAACCATTATTTCTTCTCTGATACGCCGTGAGGGTATTCTTCATCAGCGAGCAGATGGTCATAGGACCTACGCCGCCCGGAACGGGAGTAATGAAGGAACACTTTGGGGCTACATTCTCGAAATCCACATCGCCAGAGAGGCGGAAACCGCTTTTGCGTGTAGCATCAGGAACGCGAGTGGTACCGACATCAACGATGACAGCACCGTCCTTCACCATATCGGCAGTAACAAAGCCCGGTTTGCCGATTGCCGCGATGATGATGTCTGCCTCGCGACATTCCTTCTTCAGGTCGGCAGAGTGGGAGTGGCATACGGTGACGGTAGCATCGCCATATTCCTTCTGCATCATGAGTTGTGCCATAGGCTTGCCGACGATGTTGGAACGTCCCAGGATGACACATTTCTTGCCGCTGGTAGGGATGTTATAGCGCTTCAGGAGCGTCATGATACCCAGTGGGGTAGCAGAGATGAAGCAGGGCAGGCCGATAGACATGCGTCCTACATTCACGGGATGGAAGCCGTCAACATCCTTGCGGTAGTCGATGGCCTCGATAATCTTCTGCTCGTCGATATGCTTTGGGAGAGGCAGCTGTACTATGAAGCCGTCGATGTCGGCATCGTTATTGAGGCGGTTCACGCACTCGAGGAGCTCTGCCTCGGTGATGTCATCCTCATAGCGTATGAGGGTGGACTTGAAGCCGCACGCCTCGCAGGCGAGGACCTTGTTCTTAACGTATGTCTCAGAACCACCATCGTGGCCCACGAGAACTGCTGCCAGGTGGGGACGCTTGCCACCACGGGCTACTATGTCGTTTACTTCCTGAGCTATTTCAGCCTTGATGGCTGTGGCTGTCGCCTTTCCGTCGATCAATTGCATCTTTTTTCTTATTGGTCTAATTGGTCCTATTGGACTAATGGGGAAAACTTTAAAACTCTCAACTCTAAACTCTAAACTCTAAACTAAAACCATCCCCCTCCCTTGGGAGGGTCGGGGTGGGGTCACATCTTCGGCATTCCGCCAGGGAAGCCGCCCTTCATCATGCCGGCCATCTTTGCCATATTCGCCATGCCTCCAGGACCGGAGAACATACGGAGCACCTTGCGCATCTGGTCGAACTGCTTTATGAGCTGGTTGACTTCCTTTATGTCACGTCCTGCGCCCTTCGCGATGCGTTGCTTGCGAGAGAGGTTGAGGATTTCGGGATTGTGACGCTCCTTTGGTGTCATAGAGAAGATGATGGCTTCGATGCCCTTGAAGGCATTGTCGTCGATATCCACATCCTTGATGGCTTTGCCTACACCAGGTATCATGCCAGCGAGGTCCTTGATGTTACCCATCTTCTGTATCTGATGTATCTGGTTGAGGAAATCTTCGAAGTCGAACTTGTTCTTCGCCATCTTCTTCTGAAGACGCTTTGCCTCCTCCAGGTCAAACTGCTGCTGGGCACGCTCTACGAGAGACACTACATCACCCATGCCGAGGATGCGGTCTGCCATACGGTCGGGATGGAAGACATCGAGGGCCTCCATCTTCTCGCCGGTGCCGATGAACTTGATTGGCTTATCGACAACATTTCGTATAGACAATGCAGCACCACCACGGGTGTCGCCATCGAGTTTTGAGAGTATGACACCGTCAATCTCAAGACGTTCGTTGAAGGTCTTTGCAGTATTTACGGCATCCTGACCTGTCATGGCATCGACCACGAGGAGTGTCTCCTGAGGCTCTGCGGCACGCTTAATGTCCTCGGCCTGCTGCATGAGTTCCTCGTCAATGCTCTGACGACCGGCAGTATCGATGATGACAACATCATAGCTCTTTGCCTTTGCCTCGGCAATGGCATTGAGGGCTACCTGTACAGGGTCTGTAGCGCCTTCCTCGAGATGTATTGGCACATCAACCTGTTCTGCCAATACACGCAGTTGCTCCATAGCAGCAGGACGGAAGGTGTCGCAGGCAGCAAGGAGAGGGCGCTTGTTCTTCTGTTTCTTGAGGAAGAGGGCCAGCTTGCCTGACATTGTTGTCTTACCGGCACCGTTAAGACCTGCCATCATGATGACGGTAGGACGGCCGGTGAGATTGAGTTCTACAGCCTCGCCACCCATCAGCTCTGCCATCTCGTCGTGGACGAGCTTCACCATGAGCTGTCCCGGCTTGATGGCGGTGAGCACATTCATGCCGAGGGCCTTCTGCTTCACGGTGTCGGTGAATGTCTTGGCGACCTTATAGTTGACATCGGCATCAAGCAATGCACGACGTACATCTTTGAGGGTTTCTGCTACGTTTATCTCGGTGATTTTGCCTTCACCCTTGAGAATCTTAAACGAGCGTTCTAATCTATCGGATAAGTTTTCAAACACTTTTAATTATATTGAGGATTAAAAATTGAAGATTGAGAATTGGGCCCTTTATCGTCATGTCGTTATGACGTTATGTCAAGGGCCCTCAACTCTAAACTAAAACCTTCCCCCTCCCTTGGGAGGGTCGGGGTGGGGTCTCACTCTTTCGGACGTATATTCATGGCCTGCAGCATTTCTGCCACCTCGTTGTTGATGCGTGCTGCGAAGTCCTGCATAGACATAACAGCCTGTTCGCCACCACCTTGCTGACGCATTGCCACAGTACCGTCTGCAGCTTCCTTCTCACCAACGATTACCATGTATGGAATGCGCTTTACTTCGGTATCACGAACCTTACGGCCTATCTTCTCGCTACGGGAATCGATAATAGAACGTACGCCAACGCTGTCGAGGTAATCCTGCACCTTCTCTGCGTAGTCGATATATTTGTCAGAGATAGGAAGGATTGCAACCTGCTCTGGTGTGAGCCACAGTGGGAAGTGTCCTGCAGTATGCTCAATGAGCACGGCAGTGAAGCGCTCCATAGAACCGAATGGCGCACGGTGTATCATAACAGGGCGCTGCTTGGTATTGTCCTCGGCAGCATACTCCAGTTCGAAACGGTTAGGAAGGTTGTAGTCAACCTGAATGGTTCCCAACTGCCAGCGACGACCGATGGCATCCTTCACCATACAGTCGAGCTTTGGACCATAGAAGGCTGCTTCACCCGTCTCAGTTCTTGCATTCAGTCCACGGTCAGCACAAGCATCGATGATAGCCTGCTCAGCACTCTGCCACATCTCGTCGGTACCGATATACTTCTCCTTGTCGTTAGGGTCGCGGAGAGAAATCTGGAACTCTACCTGGTCGTCCTTGAAACCGAAGATAGAGAATACTGCCTGTATGATGTCGAGAACGCGGAGGAACTCTGTCTTTACCTGGTCAGGACGGCAGAAGATGTGTGCATCATCCTGTGTGAAAGAACGTACGCGAGTCAGTCCGTGCAGCTCACCGCTCTGCTCATAGCGATATACAGTACCAAACTCTGCACAACGGAATGGCAGTTCGCGATAAGAACGTGGCTTTGAAGCAAACACCTCACAGTGGTGAGGACAGTTCATAGGCTTCAGCATATATTCCTCATCCTCTTCAGGAGTATGGATAGGCTGGAAGGAGTCCTTGCCATAGTGAGCCCAGTGGCCTGAGGTTACATAGAGGTTCTTGCTGCCGATGTGCGGAGTGATTACCTCCTGATATCCGAAACGCTTCTGGATGGTACGCAGCATCTCCTGCAGACGAAGACGGAGGTCGGTGCCTTTAGGAAGCCATATTGGAAGGCCCTTGCCTACGCGGTCGGAGAACATGAACAGCTCCATCTCTTTGCCAATCTTGCGGTGATCGCGCTTCTTAGCCTCTTCGAGCATAACTAGATATTCGTCGAGCATCTTCTTCTTTGGGAAGGAAATGCCATAAAGACGCTGCAACTGTGCCTTGGTAGCATCGCCGCGCCAGAAGGCTCCGGCAACGGATGTGAGCTTAACGGCCTTGATGATGCCGGTAGAAACAAGGTGAGGACCTTTACAGAGGTCGGTGAAGGCACCCTGTGTGTAGGTCGTAATGCTACCATCCTCAAGGTCTTGCTCGATGTGCTCAACCTTATAGGCCTGTCCCTGTGCAGAGAATTGCTTTACGGCGTCAGCCTTAGATACTTCGCAGCGTACGACAGCCTCATCATTACGTGCCAATTCAAGCATCTTGTCTTCTATCTTCTTGAAGTCGCTCTCCTTAATCATCTCCCCATTTGGAAGAAGAACATCGTAGAAGAACCCATTCTCTACGGCAGGACCGAAACCGAACTGTATGCCGGGAAACAGCTCCTGCAGGGCTTCAGCAAGAAGGTGAGCAGAAGTGTGCCAGAAGGCATGCTTACCCTCTTCGTCTTCAAAGCGATAGAGGTTTATCTTTGCGTCCTCATTGATAGGACGGTTTAACTCTGTTGTCTCACCATTTACACCACATGCTACGCAGTTGCGGGCAAGAGCAGGTGAGATGCTCTCTGCAATCTGCATACCAGTTACACCATTTTCATATTCACGGACTGAGCCGTCAGGAAAACTAATTTTTATCATTGTTCCTATATATTAATTTGTTATTTTGTTTCTTTGCAAGCCATTTCGCCTTACGCTTTTCGTATTCGTCGTGATGATACTCCAAATAGTTGTCAGCCATTGTTACCTTGATTTATGTGAGTAGATAACGCTGACCTTCAAATCATCTTTGGCAAGTCGGGTGCTGGACATTGACATGTCGTGTGTGACTTTTGTCAGCACCTGAGACGCTGTCGTTGAGACGGTGGAGTAGGTTGCCTCCACAGGAATGAGTGTTACCTTGTTCCAGTTGGCAGACGCTTCACCGGCCATTTTCTTATTATATAGATTGGATATAAGGATGGAAATATTATTGAAGGTATATCCGTTAGTCTTTGAACCGTATGAAGCCAGATAAGTATTACGGAAGTCGGCTACCTGCTGCTTCTCGAAAAAGTCGGAAATACTATCTGTAGGTATCATGAGGAGTGTTTGTGGAACATTGAATGCATATTCACTCACGAATTCGTTATTGAGTCTCGGAACAAAGATGCGGGCAGTATTGAGAGTGTCATTCTCGTGCCCATTCATGATATCCTCAACGGGAAGTTCCAATTCTGTCCATATACCGGCAGGAGATTTGATATAGGTCCATGTGTCTTTGTCAATGAGGTTCTGCAGTTCCGTATCACTTTGTGTGAGACTGCTCTTCTGTATCACCTCTTCTGTTCCGCCAAAGCCTGAGTACATGGGTTGCTCATTGACTACATTGGCGTAGGCGACAACAAGTCGTGCGGTATATATGGTAGCAATATTACCGATACCTCCTGCATGCTTGATATAGAAACCTGGGCAGATATTATGAGTGAACTTATACTGATTGAAGAAATTGTCCTTTGTAGCAGGATCGTAGAATTTCCTCATCAGGTATGTTCCATAGTTCTTATATTTTACTGTAGGATCATTTTTGTCATAAATAGAATCGTTCAATCCGATGCTGATATAGTTGACGAAATTACTCTTAGCACGTTCTGCATCGCTGAAAACATGGTTGCTGGTAGTATATGTCATATAACTATTGACAGTTCCTTTACCAGTGCGAATCATACCATTAGCCTCTGGATCAAAGTCGGCATAATATGTCACACCTTCTTCGTAAGGTTCTGACATTTCATGAACAGAAACCTTCATAGGTGTTAGGGAATCACCGACAGAGGAGAGAATATATAACTCCAGCCAGCAAGAATCCGCCTCGACCTGCTTCCACCTTTCTATAGCGGAATCATACTTTGCGGGATTGATGTAGACACTGTTAACATCAGGAAACTGATGCTCCCCAATAGTACGCATCTGAGTCATATAGTTACATGTAAGGTAACAATCTGTCTCCAAGTCCTTTGCTTGACCTAAATAGCCGTTCCTGCCACGTGAGAATACGTTGACGGATTTGACAGACTTAGAGGTAACAGGATAGGTTACTGCCGTTTCACTATATATCTTCTCTACGTCAGTAAGCGAGGTACCTATGGTATCAGTATCTTCTGCACAAGAGCCTAAGAAAAGTATATATAAAAAAAGGTATAAGGGTATGAAACGCTGTCTCATTGTTGGATTTTGTCCTATACTTTATTGTAAAAATCTGTATATTTCTTTATAATGTCTTCTTGTGCAACCTTCTTCAGTATCTTTACATTTGACTCCGAAAGATATTTCATCAGATTCTTATTGTATGTGTCAGAAGCGAGGATGATGCCATTAGAGTTGTCAATGGCAGACTGCGCTGTCTTGATAGAATCTTTTTCAAAGAGGGTCGTGATGACTTTTGCACGATTCACTACAGGTTCATCAGCATAGAGTTTCTTGAGCAGATATGGTACCTGATGTGTTATGGTTCCCTGACAATGTATGATATCAGGAACCCATCTCAGTTTCTTTACTGTTTCAATGACTCCACGGGCAAAGAATTCTGCATGTATTCCACCTTTGGCATGAGTTTTCTTTATGTTCTTCTTACCATAGAGTTCCTCATTATCAATGAAATAAACCTGTGCCTTTGAGCCAACGATACTTGCAACCTTAATGAGCAAAGGAAGGTCGAGTTCACCAATGGAGATATTGATGCCAGAGAGGCGTATTACCTCGTGTAACTGGCCGCGTCGCTCATTGATAACTCCCCATCGCGGCATAAAGGTGCGGGTTTCAAAGCCCGCATCTTGCATGCCACAAGAGTTTTCTTTGCACATTATAGACATTGGCGTCTCTTCTACATAAGGCGCTATGTCCTGATTTATAAAAAGAATCTTTTTCATTAAAGGTTATTTTTACATAGGTATACATCCGTGCTTCTTAGCTGGTAGATGCTGCTGCTTTGTTTGCAACTGTGCCAATGCACGGCAGATACGGAAGCGGGTGTTACGAGGTTCGATGACATCATCGATATAACCATATTTTGCTGCCTGATAAGGATTAGCAAAGAGATCAGAGTATTCTTGTTCTTTCTCTGCAAGGAATGCCTTAACGTCACCTCCTTCTTCTTTTACCTGTTTTGCTCCCTTTGCCTGAAGCACTGCAACAGCACCTGCTGCGCCCATCACAGCAATCTCTGCTGATGGCCATGCAAAGTTGATGTCAGCACGCAACTGCTTACAGCCCATAACGATATGAGAACCACCATAACTCTTTCTTAGAGTAACAGTAACCTTTGGCACAGTAGCCTCACCATAAGCATAGAGCAGTTTTGCACCATGAAGGATTACTGCATTATATTCCTGACCTGTTCCAGGGAGGAAACCTGGTACGTCAACAAGTGATACGATAGGAATGTTGAATGCATCGCAGAAACGTACGAAGCGTGCACCCTTACGAGAGGCATTAACATCAAGCACACCAGCATAAGCAGAAGGCTGGTTAGCAACGATACCTACTGACTGACCGTTGAAACGTGCAAAACCGATAATGATATTCTTTGCAAACTTAGGTTGTACCTCGAAGAATTCACCTTCGTCAGTAATGGCGCTGATAACCTTATACATATCGTATGCCTGATTTGGATCTTCAGGGATAATCTCGTTCAGGGAGTCATCAAGACGATCAATAGGGTCATTGCACTCTACACGAGGTGTTTCCTCCATGTTGTTAGAAGGAATATAAGACATGAGAGTCTTAATCATCTCAATACCTTCTTCCTCGGTTTTTGCGGTAAAGTGTGTAACACCAGACTTAGAGCTATGAACAGAAGCACCACCAAGATGTTCTGCATCAATGTCCTCACCGGTAACGGTCTTCACTACTGCAGGACCTGTGAGGAACATATATGAAGTTCCTTCCATCATGAGCGTGAAGTCGGTAAGTGCTGGAGAATAAACGGCACCACCGGCACAAGGACCATATATCATAGAAATCTGTGGAACAACACCTGAGGCAAGGATGTTACGCTCGAAAATCTCACCATAACCGGCAAGAGCATCAATACCTTCCTGAATACGAGCACCACCAGAGTCATTGATACCAATAACAGGAGCACCCATAGTCATTGCCATATCCATTACCTTACAGATTTTCTCAGACATTGTCTTTGAAAGAGAACCACCATTCACAGTAAAGTCCTGTGCAAAAACATATACTAATCTGCCATTGATAGTACCAGAACCTACTACGACGCCATCTCCGAGGAACTGTTTCTTCTCCATACCGAAGTTGGTGCAACGGTGGAGTTTGAACATATCATATTCTTCGAAAGAACCTTCGTCAAGAAGTTGTGCTATTCTCTCACGAGCGGTAAATTTTCCACGTTGATGTTGCTTCTCAATAGCTTTCTCGCCACCACCGAGACGCGCCTTTTCACGGTTCTCGATAAGCTTCTTTATCTTGTTTGCTTGTATTGACATAGTTAATATTGTTCTTTACATCTGATTATAATACAATTCTTACTTCTTTGGCTCGCATAGTTCTGTCAGAACACCTGCTGTAAATTTAGGATGTAAGAAACCTATCATCATATTCTCGGCACCGAGACGTGGAGCCTTGTCGATAAGACGTATTTCCTTTGACTCACACTCAAGGAGAGCTTCCTGAACACCATCTTCAACAGCGAATGCTACGTGATGAACGCCCTTACCACCATTCTCTATCCACTTTGCTACAGCTGACTCAGGAGATGTTGGCTCCAGAAGTTCCAATTTTACTTCACCAACCTTCAGGAAAGCAGTCTTTACCTTCTGGTCTGCTACTTCTTCAACTGCATAACACTTAAGTCCGAGGACATTCTCGAAAAATGGAAGTGCTTCTTCGATACTCTTTACACCTATTCCCAGGTGGTCAATTCTTGAAATCTTCATTGTTGTATGATATTTTTTAATTTGTTATTCTTATTATGTAAAATATAGTTTTCTTATGACAGGAATCCCAACAGAGCACCTGCTGCTACTGCAGAACCTATGACACCACCTACGTTTGGTCCCATGGCGTGCATGAGGAGGAAGTTGTGGCGGTCATATTCAAGTCCGAGGTTGTTGGAAATGCGTGCTGCCATTGGAACGGCACTCACACCGGCATTACCGATAAGTGGGTTGATTTGATTGTCCTTTGCCAAGAACAGGTTCATCAACTTCACAAATAGAACACCGCTGGCAGTTGCAATGATAAAGGCAAGAGCACCAAGGAAGAATATCTTGATTGTGTCCACAGTAAGGAATACACTAGCCTGTGTTGAGCAACCAACAGTGAGACCGAGAAGTATCACGATGGCATTGTTCAAGGCGTTTGTTGCTGTTTTTGCCAGACGGTCAGTCTTTCCGCTTTCCTTGAGCAGGTTGCCGAAGAACAGCATACCCAACAGAGGGAGGCCGGAAGGTACGATGAAGGTCGTCAGAAGCAAACCAATAATAGGGAAGAGGATTCTCTCTGTCTGAGATACTTTACGACCTGGTTTCATTTTGATGACACGTTCCTTCTTTGTTGTCAGCAGACGCATAACGACTGGCTGCAATACTGGAACGAGAGCCATATAGGAATAAGCACATACTGCTATGGCACCAAGGAAACTTGGGCATAGTTTGCTTGACAGGAATATCGCGGTAGGGCCGTCAGCACCACCAATGATTGCGATAGAGGCTGCCTGATTAGGTTCGAAACCTAATGCCAAAGCAATCATGTATGCTCCAAAGATACCAAACTGTGCAGCAGCACCGATAAGAATCAGTTTTGGATTACTGATAAGTGCCGAAAAGTCTGTCATTGCACCAATACCCAAGAAGATAAGCGGTGGATACCATCCTTGTCGTACACCCTGATAGAATATATTCAAGACGGAACCTTCTTCATATAGTCCTACTTCCATTCCTGGAACGAATGGTATATTGCCAATGATGATACCCATTCCTATTGGGACAAGCAGCAAAGGTTCAAAATTATGCTTTATGGCAAGCCAAATAAACAGAGCACCTACTGCTATCATGAGTAAGTTCTCGTATTGGCATTGCGCAACACCTGTGAGATTTAAGAAAGTCTCAAGGTTGTTAACTATAAAATCACCTATACTCATAAATGTTCTGAATTATTATGATGTTTAAGAGTTAGGCTATTGTTACGAGAACAGCACCTTCCATTACTGTGTCTCCTTCTTTAACCATAATACTTGTTATTGTTCCGGCATTCTCTGCTTCGATGTTGTTCTGCATCTTCATTGCTTCGAGAATACATACTGTATCACCGACAGCAACAGCATCACCAACCTTTACAGGTATAGCAGTGATGGTTCCAGGCAATGGAGAGCAAACCTTCGTACCTTCACCAGCTTGAACAACAGGCTTTGTCTCTTCTGCAGGTTTTGGTGCAGGACCTTCAACCTTAGCAGGCTGAGGCTTTGGAGCGATAGGCTTAGCAATTGTCTTACCAACAGAGATTGGTTGCTTCATCTCCACATCAAAATCAATACCATTAACGGTAACCTTTGCCAGGGTACCCTCAACTTCGAGGATTTCTACTTCGTAATCAACACCCTGTACTGTATATTCATATTTTGCCATAATCTAAAAAATAGTATTTTACATGTTATTAAATTGAGGTGCAGTCCATGAAGACTGATGCTCCTTGATTGTAAGAACGCCTGACTCTACGTCGTGAACATCTTCCTGATATTGCATCAGGGCCATAGAGATGACAGCAATGTATATCTCCTTGTCGCGTCCCTTTGTCTCCAGACCATCCTGGAGGATGTTTTTGGTAATCTGACGTACCTCTTCAATCTTTTTACCTGTCTGGATGATAGGTTTGATAGGTTGAACTTTGGCAATCTTCTTCTGACGGTCTGCCACGAAACCAAAGATTTTGAAGAATACAAACAATAATGCAAGGCATAGGAATACGACACTCATGCACAGAATAGAAATTCCAAAGCCATGAGGGTCATCTTGCTTCAGCCTTGCCATTATGTCGGAGTTTGCTCCTTCATATGCGAGAGCGTTGGTTATTGTCGCTCCGCAAGCAAGTAATGTAAAAAGATAACGTTTCATTATATTGAATTAAAAATAATTATTTTTCGACATTATGAACAGCATATAAGAACTATGAGCTGTGCAGTAAATATCCTCAAGAACATTGATAATGGATAAACTGTGGAATAACCTATGGAAGGAGCATCCTTAGTGCAGGTAGCATTTGCGAATGCTAATGCTGGTGGGTCGGTACAAGCGCCTGCCATCATACCCATTATTGTGAAGTAGTTGAAGTTGAAAACTTTTCTTGTAATAACACCCATGATAAGTAGTGGCAGTATAGTAATTAGGAAGCCACATCCTACATAAAGCAGACCATCTCCGTCAACAACAGTCTTTACGAAATCGGCTCCGGCTTTAATGCCTACAGAAGAAAGGAACAGAACAAGTCCTATTTCGCGGAGCATCAGATTTGCAGATGTTGTAGTGTATGTTACCAGTTTCGCTTTATAACCATAGCGACCTATCAGTATGGCGATAATCAGCGGACCACCTGCAAGACCAAGTTTCAATGGTACAGGAATTCCTGGAACAGCGAATGGCATGCTACCAAAGATAAGACCGATGATGATTCCTACGAATATAGTTGCAATATTTGGAGTGTCGAGGCGTTTCTCCATATTTCCTAATAATGAAGATACGCGTCCAACACTTACCTTGTCACCAACAACCATCACCTTGTCACCAACCTGAAGCGGAAGGTCAGGGCGGGCAAAGATTTCCATTCCCTGACGAGTAACTCTTGTCACATTAACACCATATACACTTGAGAAATGCATCTTTGCTGGTGTCTTACCATTTATTTCTGGACGGGTAATAAGAATGCGTCGGGAAATCATCTGTTTTGTCTTTTCCTGTTCAGCAAACTCTGGTACGACAGTCTCTCTACCGATGAATGCCTGTATGGCAGTAGCATCAGCTTCCGGACAAACGATAAATATCTTATCTTCAAGTTCAAGGGAAGTACTGCTCTTTGGAATAATAAGTTCTTCGTTGCGCAATATTCTAGAGCAGATGAAGTCTCGTTTCAGGAAGTCATGAATCTCAAGAATAGTATGGCCTGCAAGAAATTCGTTCTTTACAATTAGATGCATGAAGTGTGGCTTTGATGTAGCATCATCTTCTTTTGAATTCAGCGCATCTTCCTCCTGGTCCAACTTTATGTGGCACAAATATCTTACTGCAATTGTTGCACCGATAATACCGATAACACCTAAAGGATAAGCGCAAGCATATCCGTTTGCTATAGCTGGAGTGGCGTCTCCCATAATGCTGGTAAGGGCTTCTTGTGCAGCACCAAGACCTGGTGTGTTTGTGACAGCACCATATAAAGTACCAATCATCATTGGGAGGTTACATGGGTCGCTTGTGTCAAAGAAAATGAAATAGCAAGCGAACATCACAGCAATGTTCAACAATATGATGGATACTGCCATAAGGTTAAGCCTGACGCCACCTTCTTTGAAGCTGGAGAAGAAGCCTGGACCTACCTGCAGTCCAATCATAAAGACAAACAGTATCAATCCGAAATCCTGAACAAAATTCAGGGTAGGCAATGGAGCTGTGAATCCAAAATGCCCGGCTACGATACCGGCAAACAAAACGAAGGTGACACCAAGTGAAATGCCACCGATTTTGATTTTACCCAAATATACGCCAACGGCAATGACGATAGCGTATAGCAGAGCGATGTGTGCAATGCTTTCAGTGTTTGTAAATAGATTAAGTAGCCAATCCATATCCATCTAGGTGTTTTGTTAAATTTAACGCGTGCAAAGGTACAAAAAAATCGTCAATATACAAAGATAAAAAGGTAAAAGTTTTTGCATTTTATATTTTTTTTGTACTTTTGTTCCCATTATGAGAAAAGTATTGATTCTATTGTCTTTGTTGATATATTCAAATTTTCTTTCTGCAAAATTGAATATTGATGCTAATGGCTATCATGTTTATGATATGTCAGGCGTGTGGGATTTCCAAATAGACAGGAATGATGTTGGAGAGAAGGAAAGATGGTATGAGCCAGGCTGTCAGTATAATGACAAGATACTGCTTCCGGGTTCTATGCCAGAACGCCTGAAGGGGGATGATGTTACTGTCAATACCCAATGGGTTGGCGGTTTGTACGACTCCTCATATTACCGTAATCCTTATATGGAGAAATATCGTGTTGAGGGTAATGTAAAGGTGCCGTTTTTCCTTACTCCTGTCAAGCATTATGTCGGTAAGGCTTGGTATAAGTACACCCTGAAATATGACAAGGGTTGGTCTTCTGATGATGCAGTTCTGTATCTTGAGCGCCCTCATATAGCAACTAAGGTGTGGGTGAACGGGCAGCTCGTAGGTGAGAAGAATTCATTGTCTGAGCCACATGTCTATAATATTCCTTTAAATAAGGATGCTGGGGAATATACAATAGTGATTTGTGTCGATAACCGTCTGGAGGCTGCAAATGTCGGCAAGGACTCACATTCTGTTTCGGACCAGACACAGGGTGACTGGAACGGTATTGTGGGTAAAATTGAACTCAGGGAATACAATCCGATAAAATCTTTGCAGGTGTATCCTGATATTGACAATAAGAAGGCAAAGATCAAGGTGCAGTTTAATAAAAAGACTACTGGCTCTTTGGTTCTTATTGCTGAGTCATTTAATACTGATACACGTCATGTCGTCATTACTGAGAAGCCTGTGCAGGTCAAGAATGCTGACATGCAGGAAGTAACCCTTGATATGGGCGACGGGATGCTTTTGTGGGATGAGAATAATCCTCAGATGTACCGTCTGACGGCAGAATTGTATCAGGGTGAAAAGATGCGTAAGCTTGCTACATATTTCGGCATGCGAAAGATAGAAATTCGTGGGAAGATGTTCTATGTTAACGGCAAGGAGATACAGCTGCGTGGAACTGTCGAGAACTGCGATTTCCCAAATACCGGTTATCCTCCGACGGACCTTGAGGCATGGCTGATTCTCTTCAAGACGTGTAAGAAGTGGGGCCTCAATCATGTGCGCTTCCATACCTACTGCCCTCCGGAGGCTGCTTTCCTTGCAGCAGACATGACGGGAATGTATCTTCAGCCGGAAGGACCATCGTGGCCTAACCATGGAGTGAAGTTGGGTAGGGGAGAGTTCATAGACAAATACCTTTATGATGAGGCTATTCGCATCTGTGATACTTATGGCAACCATCCTTCGTTCACATTCTTTGCCTTTGGTAATGAACCAGCTGGCAATTGGGTGAAATGGTCCACAGAAAAGACTGCCATGATAAAGCAGTATGACACTCGTCATCTCTACTGTGGCTTTAGCGTCGGTGGTGGCTGGGCTTGGCAGCCAGGCAGTGAATTCGCTGTTAAGGCTGGTGCTAGAGGCCTTGATGAGTGGAACCGCTCTAGGCCTGAGTCAATGAAGGATTTCTCGGAGAAGATAAATATGTACAACGGCAAGGATATGCCCGGGACACCTATCACGATGCCTTTCGTGAGCCACGAGACAGGTCAGTGGTGTGCCTTCCCGAACTTTGATGAGATACCTAAATACACAGGCGTTAACCGTGCGAAGAATTTTGAGATTTTCCGCGACATACTGACAGAGAATGGCATGGGAGCTATGGCCAGGAAGTTCCTTCTTGCATCAGGAAAGTTGCAGGCTCTGTGCTATAAGTATGAGATAGAGCGCACTCTTCGTACTCCTAACTATGCCGGCTTCCAACTGCTGTCGCTGAATGACTACAGCGGCCAGGGAACTGCTTTGGTAGGACTGACAGATGTGTTCTTCGACAGTAAGGGATATATTTCTGCGCCGGAATTCAGGGAATTCTGCTCTCAGGTTGTGCCGCTGGCAAAATTTCCTAAATTCACATATACGCCGGCAGAGACCTTTGATGCAGATATAACGCTGAATAATTTCTCTGGGAAGGAATTAAATGGTAACATATATTGGACAATCACATCCGCTGACAATACTTTTGCAAAGAAAGGGCAGTGGGATAATATCAGTTGTCCTATAGGTCAGAATAATGCTGTAGGAAAAATCTCTGTGCCACTAAGTGATGTGTCAAAGCCAACCAAGTTGACATTCTCTGTCTATAATGCTGAGATGCAGGCAAAGAATCATTGGGATTTCTGGGTTTATCCGCAAACCTCTGTGGCCGAGAAGCCTGGAAAGGATTTCCTTATTACGGACACCCTTGACGATAAGGCCCTGAAGATGCTGAAGAAGGGCGGGAAGGTGTTGCTCTGTGCTGCCGGAAAGGTGACATACGGACGAGAGGTGAAGCAGTATTTCACGCCAGTGTTTTGGAACACGTCGTGGTTTAAGATGCGTCCTCCTCACACTACGGGCGTATATATAAATAATGAGCATCCGATATTCTCCGACTTCCCAACCGACGACCACAGCGACCTGCAGTGGTGGGAACTGCTCAACAAGGCACAGGTGATGCAGTTTACGGATTTCCCTGCAGATTTCCAGCCTCTGGTGCAGAGTATCGACACATGGTTCGTTAGCCGTAAGATTGGTATGCTGTTCGAGTGTAATGTGGGCAAGGGCCGTCTGGTCATGACAACAATGGATATCACCAACAATCTTGACTCACGCATTGTGGCTCGTCAGATGAGGGAGTCGATAATTAACTATATGCAGTCAGAGAATTTCCGCCCGCAGTGGAATCTTGACATGCAACTGATAAAAGATTTATTCGTAAAAGTAGCAGGAGAAGTGAATATGTACACCAATGACTCTCCTGATGAACTCAAACCGAAGTTGAAGTGAAGTGAAAGGGGAGTGAAAGGGGAGTGAGAAGGGAGTGAGAAGGGAGTGAGAAGGGAGTGAAAGGGGAGAGTCCTAATTAAACCTCAAATATTGAAAAATTATGGCAACAAGAACAAAAAAGAATGTAAAAGATAGTAATGCAAGCGCAGAGGTAAAGACAGTGGCCGTTGCAGAGGTAAAGCCTAAGAAGCCTGTCCGCAATAAGCCTGCAAAGAAGCAGCAGCCGGCAGAGACGCAAGTCAAGCAGCCAGCGGATGTGCAGGTGCAGATTATTCCGGAGCCGCTGCCGCTTCCCAACATCACCATCCGCAACATCATAGAGCTTCAGCAGGCTCCGATGCGTGCTATTGTCCTCAGTGATGCACAGATACAGTTGCTCACGATGGATGAAATCGTGAAGCGTCACAGATTCCTGCAGGAGACATTGGCAAATGTTCTCGACTATGATGTTGTTATCTCTGATACGAATGTATGGCTGGAACTGCTCCTGAAGCAGGTGCCTAATCAGACTCCTCAGCTGAATGCGAAGCTGCAGTATGAGCGACAGTTGGAGTTTATCTCAAAACTCTGCACCTATCGCGGCGGCCGTTTCATGATGATGGCCGAGACCTACGAGGAGATAGACCGTTTCGCCTGTCTCATGGAACCTCAGAATCACAAGGAGGCCGACTTCTCTGACAGCATCGTCTGTCTCAATTCTGCTGCCCGCATGGCAAAGCGTCTCATCCTGCAGCAGCAGCGCGAGAACCGCCTGCATATCGACGGCATCGGGGCAGAGTCCCATCATGCGTCGTTTGCCGACCCCGCCATCATTCGCCGCGTGGCGGAACTCTTTGCAAAGGGCAAGAAAGTGTTGCTGCTCACCAACGACGCCTCTGTAGCCATCCGCACCATCGGTGTCTGCGATGACCTTCAGCGTCATAACAATATCTCTGATGAGGAATGGAACAGACAGTATGCTCCGCTGCGTCCTATGGTGTTTACCTTTGACGACCTGAAGTTGTTGGAGAACTACACCCGTCAGTATCATTTCATTCAGGTAGCCTCCGGGCAGCCTTGGATGTGTGACGTCGAGCGCTCTATGAGCCGTCAGGAGGTTGCTCCGCTCTCGCTCTGTGAAGCCTCTTTCGCAGCCGGCGACAAGCGTAAGACTGACAACCTCTTCCCCGAAAGGCTCGTTCTGAGACAGCCGGTGCCCGATGCAGAGGAAGTTTCAAAGCCCAAGCCCGAACAGAAACAAAAGCCCAAGCGACATAAACCACAGCCCAGGAAGGCGGAGTGAAGAATAGTTAGCGGTTAGCGTTGAGCGGTTAGCGGTTAGCGGATATAGAAATTGGCGCAGATGCAATCAAGCATTCTGCGCCAATTGTTGTTTGGTCTTATTGGTCCTATGAGACCTATAGGACTTATGGGAAATTATGACCTTAGACCCATATCCCTCCCTAACTGGGGAGGGCCGGGGTGGGGCTTTAATTCTCCGTGCCGCCGCCGGTGTCGCCACCATTGTCGTCACCGCCTCCGCTTGGGGTGTCACCACCGCTTGGGGTATCACCACCGCTTGGAGTATCACCATCGTCGCTTGGTACTACGGTGTCGGTGGCCACGAACTGCACTTTCTGTGCCTGCTTGTGCAAAGCAAACTCCTTCGAAAACTTGATGCCGATGGTGGCACCCAGTGTCCATGTCAGGCGGTCGGAGGTCAGGTCTTTCTCTTCTGCCACACTACGGATTTTAACAGAAGGGTCCTGTGCATGTGCAGCAGTTGTCTCCTCCAGTACCTGATCGTCGTTTACGGAACCCGACACCTTCGGATAGATGCTAACCATCTTCGTGCCCTGCTCGTCACAGAGAGTGACGCGATTAGACTCCATAACCTCCTCCATCACGATGTCGGCAATGGCAGCCACTACCGCCTGTACCTCGTACGCCTTGAAACCAGTACGGGCGGCAATCTTCGAAGCCAAATCCTTGTTCTCGATTTCATTGTCAATCACTGCCTCAGCATAGATGCTGTGCTTTCTTCCAGGCATGTTGCTCGTGGGATTAAATTCACGAGCGCGCCATTTGTTTTTTGCCATAGCTTTTTGCTTTATTTATAGGTTGAACATAAGGGTTGAAAATCTTAGTATACTATCTTACCCCAACTTAGTATACTATCTTACCCCAACTTAGTATACTAACTTTTTTAGGGTCTCTAAAGGGGCTTAAAACCAATCGCCCCACCGGCGGAGGGCGACCTCCTTTTTTAGTAAGATTATTGTTCATGTTGCTTCACGTCTATATTAGTTTAAGAACCTTTCAAAAAAGGCGTGAAGCACTAATATGATTTATCCTAGAGTATACCACTACTTCTTGGTAGAATCATAAAGCCCATTCCCCACGCCTTGTATGGTGTGAGCAAACAGCCTTCGTCTCTTCCAAGATTCTTTTAGTGTGGTATTTTTAGGATATTCGGAAAAACTATTGGCCCTTATTACCAATAAAATCTGAACGCAAAGATATTAAAATTTCTTACAATATGAAACACCAAAGCCGAAAAAATGACCAAAACACTCGAATTTTATGCGATTTTCACAATTAAAAGGCTTGTAATTAGGATTTTTTTGTATTTCATACTTCCACAAGTGCAAAAAAATTAAGCGGATAGTCCTGACGTCGGTCAGTCTATCCGCTTATATGTTTGCAAAAAAAATAATCTTTACCTTGTATTCTTCCCGTACATGGCCCCCAAAAACCTCACGCCGTCATTTCTACTCCGAGGGTAGTGGAGCAGGCGATGTCCAGTCCTTTGAAGATAAGGTGGTCGTCAACGATGATGTCATGCTCGCAATATGGCATGATGGTTTTTGCCATACCGCCGGTGGCAATCAGTTTCGGTGCTTTGTATGTCTCGGTGTCAGGTAATTCCGAGATAATCTTCTCGATTACCCCGTCTATCATGGCAGCAGTACCGTATACTATGCCGCTGTGCATATTCTCAAGGGTGTTCTTGCCGATGACGTTGTTGGGATGCTCGATGGTGATGGAAGGCAGTTGCGACGCCCTGCTGCTAAGTGCTGCCAGAGAGGTCTTGGTGCCGGGAATTATCATGCCTCCGAGGAAACGTCTTTTCTCATCAATAACGCTGATGGTGGTAGCCGTTCCCATGTCGATGATGATGGCAGGAACACCGTAATGGCATATCGCGCCGATTGAGTCGGCAAGCCTGTCCTTACCCACCTGTGATGGTGACTCCACGTCGAAGGTCATGAAGCGTTTCGCATGCTCTATGGAGAAGAACAGCGGTGTGACGCCAGTGAGGTCTGAGATAGCCTGCGCTATGTCGTCATTAACTTCTGGCACGACAGACGAAATAAACACCTTCGATATCTTTGAGAAATCAATCTTGTATTTCTTCGAACCTGTATAAAGCTCATGACGATAGTAGGCCATTGTCTGGTCTTTAAGGGTCTTATAGCGCCATGTCTTGTAGATTGCGCCACTGTCGTCTGTTACGGCAACGACTACGGTAGAGTTGCCTATGTCTATTAGCAAATGCATGAGTCAAGAATTTTGTCGGCAGTCTCCTCCTTGCTGCATAGTGGCAATTCGGTTACTGCTGTTGGGGTGATAATGGTTATTTCGTTAGTGTCGCACTGGAATCCGCTTCTTCCGGCGGTGATAGTGTTGGCACAGATGATGTCGGCATTCTTCTTCAGCAGCTTCTTGCGTGAGTTCTCGATGAGGTTTTCGGTCTCCATAGAGAAGCCTACAAGCAACTGGTTTTCCTTCTTATGCTCTCCGAGGAAGGCGAGGATGTCGTTTGTGCGCTTCAGTGTCAGTTGTGCTCCGTCCTCGTCGTTGCCTTTCTTTATCTTCTGGTCTTTGTATTCAGCAGGGGTATAGTCAGCAACAGCAGCACAGGCTATGATGATGTCGAAATGGTCATAGTGTGTCGTCACGACGTTGTACATATCTTCTGCCGAAGTGGTTTTAACCAGATGTACTCCCATATATGGCTCTATTGCCACAGGTCCGGAAACCAGTGACACCTCAGCACCACGCAGCGCAGCCATCTTTGCAATGGCATATCCCATCTTTCCCGATGAGTGGTTGGTGATGTATCTTATCGGGTCGATGGCCTCCTGTGTAGGTCCTGCGGTGATGAGGATTTTCTTTCCCTTGAGGTCTTTCTCCTTTGCTGCCTGCAACATGATATGCTGCATGAGAATCTCCTCGGAAGGCATCTTGCCGCTGCCGATGTCGCCGCATGCCAGTCGGCCGGAAACGGGTTCGATGATGGTGTAGCCGTATTTCTCCAGCTTCTTGATATTGTCCTGCAGTATCGGGTTCTCCCACATTCCAGTGTTCATGGCAGGAGAGATGATGACGGGAGCCTTCGTCGCCATCACGGTTGTCGTCAGCATGTCGTCGCAGATTCCACCGGCAATCTTTCCGATTACGTTTGCCGTGCATGGCGCAATGAGGATGAGGTCTGCAGCCTTTGCCAGTGAAACATGCTTTACGTCGAAAGAGAAGTTCCTGTCAAAGGTGTCAACGATGCATTTGTTGTTTGTCAGCGTTTCGAAAGTCATGGGAGTGATGAACTGACATGCGTTCTTTGTCATGATGACATGAACGTCAGCATGTTGCTTTACCAGCATGGATGCCAGGTTGGCAATCTTGTATGCCGCAATGCTTCCGGTAACTCCCAGTACTATGGTTTTTCCTGCTAACATAATAGTCCGTGCTTCTCGTAGTTTGCTTTTCTCGTAATGGCGTTATTGTCATCCACGAAAATCACTGTCGGCTTATGGCTCTTTGCCTCTTCTGGAGTCATATTGGCATAAGCCATGATGATGATTTTGTCACCAGGGTTTACGAGCTTGGCAGCAGCACCGTTAAGGCATATTATACCAGAGCCGGCTTCTCCTGCAATGGCGTATGTCTCAAGGCGGTTACCATTTGTGATATCTGCTATCTCCACCTTTTCGTATTCCTGTATTCCCGATTCGCGGAGCAGGTCAGAATCGATAGTGATACTGCCGACATAGTCAAGGTCTGCCTGCGTGACAGTAGCCCTGTGTATCTTAGACTTCAGTAGTATTATCTGCATATAAAGTTATCTATGAGTCTTGTTTTACCAATGTAAACAGCTATTGCAACGAGTGTCTCGCCTTCGATGGTATCTACACGCTGTATATTCTCGAAATCCACGACCTCCACATAGTCTATGCGTGCCAATGGCTCTGTCTTTATGTTTGTTGTAATGATGTCGATTATCTTCTTTGCAGACTTCTCACCTTCCTCGATAGCCTTCTTTCCGAGTTTCAGACTTTGTGAGAGAATCAACGCAGCCTTACGCTCTTCTGGTGAGAGGTAAGTGTTGCGGCTTGACTTTGCGAGTCCGTCCTCTTCGCGGATTATTGGGCATGCAACAATCTCGATAGGGAAGTTGAGGTCTCTTGAAAAGCGCTTTATCGTTGCCAGCTGCTGAGCATCCTTCTGACCAAAGTACGCACGATCAGGACATACTATGTTGAAGAGCTTTCCAACAACTGTGCAGACGCCTCTGAAGTGTATCGGACGCACAGCGCCGCAGAGCAGTTCTGTTGTTTCTGTTGTGTCGATGAATGATGTGAAATGTCCTGGGTACATCTCGCTTGGCTCTGGGTTGAAGATAAGGTCTCCGCCTGCTTCGCTTACCTTTTCCATATCACGGTTGATGTCGCGTGGATAGGTAGCCAAGTCCTCGTTAGGGCCAAACTGTATTGGGTTAACGAAAACTGAAACCACTGTGCGGTCATTCTGTTCTACAGACTTCTTTATCAGGCTCTGATGACCCTCATGCAGGTATCCCATAGTAGGCACCAGTCCTACAGTGAGTCCTTCTTTCCTCCATGAAGAGGCAATCTCTCTAACCTCTGCTATTGTGTGTACGAGTTGCATATCTGATGTTTAGTAACTGTGTTTAGTGAAATGTATGTTCTTTATCTGGGAAAGTATGGTTCGCAACTTCCTCCTTGTATTGCTTGAATGCCTCCAGCAGGGTGTCATGAACATTGGCATACTGCTTCACGAACTTTGGTACGAAGCCGTTACTATAGCCAGCCATATCCTGCCAAACCAATACCTGTGCATCGCACTTGTTGCCAGCACCGATTCCAATGGTTATGGCATCTGTAGATTCTGTTATCTGTGCTGCTATTGATTCTGGCACACACTCCAGCGTTATAGCAAAGGCGCCAGCCTCTACAACTGCTTTGGCATCATCAAGAATCTTCTGTGCAGATTTTTCTGTCTTTCCCTGAACCTTAAAACCTCCGAGGGTGTTGAAACTCTGTGGAGTCATTCCAATATGTGCCACAACAGGTATTCCGGCTTCTGTGATAGCCTTTATTCTGTCTGCATATTCCACACCGCCTTCCAGCTTTACAGCCTGGCAGTTGGTCTCGCTTATTATGCGTCCGGCATTGATGACAGCATCCCTGACAGATGTCTGGTATGACATGAATGGCATGTCAATCATTACGAAGGTATTCTGTGCGCCACGACAAACGGCTTTGCCATGATGTATCATATCTTCCACAGTAACGGCAAGGGTATTGTCATATCCCATTATGACATTGCCCAAAGAGTCGCCCACAAGTATCATATCCACACCAGCTTCATCTATCGTCTTTGCTGTGAGATAGTCATAGCAGGTAAGGACACTGAGACCTCTCTTACCCTTGAGACTTAGATAATCAAATATTGTTTTTTTCATACGGGGTGCAAAGGTACGAAAAATAAACGAAAACGAAAACGAACACGAAAACTTTTTTTATTTTTGGTGTAAAAAAGCGGAAATATAATCGAAATATTTAAGGTACTTTGTACCTTTGAGGTCATGAAAGTAGTATTTTTAGGTTCAGGAAATCTCGGCACCCAGTTGCGTTATGCCCTTTTGGATGCAGGTCATGAGATACTTCAGGTGTGGCATCGCAATGAGAATATTGTTGCTGGTGCTGATGTCTATATCATCTGTGTAAAGGATGATGCTATCAACATAGTTTTCAGTCAGATAGAGCAGAGTGGGGTACTGCAGACCACTCCTTCTCCTGTTGTCGTCCATACAGCCGGTAGTGTGCCTATGGGAAATCTGTCGGGAGTGCTTTATCCTATGCAGTCTTTCTCGAAAGACAGGAGGGTTGATTTCTCTGAGATTCCTATCTTTATCGAGGCTGCCAACGCTGATGCCAAGAAGGTTATCGAAGAACTTGCCAATAGCATTTCCCAACATGTCACAGAGGCAGATTCCGAAACCCGTAAGAAACTGCATCTTGCTGCTGTCTTTGCTTCCAATCTCTCAAATCACTGTTATCGTCTCGCAGAGAAACTTGTAGAGAAGGAAGGGCTTGATTTCAAACTCTTTGGCCCCCTTATTCGTGAGACGGCATCCAAGGCTTGCATCATGTCTCCGAAGGATGCCCAAACGGGCCCTATGAGGCGTGGTGACAAGGAGGTTATAAAAAAACAGATGGCCATGATTGATGACCATCTGACACGTGAAATATATCGCCTTTTTGCTGAGTCTATTAGCAGAGATTATTAGTTCTTGCGCTTTGCAACACGCTCCATTGTGATGTGCTTGAACTTATTCATTGCTTTATGCACCTGATACACCTTCATTGGTGATATCACCTTGCAGAATTTTGCGTGATATTCTATTTCTATTTTCTTTATCTGCAAATCCAGATCGTCAACGTCCTTTAACAGCTTTGTAGCCTCTTTGTCATTTTGTGGCTTTGCCTGGGCGAACTGACGATATTGTTTGAAGAGAGTCCTCTGCTTCTGCAACATCTCCCTGAATACAGGCATAAATGCAGCTGTCTCCTGTTGTGTCAGCTGTGCCTCTTTCACTATGAAAGCCTCCTGGGCACGTGCAAACTGCTCAGGGTTGAATTTATGTTCTTTGTCAGGACGGTCATGATGCTTTGGTGGCTGTGCATTCACAGTAAGTGTTGTGAGCATCAGCGCCAAGATAAAGAAAAATTGTCTTATATTCATTAAAGTGGGTATTTAAAAAATATTAGTTTTCTGATAAGTATTTGTAAATATCATCCTCGTCAACCATAGCATAGTCGAGGTAGTCATTAACATACTCCTCGCCGTATGTTTCTGAATTATTTGTCATTTCAGTCTTTGTATTAACTTCGGCAAGTTTGGTCTCCTGCTGGTACAGACGTATTGTTACGCTGCTGATGAGGGCACCGGCAATAGCTGCTGCAACAGCAATTTTAACTCTGGTATTGAGAGATATGATTTTTGCTGACTTCTTCTTCTCCTCTTGTTTCGGAGTCTCTGGAATGTTTGTCATAATACGGTCTGCAAGGGTATCGAAATATCCTTCTGGAACCTTGTATTGGCCTTTGTCCGTGAATTTGTCAAGGTTTACGTTCATCATCCTTTATACTTCTTTAATATGTTAGTTACATCATATTGACGTCATACGTTGCGAAAGGTTTAATTTTATTTTTTCTACTGCATGATGATAGTTGGCTTTCAGTCCTCCTTCCGAGGTTCCGAGAATCTCCGAAATCTCTTTGTATGACATGTCGTCAAAATATTTCATGCAGAATACTGTTCTCTGTGCTTCAGGCAGTGTGTCGATGACATCTCTCAACACCTTATCCAGTTCGTCGCCATCAAAGTATATGTCTGAGAAACCAGCCAGTGAGACATCCCCAGAGGTACGATCTGTTATGACAGAGTCGTCAGTGAGATTGTCTCTGTGTTTCTTTTCGCGTCTCAGGAAGTCAAGAGCTTCATTTACTGCAACACGATGCATCCATGTAGATAGCTTCGAGTCACCACGGAAATCATCAATCTTGTTCCATAGCTTTATAAATGTGTTTTGCACCACATCGTCTGCATCCTCGTGGGTGCCAACAATGTGACGTACAATCCAATAAATCTTCTCGCTGTATTGATTTACGATTTGTGAAAACGCTCTATGCCGCGTTTCAGTATTGCGCAGAGCTTGAAGGAGCGCCTGCTCATCCATAGAACTTATCTATTTTGAATGCTTATCTTCTTTGAGATGTTACCTACCTTAACTGGGTAGATACCTTTTGGAAGATTGCTGAGGTCAAAATATTTCAGGTTGCTGTCAATCTTAGCTACCAATATCTCGACACCAATGAGGTTGTAAATATGCAATACCTTGCCCTGAGCACCAGATACTGCCAATGTGTTGCCCGTCAGTTCTATCTTTACGGGCTGCTCTATTTCACTGAGTTCTATGCGTGCAGAAGCGGTGTTCTGCATGCATGGCATAAAGGTCAGTGCCATAGTAAAAGATAATATCGTTAGTATCTGTTTTGCCATAATAAATGCTTTTCTGCCTGCAAAGGTATAAAAAAATATGAAACCTGTTGTGGAACTTTTGCAGAATATTGTGTTTTTAGGATAATTTAACAAAATAAGCACCAATCAGATAGTTTCCGACTGGTGCTTTCTTATATATAAGGTGTATATGAAAAAGCTTAGTTCTCCAGTTTGTTGAAGTCCTCGAAGCTAATCTTCTTCTCTTCCAGAGTAACAACCTCTTTCAGAGCCTTCATCAGCTTGCGATCTGCAGCCTGATTAACGAGCTGGTCAACCTGCTCTGGCTTCTTCAGCATTTCCTCAGCATAGTTGTCAATGTACTCTTCTGGGATGTTTGACATGCCATACTGAGCAAACTGCATGCGAGTCATCTCTTTGGCTACCTCCTTAACGTCAGCGTCCTCAATCTTAACTTCGCACTGCTCAAGGAGCTGGTTCTTAGCCAAGTGCCATGTGAGTTCCTTCAGACTTGCCTCATAGTTCTTCTCAACATAGTCCATATCCTTGTCCTTGTTGTTAGCAAGCATGATGCGCTTCATGATAGAGTCAGCATACTCTACCTTGCCCAGTTTCTTCTCTACGTAAGCACGAACGTCAGCAAGGAATCTGTATTCAGCATTCATAGCGAGCTGCTCCTTCAGGTTAGCCTCAATCTTCTCCTTGAACTCCTTCTCGCTCTTTACATTGCCCTCACCAAAAGTCTGGTCGAAGAGTTCCTGATCAATAGCATGCTTTACATAGCGTGTGATTTCAGTAATCTGGTAAGAGAAATCAGCCTCAATGTTCTGAGCCTCTTCCTTTGTTACCTTCAGGAGAGAAGAGATTTCTATCTCAGACTCAAAAGCCTTCTTTGGGTTGAAGGTGATGATGTCACCAGCCTTGCACTTGCCAAACTTCTTCTTCTCATCGTCATTCTTCATGTACCCAGGCAGCATTACAGCGTCAGCAACCTCTATGCCACCTTCCTTAGTAGAACCGTCAGCATTGAGTTCGCGAAGGTCACCCTTCAGCATGTCGCCCTCCTTGTAGTCGTCAACCTTCTCATACTTTCCGCCACGAGAAGCGTAAGCGTCAATCTGGTCGTTAACCATCTTCTCGTCAACCTGAATGTCATAGTATGCTATCTTGTTGCGCTTTGATAACTTCACATCCATCTCTGGAGCAACAGCGATATCGAACTTCAGGGTATATGGAGCAGCCTGGTCGAGATCTACAGGAGCCTCACCCTCGTGTGGCATTGGCTCACCTAGCATGTTAATCTTCTCCTCACGGATATATTCGTAAATCTTGTTACCAACGAGTTTGTTGATGACGTCAACCTTTACTGATGGCTCAACCTGCTTCTTGATAAGTCCCATTGGAGCCATACCAGGACGGAATCCAGGAATGTTTGCACGTTTGCGATAGTCGTTCAGTTGTTTCTTTACATCTGCCTGATAGTCAGCCTCATCAATAACGATGGTAAGTACGCCGCTAATCTTTTCTGTGTTATCAAATGAAATGTTCATAGTTTTATGATTGTAATATATATATTATTTTCACAAATTGGCTGCAAAGGTACTAATAAGTTTTGAGAAATGCAAGAAAAAGAGCAGAAAATCGACAAAAACCTTGATAATCAATGATAAAAATTTATTTTTTGTGATTTGGATGCTTGCATATAAAGGTGTAAAAACATAAATATAAGCATCATGTTGCAAACCTTTCTGTGAGAATGTGTTGGTACTTTTCTTGGAAATATCTGCAAAAATGTAAAAATTTTTCTTTTTTGTTTGGTTTTTTGCTCACTTTATCGTAATTTTGCGGCGAGATAATCGGAAGAAGGGATAGCTCTCCTGTAAAAACGTATTATTGAACAATGGATAAAACAAAGATAAATGAGACTCTGCGCAGGAATGTGGCGCAGCTTGCACAACAATCTGAGAAGGAACTGGGTATGATGCCAGCAACAGTGGCACCATTGCCATCTGTAGAGATGGTAAAGCATATTGTGGCATTGGTAAAGAGCATTATCTTTCCCGACTATTTTGAGAAACGCCAGCCAGACGAGGCCATTCGCGCCTACCATATCGGCGTTTCTATGGAAGAGTTGCTTATACTCCTTACCAAGCAGATAGCTCATGGACTACAGTTCTGCGAAGACTGCGAAGTAGAGCGTACCAAGGAAGATGTGTATCGCGAGGCTGAAGAGAAGGCATTGGAGTTTGTCGATTCCCTGCCTGAGATAAAGAGGCTTTTATACACCGATGTGCAGGCTATGTTCGATAACGACCCTGCTGCCCCCAACTATGGCGAGGTGATATTCTGCTATCCGTCCATGAACACGATGACTCATTACCGCGTCGCCCACAGGTTGCATGAGTTGCAGGTGCCCGTAATCCCACGCATCATCACTGAACTGGCGCATTCAAAGACTGGTATAGATATACATCCTGGGGCCCAGATAGGCGAGTATTTTGCCATAGATCATGGTACAGGAGTTGTGATAGGTGAGACAGCCATCATAGGTAATCATGTAACACTATATCAGGGAGTTACGCTGGGTGCAAAGAGCTTTAAGTATGATGAGCAGGGTAATATGCTCAACGTGCCGAGACACCCTATCATAGAGGATTATGTAACTGTTTACTCCAATGCCTCTATCCTGGGTCGTATTACTATTGGTCACCATTCAGTCATTGGCGGTAATATATGGATAACGAATAGCGTAGCGCCATATTCAAAGATACAGCAAAGCAAAGCCCTTGACGTTGGTTTCCAATACGGAGCGGGAATATAAGAAGGGAAAGAGCGCTGAACAGAACAGAACAAAGAGGGCACCCTAAATCTGCCTCCGAAAAGGGGAAAGATGAAGATTATTTGAAAAAAAATGCAAAAAAATTTGTTAGTGTAAAAATTTATTTGTACCTTTGCACTCGCTTTTGAAAAACAAGGTGTCGGTTTGACAACCCATTCCAAGCTGAGGAAGGTTGGGTGAGTGGCTGAAACCACCAGTTTGCTAAACTGACGTGCGGGTTACCGTACCGGGGGTTCGAATCCCCCACCTTCCGCGCCTGTTTTAAGAAAGCACGCGAAGACGGTGGGTTCATCTAGTGGCCTAGGATACCGGCCTCTCACGCCGGGTACACGGGTTCGACTCCCGTACCCACTACCACAACGGTGTTCGACCACAACGGTTGAGCACCGTTTTTTCGCTTTTGCGCAAAACGGGATGCGCCTTAGCATAGTTCAAAAGCGATTTTGACTCTGCGTTCGGTTTTCACCGTTTTTCTTTTTTATGAAAAGATTATTATTATATTTCGTAATTCTGCTTTGTACCATTACTTCTATGGCACAAAGGAGAAACAGCGCCTACGAAGACTATATAAATAGGTATAAGGACATAGCAATAGAGCAGATGATGAGACATCATATACCTGCTTCTATCACCTTGGCACAGGGACTTCTTGAGAGTGGCGCAGGAAAGAGCCTGCTGACGGTTTCATCAAATAACCATTTCGGCATCAAGTGCCATAATGAATGGACAGGAAGGCGCTTCTATAAGGATGATGACATAAAGGACGACTGCTTCAGGGTTTATGACAATGCGCGCGAGAGTTTTGAGGACCATAGTAAGTTTCTGCTGCGTCCAAGATACCAGTCGCTCTTCAGCCTGAAGACAACGGACTACAAAGGGTGGGCGAGAGGTTTGAAAGCATGCGGATATGCCACAAACCCGAGATATGCTGACCAGCTGATAGATATCATAGAACTGTATGGGCTTTATGAATATGACTATGCCAAGACATATGACAGGTTTCTTGCTTCACACTCTGGTGCCAATACTTCAGGGCATTATGCAAGTCATCGCATATACTATCGCAACAAGAACTACTACCTCGTGGCAAATGGCGGAGAGACATTCAAGTCGCTGTCGAAGGAGGTGGGCGTGAGCTATCGCAAACTGGCAAAGTATAACGAGCGCAACAAGAAGGATGTGCTGAGCAAGGGCGATATAGTATATATGGAGAAGAAACGCTCTAAAGCTGAGAAGATGTATAAGGGCCAGCCGCACGTGGTGAGGGCTAACGAAAGCCTCTATGACATAGCGCAGCTCTACGGCATTCGCCTGAAGGACCTCTACAAGAAGAACCAACTGCCGTATGACTATATGCCAAGGCCGGGAGATAGGCTGAGAGTGTATTAATAAAGTTTATAGTTTATAGTTTAGAGTTTATAGTTTAGAGTGGGAGAGAACGAAACTTCGTACGAAAACAAGAACAAGATCAAGATAAATGGAATTAGCAACTAAGTATTCTCCACAGGAGGTGGAGTCGAGATGGTATCAGTATTGGATGGACAATAAGCTCTTTGCTTCTAAACCAGACAGCAGGGAGCCTTACACTATAGTTATCCCACCACCAAATGTGACAGGTGTCCTGCATATGGGACATATGCTCAACAATACGATTCAGGATATCCTTATTCGTAAGGCTCGTCTTGACGGGAAGAATGCTTGTTGGGTGCCTGGCACTGACCATGCTTCTATTGCTACAGAGGCAAAGGTGGTTGCCAAGCTGGCAAAGGAAGGCATCAAGAAGAGCGACCTCACCCGTGAGGAGTTCCTGAAGCATGCATGGGCTTGGAAGGAAGAGCATGGCGGCATCATCCTCAAGCAGCTGCGCAAACTGGGTGCCTCTTGCGATTGGGACAGAACAGCATTCACTATGGACGAGATACGTTCAGAGTCTGTCATGAAGGTGTTTGTGGACCTTTATAACAAGGGCTACATCTATCGTGGCTTGCGTATGGTGAACTGGGACCCAAAGGCACAGACAGTGCTTTCTACAGAAGAGGTGATATACCATGAGGAGAAGTCAAAGCTCTATCACCTGAAGTACTATGTTGCTGACGACAGCCAAATAACCATAGGCGATGAGGATGTCGTTCACAAGGACGAGAAGGGCTACTATGCCGTAGTTGCTACAACACGTCCTGAGACCATCATGGGCGATACCGCAATGTGTATCAACCCAAAAGACCCGAAGAACCAGTGGCTCAAGGGACACAAGGTAATCGTTCCTCTGGTAAACAGGGTAATTCCTGTAATAGAGGACAGATATGTAGACATAGAGTTTGGTACAGGCTGTCTGAAGGTTACTCCTGCTCACGACGTGAACGACTATAACTTGGGTAAGATACACAACCTCGAGACAATAGATATCTTCAATCCTGACGGCACTATCTCTGAGGCTGGAGGTCTGTATGTAGGACAGGACAGAATGGATGTCCGCAAGCAGATTGCCATAGACCTCGAAAAGGCCGGCCTACTGGAGCGCATAGAGGATTATGATAATAAGGTGGGCTATTCAGAGCGCAACCAGGATACTGCCGTGGAGCCACGTCTCTGTAAGCAGTGGTTCCTGAGCATGAAGCATATGGCAGACATCGCTTTGCCACCAGTACTCGAAGGAAGACTGAAGTTCTATCCGTCAAAGTATGTTACAACATACAAGAACTGGCTTGAGAACATTCAGGACTGGTGTATCTCACGTCAGCTGTGGTGGGGACATCGCATTCCTGCGTACTTCGTGAACGAAAACCAAAACCAAAACGAAAACGAAGAAAAGTTCGTAGTTGCCCTGACACCGGAGGAGGCTCTGGAGAAGGCACAGGAGAAATACGGCAAGGACATCACGATGGATATGCTTCGCCGTGACGAGGATGCCCTCGATACATGGTTCTCATCATGGCTGTGGCCTATATCACTCTTTGATGGTATCAACAACCCGGGCAATGAAGAGATAAACTATTACTATCCAACAAGCGACCTTGTAACAGGTCCTGATATCATCTTCTTCTGGGTAGCAAGAATGATAATGGCTGGCTGTGAATATCAGCATGAGATACCTTTCAAGAATGTATATTTCACTGGTATAGTACGCGACAAGCTCGGACGCAAGATGAGTAAGTCACTGGGCAACTCTCCTGATCCACTCGACCTCATTGAAAAGTATGGTGCCGACGGCGTCCGCATGGGTATGATGCTTGCTGCACCGGCAGGAAATGACATCCTCTATGATGATGCACTCTGTGCACAGGGTATGGCATTCTGTAATAAGATGTGGAACGCTTTCCGTCTTGTACAGAGATGGGAGACTGTTGATGCAAAGCAGGAAGAGAGCAATGCCAATTCTGTTGTATGGATGAATGCCAGGATAAAGGCTGTCTATGCAGAGATAAACGATCACTTCTCAAAGTATCGTCTCAACGATGCCCTGATGTGTGCCTTCAAACTCTTCACTGACGACTTCTCAGGATGGTATCTTGAGATGATAAAGCCTGCATACCAGCAGCCTATCGACAAGACTACCTATGATGAGACTTTGCAGATATTCGACAAACTGCTGCACATCATACATCCTTTCATGCCATTCATCACAGAAGAGCTGTGGCAGCATATTGCTGAGCGCAAGGACGGTGAGTCGTTGATGGTTGATGTCTTCAACCTCGATGCTATGAGCAAGGAAGAGAAGGCTCTCCTGCCACTCTTTGAGGATGCAAAGCAGATAATATCAGGTGTTCGTGGCGTTCGCCAGACAAAGAATATCGGACAGCGTGAGCTCTTGACACTCGAAGTCGTTGTCAGTGGTGATGACGATGCAGTAGTGACCAAGAATGAGGCCCTCGGAGCTATCATCAAGAAGATGGCTGGCCTGAAGGAGGTGAAGTATGTGGCACAGAAGAGCGATGCTACATCTTCATTCATGATTGGTACCCGCGAATTTGCCATTCCTGTTGGAGACCTCATTGATGTGGAGGCTGAGATAGCAAAGGCAGAGGCAGAACTGAAGCACCTCGAAGGATTTGTTATGGGCATTCAGAAGAAACTCAGCAATGAGCGCTTCGTTGCCAATGCACCAGAGCAGGTTGTGGCACTCGAGAGAAAGAAACTCTCTGACTCTAACGAAAAGATTGCAACTCTGAAAGAAACGATTGCTTCACTCAAAAAGTGAAGAGTGAAGAATGAAGAATGAAAAGTGAAGAGTTATGGAACTGTATAGAGAGCGTTCATATGCGAGATGTATTGCTGAAGGATGGGGATTCCTGGGCAAGAACCTCTGGAAGGTGATAAAGATAATGTCACCTTGGTATGTGGTGTGTGCCCTTCTGTATGCTGTCGTCAACGCGTGTTCTATATACCTCAATGTGGCTGATCAGGCTAATACTGAGGTACAGATGGAATATGTATATGTAGGACTTACGGCATTCGGCATCGTTATACTGCTGTCAATACTTGCACAAGGACGCCTGTACCTGATGTTCTGCAGAATGAGTGGTAAAGAGAAGGACAAGACATCGAATATTGTTGTTCTGGGACTTAAAAGTTCACTCTTCCTGTGGCTTGTCTGGACACCATTCTTCTTCCCGCTCTATTCGTGGATTATGAAGGACAAGTGGGAAAAGATTTCCTTTAAGCAGACCATTAAGAAAGGCTGGAACCATTGGGGCAAGATACTTGGTGTGGTACTGTTGAGCGGACTGATACTCTGCGTGGTAAACCTTCTGCTCATGATGCCTTACACTGTTGCAACGTCAGCATATCTCAGCAGCATAGAGGGCAAGATAAACTTTGGTGACCAGGCTCTCATTCCTGATTCCGGGTATGCCACTATGCTTATTGCCTGCACATTGTGCTATGCCGTTATACTGTTGATTTCTGTTGCACATCAGACAACATTGTTATACCTCTACGGAGACTTGAAGACAAGAGAGAAATGAAAAGAGTTTTATTCATAGACAGAGATGGTACTCTGATTAAGGAACCTGCTGACGAGCAGATAGACAGCTTCGAGAAACTGGAGTTTGTTGAAGGGGTGTTCCGTAACCTTTCCTTCATACGCAAAAACCTCGATTTCGAATTTGTCATGGTAAGCAATCAGGATGGACTCGGCACAGAGTCTTTCCCCGAAGAGACCTTCTGGCCTGTTCATAACTTTATCCTCAAGACTCTCAAGGGTGAGGGGATAGAGTTTGACGATATCCTGATAGACGACCATTTCCCAGAGGACAATCATCCCAACAGAAAGCCTGGAACAGGATTGCTTGGAAAATACATCAACAATCCTGAGTATGACCTTGCCAATTCCTTTGTCATCGGTGACAGGGAAAGTGACGAGAAACTGGCGCAGAATCTTGGGTGTAAGTTCCTCTGTATAAAGGATGAGAACTCTTGGGAAAAGACAGCAGAACTGCTCTTTGCAGGAGAGCGTATCGTTGAGATTTCCCGTAAGACAAAGGAGACGGATATCACTGTCCGCCTGAATCTTGATGGCACAGGAAAGTGTGACATCGAGACAGGACTGGGCTTCTTCGACCATATGCTGGAACAGATTGGCAGACACGGAATGATGGACCTCTATGTTCGCTGCAATGGCGACCTGAATGTTGACGAACACCATTCCATAGAAGATACTGGCATAGTACTCGGAGAGTGTATCCTGAAGGCTCTTGGTGAGAAACGCGGCATAGAACGTTATGGATATTCCTTGCCTATGGATGACTGTCTGTGTCAGGTGGCTCTCGACTTCGGAGGACGTCCTTGGCTCGTATGGGATGCGGAATTTAAGCGTGAGAAGATTGGCGAGATGCCAACAGAGATGTTCCTGCATTTCTTCAAGAGTGTCAGTGATGCCTCAAAGATGAACCTTAACATCAAGGCGGAAGGAGATAATGAACACCATAAGATAGAAGGTATCTTCAAAGCCTTTGCAAGAAGCATCAGAATGGCAGTGAAGAGAGACATATACCACTATCAGCTGCCTTCTACAAAAGGAACGCTTTAGAGTTAAAAAATGATAAATATCAAGTGAAACAAGGGCGCATTTTCCCTGTTTCACTTTTTTTTGCTACCTTTGCAGGGTGAATCTCATCATAAAATTAACTACAAATACTAACCAAAAATGGCATTAAAATCATTAAGTAAGCTGACAGCTCCTAAGAGCGTAGCACCTGAGAAAATCATTCAGTTTGGTGAAGGTAACTTCCTTCGTGCATTTGTTGACTGGATTATCTGGAACATGAATGCAAAGACAAATTTCAACGGCTCTGTAGTTGTTGTTCAGCCTATCGACAAGGGTATGGTACCTTGGCTCAACGGCCAGGACTGCCTCTATCACGTAAACCTTCAGGGACGTCTCAATGGCGAGGCTGTTAACCAGTTGGACCGTATCGATGTTATCTCTCGTGGCATAGATCCATACGCACAGAACTGGGCATACATGGCACTTGCTGAGCAGCCTGAGATACGTTTCGTAATCTCTAATACTACTGAGGCTGGTATTGCTTTCGACCCAGCATGTAAGTTGTCTGACGCTCCTGCATCTTCTTACCCAGGTAAGCTCGTGCAGCTGCTCTATCGTCGCTATCAGACATTCAATGGTGATCCTTCAAAGGGTCTCATCATCATGCCTTGTGAGCTTATCTTCCTCAACGGTCACCATCTGAAGGATTGCATCCGCAAGTATATCGAGCTTTGGAAGGATGACTTCGGAGCTGACTATCAGGGCTTCAAGGAGTGGTTTGAAAAGTACAACTATGTTTGTGCTACTCTCGTTGACCGTATTGTTCCTGGATTCCCACGTAAGGACATCGCTGAGATACAGCAGAAGATTGGCTATAAGGACAACCTCGTTGTTCAGGCTGAGATATTCCACCTGTGGGTTATCGAGAGACCAGAGAATATGTCTTGTGAAGAGCTGCGCCAGGAATTCCCTGCTGACCAGGCAGGCCTGCACGTGCTGATTGCTGAGTCTGAGGCTCCTTATCATGAGAGAAAGGTTACTCTGCTCAATGGTCCTCACACAGTTCTCTCTCCAGTAGCTTATCTGTCTGGCATCAACATCGTTCGTGATGCTCTGCACCATGAGGTTGTTGGTCCATATATCAAGAAGGTACAGTATGACGAGCTTATGCAGACTCTTAACCTTCCAATGGATGAGCTGCAGAAGTTTGCTGCTGACGTTCTGGAGCGCTTCGACAATCCATATGTTGACCATCAGGTTACAAGTATCATGCTCAACTCATTCCCTAAATTCCAGGCTCGTGACCTCCCAGGAGTCAAGGTATATCTGGAGCGTAAGGGTGAGCTGCCAAAGGGTCTTGTACTTGGTCTTGCTGCCATCATCACATACTACAAGGGTGGTACTCGTGCAGATGGTGCTCCTATTACTCCAAACGACGACCAGAAGATTATGGACCTGCTGACTCAGCTGTGGGCTACTGGCGATACCAAGAAGGTTGCAGAAGGTGTTCTTGCTGCTGACTGGATTTGGGGTGAGCATGGTGACCTCAACAAGATTCCAGGTCTGACAGATATGGTAGTAGGATTCCTCAATGACATACAGTCAAAGGGAATGCTTGAAACCGTTAAGTCTATACTGTAAGGTGAAGGAATACCTTACATACTTATCAAACAAATACGAAACAGAAGAGTTCCTGATTGGCGACCCGTCTTGGTTTATGCACCAGGTAGTGGGAGAGTCCAACCAGGAACTCCTCGCTTTTATTGCTGCGAGCCTCAGTTATGGCTCCAGAAAACAGTTCCTGCCAAAGATACAGTTTATCCTTGACTGCAGCAAAGGCAATGTAACGGAATGGCTCCTGAGTGGCCAGTTCAAGAAAGACATCCCTGATTCCGAAAAATGCTTCTATCGCCTCTATACCTGCTCGACAATGCAAAAGATGTTGTCAGCACTGCAGGAATTGGTGTCCTCCTATGGCTCTCTGAAGAATTATGTTGGTAAAGGCACATGCTATGAGGCTATTGAGAAAATCGTGACATTTTTCTCTGCAAGAGGTGTGGAGGTCATAATTCCTAAGAACACCCAGTCTTCGTGCAAGCGCCTGTGTATGTTCCTGCGTTGGATGGTTCGTGACGATTCCCCTGTCGATTTAGGCTTGTGGAAAGATATCATTGACAAGCGCACTCTCATCATCCCGATGGATACTCATGTGATGCAGGAAGCAAACAGGCTGGGCCTGATAAACTGCAAGACAGCCTCTATGTCGTCTGCCATGAAGCTGACGGAAAAACTGAGGGAATTCTTCCCTGACGACCCCCTGAAAGGGGACTTCGCACTTTTTGGCGTTGGTGTGGATGTAGATGTGGCGAAATGAGCACTCTACATTACAAAAAAAGTAAAATTTTTATATTTTGTTACTTAAAGGCAAATATTTTTGCCTAAAGAAAGCAATATGTCGAAAAAAAAGTGTAACTTTGCGGACACAATAGATAATTTTAGGGTAAAAACCTTTCATTTTAATTAATTTAATTCAAACAAACATGACAAAAGTAGCAATTAACGGTTTTGGCCGTATTGGTCGTCTCGCATTCCGTCAGATGTTCGAGGCTGAAGGTTATGAAGTAGTAGCTATCAACGACTTGACAAGTCCTAAGATGCTCGCTCACCTGCTGAAGTATGACACAGCACAGGGTGGTTTCTGTGGTAAGTTCGGTGAGAACAAGCACACAGTTGACTGCACAGAGAACTCTATCATCGTTGATGGTAAGGAGATTACTATCTATGCTATTCCAAACGCTGCTGAGCTCCCATGGGGTCAGCTTGACGTAGACGTTGTTTTGGAGTGCACAGGTTTCTATACATCTAAGGAGAAGGCTTCTGCACACCTCACAGCTGGTGCAAAGAAAGTTGTTATCTCTGCTCCTGCAGGTAACGACCTCCCAACTATCGTTTACAACGTTAACCACAAGACTCTGACACCTGCTGATAAGGTTATCTCTGCAGCTTCTTGTACAACTAACTGTCTTGCTCCTATGACCAAGGCTCTGAACGATTTCGCTGCTATCCAGAGCGGTATCATGACAAC
>JAFVGI010000053.1 GCA_017475005.1 Prevotella sp. | reverse complement strand
GGAATAGATTTCGCCTGAAATAGGATAAAATGGAGCCTGTAAACAATTTTTTTGCAAAAATGTTGTTTGGAAGCTTTTTTTTCGCTTACTTTGCAGTGATATTAACATCTACCTATCATGTACGATCAGATCCGGGAAGATTTTTTCTTTATAATGATTTACTCGGCAGTGACGACTACGGCCTTGATGGCAAGTTGTTACCTGCTATTCCGTCGGGGAAACGCATTTGCGCCCGACATCACGCCGCCGGCACGCCTTCGTCGCTGGACTGCAGTGTTCTTTGCACTTATCGCTTTGAACCATATTTGGTATTTACCGTTATTCTGGCTCACATCTGACGAGGATATTGAGATGGCCGATCTTGTAGGTGGACTGCTTGACTGCATAGTGATTATACCTTTGGCGATAGCCCTATTGATAGTGATGCTGCAAGACCGCAGGCGACCGCTATGGCCAGTAGCCGTGGTGATGGCTCCACTCATTGTCGGAAGTGTAAACTCCGTTGCTACCCGCAGCTATGCCTTTCTGCCGATAGCATACGCCTATTTCCTGCTGATGTGCATTGGCTTAATAATATATATGGTACGCGCGCTGAGGCAATATGGCAGTTGGCTACGCGATAACTATGCCGACCTGGAGCACAAGGAGGTGTGGCAGAGTTTCGCTATACTGGCTATCATGCTGCTGGTGTTCGCTGCCTATGCGTTTGTAAGCGAAGGCCCTGTTTTCCAATATGCCATGCAGCTCATCCTCTTTGTACTGATCTATTATCTCTTGTGGCGTGTCGAGACGTTAAGCGACTTGAGTATCCCCGATAAAGATGCGGCAGAAGACACTGTCAGCACAGAGAATGTGGAAGATAACGGCCCTTCATTATCCATTCGCAACAAAATCAGACCATTGCTGAAGCAGCATTGCGAGGACCCGCTGCTCTACACTCAGTACGACCTCACTCTTTCCCAGCTTGCTCAGACTATTGGAATCAACCGTCTATATATAAGCCAACATTTCTCCAGTCAAGGCCTGACCTACAATATGTACATCAACAGCCTGCGCATCCAGCACTTTATCAGCCTCTACCGTGAGGCAACCGCAGCCCATCAGCCTATTACCGCCCAGCAACTGGCCTATGAGAGCGGTTTCCGCAGTTACAACACATTCAGTGTCGCCTTCAAAAAGATCATGGGAATGACTGCAACGGAGTGGATGCGCAATGTTGCAGAATAGGATTGCTTTTTTTGCAATTCGGCCTACTGAATTGTAAAATGTGCCCCTGAATTATCAAAATTTACCGTCTATTGGACTTTGATTATTGTGAATTCTAAGAGAATTCTCTACTTTTGCGCAATAAACAGAGTCCAATAGAGGGATGTTCCTTCATTGAATTTGGCAGTGTTCCCAACGCTGCTGATACAAAGATGGATTTGAAGAGGGCATTTCCTCTTTACTACCCTAACCTAAAGTTGAATATGGCGAAGCATTTCGCAGCACATTACAGTAACTAACATATATAGTGAATAATACTATGGAGCTACATGAGATTAAAGAGCTACTGAAAAAGATGTACGGCGGTGAGAACAAGCCGATTACCGATGGTAATTATGACAGGTCGCTGGCCGTGAAGTGCATCAACGGTACTTTTGTGAGCAGGAAGAAGGATGATGTCACTGTCTTCAGGGGCATCCCGTATGTTGGCACCTATCCTCTGACAAAGTATTATATGCTTTAAAAAAGTTGGAAAGCGAAATAAAAACCCTAATAATATGAAACAGACAAATATTCTCGGCAACATCATAACAGTTGATGAAAAAAGACCTTTTGCCAAGGCAGCAGTAGTAAAGAATGGTGTATTCTCAAGCGAAAATGAACTAAAACCCCAATGATACTATGAAAGTAGATAAGATTTATAAGAACGCGAAGATTTTCACTTCGAATAAGAACCAGATGCAGGCAACTGCCCTGGTCGTAAAGGACGGTAAGTTTGTGTATGTAGGCGATGAAGCAGGACTTGCACCCTATGAAGGAGAAGTAACCGATATGGGTGGAAAATTCATCATGCCCGGTATTATTGACAGTCATGTGCATGTGACCACCGGCACAGGCTTTGAGTACGTAGATTTGGGCGTGCTCGTGCTGTGCCCCACCAAGCAGGAGTGCATGGATTTTATGGCAGATTATATTCAGAAGAATCCGGGACTGAAGCGTTACAGATTCGCGCTGGAGAAATCAGCCTTGAACGGAGAGAATATCACAAAGGAGGACCTCGATGCAATCAGTCAGGGTCAGGAACTCGTGGTTTTGGAGATAGGCTGTCACAGCAACTGGGTGAACTCCAAGGTCCTCGCGGCGCACGGAATTACTGACGACACGCCTGACCCCGTGCCAGAACTCGCTTATTTTGTGCGCAAGGATGGACATCTGACAGGAGAGTCGTACGAGACCGCAAGCTGGCCATTCCTTTTCGATGAATTAAGGAAAACCTTGACCGATGAACAAATCAGAACGGCAGTCTCTCGCTGGATTGACTTCAGTAAAGAATATGGTGTAAGTGCAGTTTTTGACGCTGGTTTCCCGGAACACAACGATATTCAAGAGCGTATTTACACACAATTACGCAATTTTGACTTACAGGGCAAACTGCCAATCTATGTTGATGGATGTTATGTGCTCACACAGCCAGCTAAACTGAAGGAAGCCATGGAGGGCGTGAAGCGCTTCAATCGTGAGTTCAATACGAAGCACATGAAGGTGCACACGCTGAAGATTTTTATGGACGGCACAATGAAGATTGAGACCGCAGCAATGGTCACACCTTACGTGGACGGCGTGTTGGGCGCGTCCGCCTTCAATGCTGAACAGATAGCCGAAATCTTGAAAGAGCTCAACGAGGCAGGGCTATATCTTCACGTGCACACCGTCGGCGAGGCTGCATCCCGTGTGATACTGGACGGCGTGGAGCTGGCAAGAAAGGAACTGGGCGACCAATACCATGTGAAGGTCACTTGCGCTCATCTGTGGATTCAGGACGATGCAGATTTGGCTCGTTTTGCAGAGCTTGGCGTAACAGCTAATTTCACTCCGTGGTGGCACAGTGGTAACATAGGCGGCACTCCTATTAATCTCTATATCGCTTTGATGGGCGAAGAACGAGCAAACAAGATGTACCGCTGCAAGACGCTCTGGGATAGCGGAGCCAATGTGACATGGTCGAGCGATGAAGTCTTTTATGGCGATTTCAAGAACTGGAGCCCTTACTTGGCCATGGAGGTCGGAATGACACGCTGGATCAATGAGAATACCAGATTTGATGAAGTCGGAAGAACTGTCGCTCCATTCCCTCCTGAGAGTGAGAGAATGAACATTGAGGAAATGATTCTTGGATATACTATCAACGGTGCCAGACAACTTGGCATTGAAGCCTATAAGGGTTCTATCGAGGCAGGAAAAGATGCAGATTTCCTCGTGTTCGACAACGACCTGCTTACAGCAAAGCCCGAGGGCATCAGTTATAACAAACCAAGCGAAGTGTTTATTTGCGGAAATCGCCCTACACGATGCGTTTGCGGCATATCTCAATAGCACGGCGGAAGAGCTGGATATTCTGGTAGGCTGCAACAAGGGATGTGAGGATAGTGGATGGAGAAAGGAACTATTTCCTGCCCAACTACTATATACCTTAACGGATTCAAGTATGGTTAAGAAGATAAAAGACAAAGACAGAGATGGTATAGATTTCGGGAAGTCAAAGATCGCCCCGCTGTTTAACCGCATCTTCTATCCGACGTTGTTATCAATGGTGTTTGCGTCTCTTTTTACAGTCGCAGACGGCATTTTCGTGGGACAGGGGGTGGGCAGCAATGCCCTGGCGGCTATCAACATTGTCTCGCCACTGTTTTTGATCACAACGGGCATTGCGCTGATGTTCGGTGTGGGCGTGTCTGTTGTGGCAAGCATTCATCTGGCACATAACAACATTAAGGCCGCTAATATCAATATCACCCAAGCCTTCGGCGTGGCAACGATGCTGATGGTCATTATTGCTGTTGCTGTTTATTTCTGCCGTACACCTTTCTTGCGGCTTTTAGGAAGCAATGATGCACTATTACCATTATGTCAGAGCTACCTTCTGGCCATTCTTCCTGGCTGTATTTGCATTGTCATCCAGATGATTGGCACCTTCGTCATCAGAATTGACGGATCTCCCAAGTTTGCCGCCTCATTAGAGATATTTCCTGGCTTGCTGAACATTTTTCTGGATTGGCTGTTCGTTTTTCCAATGCAGTGGGGTATTGCAGGCAGCGGTATTGCTTCATCGATAAGCTGTGCCGCTGCCGCAGGAATGGTCGTCTGGTATATGTTCTTCCGTGCACAGACCGCCAAAATCACCAAACTAAAGCTCAGTCCTACCAGTTTATATTTGACGGCACGCAATGTGGGCTATATGTCTCGTAGCGGCTTTTCCTCTATGCTGGGAGAGTTGGCAATGTCCATGATATTACTTACCGGAAACTATGTCTTCATACGAGAGCTGGGCGAAGATGGCGTCGCCGCCTTCTGTGTCGCCTGCTATCTTTATCCTATCGTGTTCATGGTCAACAATTCTGTTGCCCAGTCAGCACAGCCTATCATCAGTTTCAATTATGGCGCAGGCAATCGCTACCGTGTACGAAGAGCTTTCAGGGTAAGCTTCAGTACTGCAACCATTTGTGGAGTTTTGGCAACCGTGTTTCTCACTTTGTGCACCAAACCTCTTGTCAGTCTCTTCCTGCAGTCAGGCACTAAAGCCTATGAGATAGCTATAGCGGGACTTCCTTTGTTCGCTTATTCTGCTATCTTCTTTGCCATGAATGTTGCCATTATCGGGTATTATCAAGCCACTGAGCAGAACACTCGTGCTACCTTATGTATGCTGTTCCGAGGACTGTTATTCCTTGTTCCGGCATTTATTCTGATGCCGATGTTCATTTCCCCACAAGGCATGTGGCTCGCTGTTCCTGTTACAGAATGCATGACGCTGGGTGTGATTCTATTGACTGATAAGGGCATCATTAGCAGATAACAGAATGATGAAGGAAACTATTCTATTTTATATGTTTTATGCGTCAGTGGCCATGCTGTCTTTGATAGCATGTTGTTATCTGCTGTTCCGTAGAGCCAACGCTATTGCCCCTGACATCACGCCGCCAGTCCGCCTGCGCCGCTGGACTGCAGCCTTCTTTGCTGCTATTGCTTTGTGCCACTTGTGGTATCTGCCGACGTATTTTCTCACCTCTCCCGATGATGTGATGCAGGGCTACCTTATCGCCGGATTGCTCGATTTTATGACGGTTACTCCTCTGACAATAGTCATATTGCACGCTATGCTGCAAGACCACAGGCGACCGCTGTGGCCTGTTGCCGTGATGGTAGCACCACTCATAGTGGGATTGGCATGGTGCGTTGCCACCCGTAGCGATGCCCTTCTGCCAGCGTTATTTGTCTAT
>JAFVGI010000052.1 GCA_017475005.1 Prevotella sp. | reverse complement strand
TTCAGCAAAGGAATGTTTCTTGCGTCGTATCTGTATGTCTGCAATGTCGCCGGGGACACAAAAGGGAACGAAGACAACAAGGTTCTTGCCTTCGCTCTCGCTATTTCCCGTATTCCAATGAAAAAGACACTTGCCTTCAGCAGCAAAATCTTCTATCTCTATATTAGTAAGCAGTGGTAATGGTTTCTTTCTACTCATGGATTTTTTGTATATATTGAGTTGCAAATATACTAATAAAAATGCAAGATAGCATCTGTCATTCTAGAGATTATGGCAGAATTAACATTTTTTATTTATTTTAATATCACGATATCAAGACAGAAAAATAACTAAATAGTATCTTTGCAGCCGTAAAACAGAAAAGATGGCAATACATGTGACATATCGGAGAACGCGACGCCTGACTATGAGGATAGTCAAGAATGGAGAGGTGCATATTTCTGCTCCTGTCGGTATGCCAAAGTCAAGAATAGAGGAATTTATTGAGAAGAACCGCGAATGGATAATTCAGGCTCGTGAAAAGGCTCTCAACAGACAGCAGAGCAGGCAGGCTTTCTATGACCAGTTACCACTGAACACCGCAACACAGAAAATGGAAGCGAGGAACCGCCTGCAAAACCTTGTAATTCCTATGGCAGAGCATTACTCCCAGGTGATGGGTGTCACTCCAAAAGAGATACGTTTCAGGGCTATGACATCACGTTGGGGAACGTGTAAGACAAGAGAGAAAATCGTTTGTTTTTCTTTGTATCTATTATTGGTTCCAGAATGGTGTGTAGAACATGTTGTTGTACACGAATTATGTCATCTGATTGAACCCAGCCACAATGCCCGTTTTCATGCCCTTATGGACCGTTTTTTCCCACGTTGGAGGGAAGCGAGGAGAGAAATGAGAGCTATGACAAAGGTTAGCAGTTAATGGTTAGCAATTAGCGATTTTAATGCAAAAAAGTTAAATTATTTGGATTTTCTTGCATAATACATAACTTTTTTGTACCTTTGCGCACAAAATTTATATATAGGGGTCGTATCGGTTCGATAGGGATACTCATCAAATAATCGAAACTCAGAGACCGTTTCTCTTGCCTATGGCGGGCCACATAGACGAAAGTCTTAGCCGAAGGGCCGGTGGATTACAAAAGCGGAGAGCACTCTAAACACAAAACTCGGAGTTTTCATCACATCACTGGTGCGCCCCTTTTTTCTCAAAAATAAAAATCACATTACATGCCTATTATTTCAAAACGTGGCGTTGAAATGCCAGAGTCACCGATACGTAAACTCGTACCCTTTGCTGCAGCTGCAAAGAAACGTGGCACAAAGGTGTATCATCTAAATATAGGACAGCCAGACTTACCAACACCTCAAGTGGGACTTGACGCATTGAAGAATGTTGACAGGAATATTCTGGAGTACAGCCCATCACAGGGTTATCAGTCGTTGAGAGAAAAGCTGGTTGGATATTATGACAAGTATAACATCAAGGTAACACCTGACGATATCATTATCACTAGTGGTGGCTCAGAGGCTATCTTGTTCGCCTTCATGGCATGTCTGAATCCAGGTGACGAAATCATTGTACCAGAACCAGCTTATGCTAACTACATAGCATTTGCTATCAGCGCCGGTGCCAAGATACGTACTATAGCAACAACTATTGATGAAGGCTTCTCGCTGCCAAAGGTAGAGCAGTTTGAGGAACTTATCAATTCCCGCACAAGGGCTATAATGATTTGTAACCCTAACAACCCAACAGGATATCTCTATACCCGCAGAGAGATGAACCAGATACGTGACCTCGTAAAAAAATACGACCTGTATCTCTTCTCTGACGAGGTGTATCGTGAATATATCTATACTGGCAGTCCTTATATCTCTGTCTTCCATCTTGATGGCATAGAGCGTAATACTGTTCTCATCGATTCTGTATCAAAGCGTTACAGTGAGTGCGGAATACGTATCGGTTGCTTGATAACAAAGAATGACGAGATACGCAAGGCTGTGATGAAATTCTGTCAGGCTCGTCTGAGTCCTCCACTGATAGGACAGATAGTAGCAGAGGCATCTCTCGATGCACCAGAGGAATACTATCGCGATGTGTATGATGAATACGTAGAACGTCGTAAGGTACTTATCGATGGCCTCAACCGTATTCCTGGAGTATATTCTCCAATTCCAATGGGTGCATTCTACACTATGGCACAGTTGCCGGTAGATGATGCTGAGAAGTTCTGCAGATGGTGTCTTGAGGAATTCGAATACGAAGGCGAGACAGTAATGATGGCTCCAGGAGCAGGATTCTATACCACACCAGGAGCAGGAACAAATCAGGTGCGTATAGCATACGTCCTGAAGAAAGAAGACTTGGAAAGAGCTTTGATAGTATTGCGTAAAGCGCTGGAAGCATATCCGGGACGAACAGAGTGAACGTAGCTTTTTACATAGCACGACATTTTAGGCCTAAGGCACCTATAGCGATGCTGGGTGTAGCACTGGGTATCGCAGTGATGATTATCAGTGTCAGCGTGGTGATAGGATTTAAACACACCATTCGTGACAAAGTGGTGGGATTCAGTTCTGACATCGTAGTTTCAAACTATATGACGCTGCAGACATTGGACCAGTCAAATCCTGTTACAGCAGACGAAAAACTGATAGACCGCCTAAAGAAGATAGAGGGAGTGAAGCGAGTACAGCGGTATTCGCAGAAGCAAGGAGTACTGAAGACAAACAATGATTTCCTGGGAGTGATGTTTAAGGGCGTCGGTGAAGACTATGACACAACCTTTATGGCATCAAATCTGGTAGAGGGAAAGATACCACAGCTGAGTATGTATAAGAGCACTCAGCAACTGCTTATATCAAAGAATATGGCAGACAAATTGAGACTGAAGGTCGGAAACAAGGTATATGCATACTTCCTTAGTGATGACGATGTAAGGGCAAGGCCTTTTACTATCACGGGGATTTACCAGACCAATTTCTCACGCTATGACGATGTGGTATGCTATACCGACCTATACACCGTGAGCAAACTGAACGGATGGCGAATGACAAAAGACATTCTACAGGTAACAGGGTGCGAGATGCTGGTAACGAACTTCGACAGCTTGGATGTCATTTCAGCAGGGGTGAGAAGCAAGATAGACAACACCTACGACTCACAGATGCACACCCTCTCATCATGCACAGTATATGATATGAGTCCGCAGACCTTTGCATGGCTCGACCTGCTCGACCTCAATGTGTGGATAATCCTCATACTGATGATATGTGTGGCTGGATTTACAATAGTCAGTGGGCTGCTTATCATCATTCTGGAACGTACTGCCACCATAGGACTTCTGAAAGCTTTGGGAGCACGCAACAGTCTGATAAGAAAGACATTCAGGTGGCTCGCCTTGAGTATCGTAATAAAAGGAATGTTCTGGGGAAATGTGATAGGTATCGGAATATGCCTCCTGCAACAGTACTTCGGAATAGTAAAGCTGGATCCGACTGCATACTATGTCAGAGAAGCACCAGTAGAAATTAACTGGCTCATAATAGCACTGCTCAACATTGTGACACTCATAATAACGACAGCAGTATTGGTAGTGCCAAGTTTCTTTATCGGAACAGTAAGACCGGCAAAGACGATGAGAATGGAGTAGGGGGATGGCTTAGAGTTGAAAGTTTAAAGATGAAAGTTGATAAATAAAATTAATATAAATGACAAAATTTAAGGAATATAAAACATTAAATCTTGCAGAGACTAATGCAAGGATTCTTGCAGAATGGGAGAAGAATGACATCTTCCATAAGAGTATAGACGAAAAAGAAGGTTGTAAGCCTTTCATCTTCTTCGAAGGACCTCCATCAGCTAATGGACATCCTGGAATACACCATGTTATGGGTCGTACTATCAAGGATGTATTCCTGAGATATAAGACAATGAAGGGTTATCAGGTGAAGCGTAAGGCTGGATGGGATACTCATGGTCTGCCTGTCGAGCTGAGCGTAGAAAAGAGTCTCGGCATCACAAAAGAGGATATCGGTAAGAAGATTAGCGTTGACGAGTATAACGATGCCTGCCGTAAGAATGTCATGATGTACACCGATGAGTGGACACAGCTGACAAATAAGATGGGTTACTGGGTTGATTTGGAAAATCCTTATATCACCTATGACATAAAATATATTGAGACTCTGTGGTATCTCCTGAAGCAGCTGTATAACAAGGGGCTTCTTTATAAAGGATATACCATACAACCATATTCTCCTGCTGCAGGAACAGGATTGTCTTCCCATGAGCTCAACCAGCCAGGATGCTACCGAGACGTGAAGGATACTACTGTAACAGCACAGTTTAAGGTAACCGATATTAATCTGAATATTGAGAATAATCAGAATACTCCGATTTATATTTTAGCATGGACCACAACACCTTGGACTCTTCCTTCTAACACAGCACTCTGTGTGGGTCCGAAGATTGATTATGTTGCCCTGAAAGGAAACAATCCTTACACTAACGAGGAGGCTATATATATCATTGCAGAAAGCCGCATGGGAGCATACTTCACACAGGAAGAGGGTAAGGAACCTAAAATCTTGTGGAGAGGAAAGGGTGCTGATTTGGTTGGCACAAAGTATCAGCAGCTGATGCCTTGGGTAAAACCTTGTAGTATGGACGAAAGCGGAAAGATAACCGACGAGAGTGAGAAGGCTTTTCGTGTGATACCTGGTGACTACGTCACAACAGAAGATGGTACTGGTATTGTTCATATTGCTCCTACCTTCGGTGCAGATGATGCTAAAGTAGCAAAAGATGCCGGCGTTCCAGCACTCTTCATCGTCGATAAGGCTGGCGATACACGTCCTATGGTGGACTTTCAGGGAAAATATTTCGTAAAGGAAGACATACAGCCAGAGTTCCTTGATATGTGTGTCAACGATTCCTACTGGAAACACTCAGGAGCTTATGTAAAGAATGCATATGATCCTAAATACAATGTTAACGGATATGACGAGAAGGCTGCAAACAAGGATATGGACCTTAATGTCATCCTGTGTCTCGAAATGAAGGAAGAGGGTACTGCTTTCAAGATAGAAAAGCATGTACACAACTATCCTCACTGCTGGCGTACCGATAAGCCAGTACTTTATTATCCGCTTGACTCTTGGTTTATACGTTCTACTGCAAAGAAGGATCGTATGTTCGACCTTAATCAAACTATCAACTGGCATCCACAGTCAACAGGAACAGGACGTTTCGGTAAGTGGCTCGAGAACCTTAACGACTGGAACCTCTCACGTTCACGTTACTGGGGTACTCCATTACCTATCTGGCGTAATAAGGATACCAAGGAAGAGATTTGTATCGGTTCGTTGGAAGAACTCTATAATGAAATAGAAAAAGCAGTAAAGGCTGGTGTTATGGAGTCAAATATCCTCAAGGATAAGGGCTTCGTTCCTGGCGACATGTCAAAGGAGAACTACGACAAGATTGACATCCACCGTCCTTATGTTGATTATATCAAGTTGGTATCTGACAAGGGTACTGTCCTCACTCGTGAGACAGACCTTATTGACGTATGGTTTGACTCTGGTGCTATGCCTTATGCACAAATACATTATCCTTTCGAGAATAAGGAACTTATAGATAATGGTAAGGCTTTCCCTGCAGACTTTATTGCTGAGGGCGTGGACCAGACACGTGGATGGTTCTTCACACTGCATGCCATCGGTACTATGGTATTCGATTCTGTAGCATTCAAGAACGTTATCTCTAATGGTCTGGTGCTCGACAAGAACGGCATCAAGATGAGTAAACGTCTTGGAAATGTCATTAATCCTTTCGATTGTATCAATACCTATGGTGCTGACGCAGTGCGTTGGTATATGACAAGTAACTCATCTCCTTGGGATAATCTGTCCTTCGACCTTGATGGTGTTAAAGAGGTAACATCAAGTTTCTTCATAAAACTTTATCAGGCATACTCATTCTTCACACTCTATGCTAATGTTGACGGCTTCGAGTATAAAGAGGAGGATATCGAATACAACAAACGTCCTGACTTCGACAGATGGTTGCTGTCAGAACTGAATTCTCTCGTTAAGGAGGTGGACAAGTATCTTGCGGACTATGATGTTACACCTGCAGTACGCTTGATACAAAGTTTTGTTATCGACAAACTGTCTAACTGGTACATACGTCTTAACAAGAAACGTTTCTGGGGCAATGAGGCAAGTGAGGATAAGAGAAGTGCTTATCAGACTCTCTATACCTGTCTGAATACACTCGCTCGTATTATGGCTCCTGTGGCTCCATTCTATGCAGACGAGTTGTTTATGAGCCTTAACGAGGTAACAAAGAAAGATACATCACTCTCTGTTCATCTGGCACAATTCCCAGAGGCGAACGAGGAGTATATCGACACAGAATTGGAGGAGGCCATGCAGCTGGCTATGCAGGTAACTTCTATGGTGCTCTCTCTGCGTAAGAAGGTGAAGATTCCTGTAATACAGGCTCTGCAGACTATCTCTATTCCTGTTACAGACCCAGCTGTCAAGGCTGCCATAGAGCGCATGAAGTCTGTTATACTTGCTGAAACAAATGTGAAGGAACTTAACTTCATTGAGGATGGTGCAGGAATACAACTTGTGAAGAAGGTGAAATGTAACTTCCGCACTATGGGTAAGAAGTTCGGTAAGCTGATGAAAGACGTTAATAATGCTGTTATGGCAATGACACAGGCTCAGATCGCAGAACTGGAAAACAACGGCACTGTAGCCCTTACCGCAGCAGGTGAGAATGTTACGATAGAAAAAGAAGATGTGGAGATCATCTCTGAGGATATCCCAGGATGGACCATAGCACAAGAAGGTACTATAACAGTTGCTCTCGACATCGAGATAACTCCAGAGCTGAAAAATGAAGGTATGGCACGTCTTATCATCAAGCGCATTCAGGCTATGAGAAAAGATTCTCAGTTCGAGATAACTGACAGAATAGATGTAGTGATTGAAGATAATGACGACCTGAAAAAGGCTGTTGACACCTTCAAGGAACACATTGCTTCTCAAGTGCTTGCCAATAGTCTCGTCATTGGTGATGCATGTGAGGGCTCTGAACAAGACTTCGGAGAATTTAAAGCAAAGATATTTATAAAAAAGAATTAAATTATTTATTAACCATAAAAATTAATCATAATAACTATGGCTGAGATTAAGAAACGTTACAGCGATGAAGAACTTGAGGAGTTCAAGCAAATCATCAATGAGAAACTAGAGCGCGCAAACAAGGACTATCAGGACATGATGCGTGCATTACGTAATGATGAAGGAAATGATGTCGCAGACACATCTCCTACATATAAAATCCTTGAGGAAGGCGCTATAACCCAGAATAAACAGGAACTGCTTGTCCTGGCACAGCGTCAGCAGAAGTTCATCAAAGGCTTGGAACAGGCATTGGTACGCATTCAGAACAAGACATACGGCATCGACCGCATGACAGGTGAATTGATTCCAAAGGAGCGTCTCCGCTTGGTACCGCATGCTACTCTCTCAGTAGAATCAAAAGAGAAGAATAAGAGAAACCATTGAATGTAAAAATCATAAGAAAAGGGCTCCTATACGCACTTTTCGTTGCACTACTTCTCCTGATTGACCAAGCAATAAAGCTATGGGTCAAGAATAATATGTGTCTGCATGAGAGCATACGCATAACAGATTGGTTCTTTATATCATACATCGAAAACAATGGTATGGCATTCGGTATGACCTTTATTCCGAAATATGCATTGACATTGTTTCGATTAGTCGCAAGCCTATACATTATATATTATTTAGGACGCGAGATATATCGTAATGCCAGGACAGTATGGCTTATATGCCTCTCTATGATACTGGCAGGAGCAGTAGGCAATCTTATCGATTGTATGTTCTACGGAATGTACTTCCACGAGGCACCGTTTATGCAGGGTAGGGTAGTGGACATGTTTTATTTCCCACTCATCGTATCAACATACCCAGAATGGTTTCCTTTATGGGGTGGGGAGCCCTTCATATTCTTTTCACCAATATTCAACTTCGCAGATGCCTGCATATCTGTAGCAGTAGTACTGCTCATATTGTTCTGTCGTCCGGAGATTGAAAAGTTGAGAAAATAAATAACAACTCTGAATGAAGAGACTATTTCATACTCTAACTCTTTGCATGCTGACAGCATTGTTGTCCGTGATGACATCATGTGCTCCATCGCTACCTGCTGGTGTGTTGTCGAGTAAAGAGATGGAAGATGTTCTCTTCGACCTTCATATAGCACAGGCATTATATGAAACACGAGAGTTTCATTCTTCAGAGTCTGACATCGTAGCCTTGCGCGCTAATGTCCTTAAGAAACACGGACTGACACAACAGGAATGGGACAATTCAATGTCATACTATTGTCAGCATGCTGATGATCTGCATAAGATATACTTAAACCTTGTTGATAGGGTAGAGAGAAACGTCATAGCTTTGGGTGGCAAGTCAGAAGGAATGCAGGGAGAAGAGGCTGATACAGCAAATGTTTGGAAGAGTAGTCCTGACATCTTGCTAATGCAACAGCCACCATATAATGTATGGTCGTATGACATAACTCCTGACTCCACATTCCAGGATGGTGATAATATTTCACTGCAATGCGATACAAAATTCATCTTCCAGGATGGATACAAAACATTGTCAATCATAATGGTGGTTACATTCAGTAATGATAGCATTTCCACAATGATGACAAATATAAATCATGACGGACATGGAATAGTAACACTCAATAATGAGAAGGATAGGTTGCACATAAAGAATATAAAGGGCTTCTTTATGCTGGGCAGAAACCTTGATGCAGTAACAACAAAGCCAACATCAACAACATTGAGGCTCGTTTCCATTAGGAACATAAAACTGCTGCACCTGCATACTACTCCGCCACCGCCACCTGCTCCAGAACCAACAGACAGTGCAAAGACTGACTCCGTTCCACCACCACAGCAGGACAATAAACCTAGCCCTCAACCATAAATAGTAAACCGTAAACGGTAAACATACAAAAAAACATGGCAAAGAAAAAAGAAGTAACACAAGATTTGTTTGAAACACCTGTAAAAGAAGATGTAGCAGCTGTTGAACCACCAAAGAAAAAACGTGGCAGACCAAGCAAGGCAGAACTTGCTGCACGTGAGGAAGAAGCAAAGGCTGCAAAGCAGGAACAACCTGCTCCAGAAGCGTCTGTATCTGAAGAGATGGTGGTTGCAGAGGCTCCAGTAGATTCTGCTATTACACCTTCTGAAGCTGAAATGATGCCAGAATCTGATATGATAGATAATCCACAGGATGAATTCGGTTTCTGGGAAGGCGATCCAGGTGATGGAACAGATTTCATCATTATACAGGATATCCCAGTGGAAGATAATGGTGCTATACCTTATTATGATATGTTCGATAATGCTCAGACAGGGGAGAACTATGATTATGAAGGTAAGGGCAACGCTAATTCCAATAGCAACAACTTCGAATTCAAAGATCTCATTCCTGCCAGCGGTGTTCTCGAGATAACATCCGAGGGATATGGCTTCCTGCGTTCTAGCGATTATAACTATCTCGCTTCACCTGATGATATCTATGTAACAGCACAGCAGATAAAGCGCTATACGCTGAAGACTGGCGATGTAGTAGAATGCTTCGTACGCCCACCAAAGAGCAATAAGAAGTATTTTATCCTAACATCAGTGAAGTCTATCAACGGTCGTGATCCCCATGAGGTACGTGAGCGTATCTCTTTTGAGAATCTTACGCCTCTCTTCCCTGAAGAGAAGTTTGACCTTACAAGCGATGCTAAAACAAGAAATATCTCTACACGTATTGTTGATCTCTTTGCACCTATTGGTAAGGGACAGCGTTCTCTTATTGTGGCACAGCCAAAGACTGGTAAGACAATACTGCTGAAGGACATCGCTAATGCTATTGCTGCAAATCATCCTGAAGCATATATCATGATACTCCTTATCGACGAGCGTCCTGAAGAAGTAACTGATATGGCACGCACCGTAAATGCAGAGGTTATAGCATCAACCTTCGATGAACCTGCTGACAGACATGTTAAGATTGCTGGTCTGGTTCTTGAAAAAGCAAAGCGTCTGACAGAATGTGGACACGACGTTGTGATATTCCTAGACTCTATAACTCGTCTTGCACGAGCTTACAATACTGTTGCACCAGCTTCCGGAAAGATTCTCACTGGAGGTGTTGACTCTAACGCACTCCAGAAACCTAAGCGTTTCTTTGGTGCTGCACGTAACATTGAGAATGGTGGTTCACTGACTATCATAGCAACAGCATTGACGGATACTGGTTCAAAGATGGATGAGGTGATATTCGAAGAGTTCAAGGGAACAGGTAACTCCGAATTACAACTTGACCGTCAGTTGGCTAATAAGCGAATCTATCCTGCTGTTAATCTTGTACAGTCAAGTACTCGTCGTGATGACTTACTCCAGGATGAGACTACACGAAATAGAATGTGGATACTTCGCAAGCATATTGCTGATATGAATGCCATAGAGGCAATGAATGAAATCCATAATCTCATGCAACGTACACATGATAATGACGAATTCTTAATGGGAATGAATAAATGAGCATAAGTAAAACTCGACATGTCCTCGTAGATGTCGCTCGACAACTGTTCGCTAAGAATGGGGTAGAGCGCACCACAATGAATGACATAGCCATTGCCTCTGGTAAGGGAAGGCGTACTCTTTATACCTACTTTAATAGTAAAGAGGAGGTATATGCGGCTGTCATAGAGTCTGAATTGGAACGTTTGTCTGATAAACTTGATGAGGTAGCCGAGAAGAAAATGCGCCCTCAGGAAAAGATAATTGAGGTGATTTATACTCACCTAACACAGATTCGTGAGACAGTAGTTCGTAATGGTAATCTGCGTGCCGAGTTCTTCCGTAATATATGGATGGTAGAAAAGGTGCGTAAGAAATTCGATGCAGACGAGATAGCTTTGTTCCGTAAAGTATATGCTGAAGGCAAGGCAAGTGGTGAATTTGATATCGAAAACATTGATATTGTGGCAGATATAACACACTACTGTATCAAAGGTCTTGAGGTTCCATATATCTATGGACGATTGGGTAGGGGACTTACACTTGATTCCTCTCGACCATTGGTGGCGAAATTCGTATATGGTGCATTATGCCGTTCCAACGATGTCAATAAAAAGTCTTTAGATGATTTTGATAAGTTGGAAGGTATGGATGATTTTGGAAATAATGAAAAGAATAATTTTTAATTAATAATTAACTAAGGTATAATATTATGGGATTACTCACAGGTAAAACAGCCCTCATTACAGGTGCTGCACGTGGTATTGGCAAGGCCGTTGCTACGAAGTTTGCTCAAGAAGGTGCTAACATTGCAATCACTGACTTGGTTCTTAACGACGATATGGCTGCAACTCTCGAAGCTACATGCAAAGAGATTGAATCTATTGGTGTGAAGTGTAAGGGCTACGCAGGAAATGCTGCTGATTTTGCAGAGACAGAGGCTGTTGTAGCAAAGATAAAAGAGGATTTTGGTACTATCGATGTACTCGTTAACAACGCAGGTATTACAAAGGATGGTTTGATGCTCCGTATGTCAGAAGCTCAGTGGGATGCTGTTCTCAACGTAAACCTAAAGTCTGCATTCAATTTCATCCATGCTTGTGCTCCAATAATGCTACGTCAACGTGGTGGCTCTATCATCAATATGTCTTCTGTTGTCGGTGTACACGGTAATGCAGGACAGTGTAACTATTCAGCATCAAAGGCTGGTATGATAGGTCTTGCAAAGTCTATCGCTCAGGAACTTGGTCCTAAAGGTATTCGTGCCAATGCTGTAGCACCAGGTTTCATTGAAACAGCTATGACAGCACAACTGCCTGAAGAAGTACGTGCCGACTGGATGAAGAAGATTCCGCTGCGTCGTGGTGGACAAGTTGAGGATATTGCAAATGTATGTCTCTTCCTGGCTTCTGATATGTCTAGCTATGTATCTGGACAGGTGATTCAAACAGATGGTGGTATGAATATGTAAAAATGGAAGTTCTCTACGAAGACAACCATATTATCATTGTATATAAGGAGAGCGGGGAAATCGTTCAGGGAGACAAAACCGGTGATATCCCTCTCTCTGATACAGTGAAAGCATGGATCAAGATGACTCACAACAAGCCCTCGAATGTATTCCTGGGCGTTGTGCATCGTCTTGACAGACCAGCACAAGGTATCGTTGTCTTTGCAAAAACATCCAAGGCTCTGGCAAGGCTGAATAAAATGTTTGCTAACCAAGAAATACACAAGACTTATTGGGTATTAACAGAGAATTTGCCACAAGAAGATAATTCTGACGGAAATTTTCATTTCCTGCGTAATTGGCTTGTACGTAACGAAAAACAAAACAAAAGTTATGCGTATGATTTAGAGAGAGCGAATTCAAAAGAAGCTATTCTGGAATACAGAATATTGGCATCAGGAAAAAAATATCATTTGCTTGAAGTAAAACTGCAAACAGGACGACATCATCAAATAAGATGTCAGTTGGCACACATCGGTTGTCCAATCAAAGGCGACTTGAAATATGGAGCTAAACGCTCTAATCCCGACGGAAGCATTTCGTTATTAGCACGTAAAATAGAATTTGAACATCCCGTTTCTCATGAAAGAATATCAGTAGAATCACCATTACCAAGACTATTCTCGGAGATTTACACTTCTTAGACTGGAATGATGATTATGATAAATAGGGTTTGTTGATATATATATATATAGTTTACCCTTTCAAATTGAAATCTCTTAAAATATTATTATAATAATGTCTAAAGGAAAAATTAAGAAAAACAGCAAGACATCTTTTAAGGTTGCTCTTGGATTTGATCACTTCACTGGCGAGAAAACAAACTTTACCGTTGGCATTACATTATTTATTTTGTCAATCGTAATGATTATTTGTTTTATCTCATATTTCTCAACAGCTGATGCTGACCAGAGTTTGCTTGAACATCCAATGTCTGGCGATTTTATCAACAAGGAACGTGTCTTCCAGAATATTTGCGGTTCCTGGGGAGCATACACTTCATATTTCTTTATAGCACGCTGTTTTGGTTATCCGGCAATTCTAATACCGATTTTCTTGATGATGGTATCATTCAAGATGATTGGTGTTTATAGGCTAAACCTTTTGAAATGGTTCTTTTGCCTGATGTTGGTAATGATATGGTGCAGCGTAAGTTTCGCTGCATATATCAATCCTATGATGCTTGAGAATGTCTTTAATGCTGGCGGAGAACACGGTGCTTTCATTGCCATGATGGCTGAGAATATCATTGGTATGCCAGGACTCACAGCAATACTAATATTGGTTGCGATATTCTTCCTTGTTTATCTTACATCGGAAACGATATATTTTATCCGCAAAATCTTCAATCCCCTCAAATTGGTTACAGATAAGGTTAACTTTACCATTACTAATTTTGGAAAAGAAGATGGAAAAACAGATGGTGTAAATCCTGAAGATGGCTTTAATGGCGTCTATGATGATCCGTCTTCTCAGATTGTGAATTTCGATCTTGAAACTGATAAGACAGAGGTTGTCGATAATGGTTATATTGATGGTTCTACAGAAGAAGATGCTGAGGAAGAATTACATCAACCTGCTTCCTTTGAACCTGTAACAACAAAGCAGACAGACAGCTCTGACGTTGGCTTTGAGGTTGAGACGGGAGCTATAGAAGAGACTTCTTCTTCAAATCATACACCCCGTAATCCAGAAGACCTATCCCCTTACGATCCTAAGGCTGAATTGTCACGATATAAGTACCCTACCCTAGACCTGCTCAAGAAATACGAGGATGATGGTAAGTCATTCATCGATATGGACGAACAGCGTCAGAATAAAGATCGTATCGTGCAGGTTCTCAGGAATTTCGGTGTTACGGTAGACAGTATCAAGGCTACCGTAGGACCTACCATTACTCTTTATGAGATAACCCTTGCCCCTGGTATCAAGATTTCAAAGGTACGCTCTTTGGAAGACGATATAGCATTGTCTCTTGCTGCTCTCGGCATACGTATCATTGCTCCTATTCCAGGACGAGGTACTATAGGTATTGAAGTACCAAATGCCAATCCGCGTGTTGTCAGCATGGAAAGCATTCTGTCTTCAAAGAAATTTCAGGAGACAACTATGGCACTTCCATTGGCTCTTGGTAAGACAATATCTAATGAGATATACATGGTAGACTTGGCAAAGATACCACATCTTCTCGTTGCTGGTGCTACAGGACAGGGTAAGTCAGTAGGCCTTAATGCCATCATCACTTCCCTACTCTATAAGAAACATCCAGCAGAGTTGAAATTCGTCCTTGTTGATCCAAAGATGGTGGAATTCTCTATCTATAAACCACTGCTCAACCACTTCCTAGCACAGATACCACCAGAGAGTGATGCTGACGAACCAATCATCACAGATGTGAAGAAGGTTGTCAAGACCCTCAACTCTGTTTGTCAGGAGATGGACGACCGTTATAACCTCCTGAAACTTGCAAATGTACGTAAACTGGAAGAGTATAACGAAAAGTTCACCAATCGCCAACTTAATCCAGAGCATGGTCACCGTTATCTTCCATATATTGTTGTCATCATCGATGAGTATGGTGATCTCATCATGACAGCTGGTAAGGAGATAGAGTTGCCTATAGCACGTATTGCTCAGAAGGCTCGTGCTGTCGGCATCCATATGATTATAGCAACACAACGTCCAACCGTGAATATCATCACTGGTACCATCAAGGCCAACTTCCCTGGGCGTATGGCATTCAAAGTAATGTCATCTGTCGATTCTAAGACTATCCTTGACGGAACTGGTGCCAACCAGCTTATAGGACGTGGTGATATGCTTATTCTCGACAAAGGTACTCCAGTGCGTGTACAATGTGCTTTCGTAGATACCCCAGAAGTTATCGCTATTAATAAGTTTATTGCTGAGCAACAAGGCTATAACGGACCACTTGAGTTGCCAGAGCCAATCAATACTGAAGAAGGTGGTGGCGGTAGTGCCGAGGATATCGGTAATCTTGATCCTCTGTTTGGTGAGGCAGCTCGTGTCATTATCAATACCCAGCAGGGCTCCACATCTCTTATCCAGCGTAAGTTCTCAATTGGTTACAACCGTGCAGGACGTCTCATGGATCAACTGGAGAAAGCTGGCGTAGTAGGTGCCGCACACGGCTCAAAGCCTCGTGATGTGCTTATTCAGGATGAAGAGACACTGCAGTCGCTCATCAATACCCTTGGAGTAATATAGAATAAAATCATGAAAAAGATGAGAAGAATTTCTTTATTTGCATTTACAATGTTAATGCTGTTCTGCACCACAACAGTTATGGCAGCAGATAATGGCAAGAAGATACTCGATAAGGTAGCTGACAAGATAGCCATCTCAAAAGGCTTCACCGCCAATTTCACTATCTCTGGCGGAAAGCTCAACAACTCAGGTACTATCTCTGTTAAAGGTGACAAATTCTGCGCTCGCGTCTCTAATGCCATAATGTGGTATGACGGCAAGACACAATGGGTGTATAACAAGAAGTCCGACGAGGTAAATGTCTCTCATCCCAAAGCATCTGCCCAGCAGAGCATGAACCCCTACAACTTCCTCACCCTCTATAAAAAGGGCTATACCATCACCTCTGCTAATATTGCCAGCGGCACGCAGGTACATCTTGTCGGTAAGGGGAAACCTATCAGTGAGATGTATATCCTTGTCGATAAGACATATAATATAAAGGAGGTTAAATTCCTCCAGAAAGGTACATGGGTAACTATTCATATCAGCAATCTGAAGAATCAGGCGCTGGATAATTCCACATTTACATTTAATGCTAAGGAATTCCCACAGGCTGAGATTATTGATATGCGATGAATCCCTTCAAGGTTCATATCCTTGGCTGTGGCAGTGCCTTGCCTTCAAAGAGCCATAATCCCTCCTCTCAGATTGTCGAGATACGAGGAAAATACTTCATGGTAGATTGTGGCGAAGGCACACAGGTACAGATACGTCGTTCCCATGTCAGTTTCTCAAAGCTCTATGCTGTCTTTATCAGCCATATCCATGGTGACCATATCTTTGGACTCATGGGAATGCTCTCAACCTTTGGTTTGCAGGGACGGACCGCACCCTTTCATGTCTATGCCCCAGCACATTATGAGGCTCTTTTTATGATGGAAAAGAAGATGTTCCTTTCCACAATGGACTATGACATCATTTTCCATCCCCTTGATACTACTCTCTCACAGGTCATCTATGAAGACCGCTCTCTCACTGTCGAGACAATTCCTCTTCAGCATCGTGTACCCTGTTGCGGTTTCCTTTTCAAGGAGAAGCCTACACGTGAGCATTTCATACGTAATACCTCTATACCACGACCGCTGATTCCGGCTCCCCCTACCCCAGTCAGGGCCTATGCCTATTGCTCCGATACACGTTATATCCCCACCCTTGGAGAAATGCTTCGCAGCATGTGTACCGGCCTTACTATATACCATGAAGCCACCTATGCAGACGACAAAAAAGATAATGCCGGAAAATACATGCATTCTACTGCCCGTGAGGCAGCAATGGTAGCCAAGAGTGCTGAAGCCCACCAACTCCTTCTAGGCCATTACAGCCACAGATACGTAGATGAGACAGTACTCCTCAAGGAGGCTCAGGAGGTATTCTCCCCCACTCTCCTCTCACAAGAAGGAGAAGTCTATGATGTATAATAAAAAGTCCCGGCAGAAAATATCTGTCGGGATTTTATTTTAGTTGCGGAGGCAGGACTCGAACATGCGACCTCCAGGTTATGAGCCTGGCGAGCTACCAACTGCTCCACTCCGCGATATTACTTAGCTAAATGAGCCTTGTTTCTCATTTGCGGGTGCAAAGGTACACAAAAAAAATGAAATAAACAAATTTTTTTTATTTTTATTTCTACGACAAACTATAAATTTATCAATTGTCAATTGTCAGAATCTGCTCCGCATGCTCTTTTGTCTTTACCTGTTTGCCAGCAAATATCTGTTCAATGATGCCTTCTTCGTTAATGATAAAGGTGGTGCGTATAGTGCCCATAGTCTTCTTGCCATACATATTCTTTTCACCCCAAGCGCCCATAGCCTCTAAGAGTTCGTGATTGATATCTGCAATCAATGGGAAAGGCAAGTTGTATTTCTCCTTGAATTTCACATGCGATGCAGCAGAATCCTTGCTCACACCAACTACCTCATACCCCCTGCCCTGCAGTTCTCCGTAATGGTCACGAAGGCTACAAGCTTCAGCGGTGCAGCCACTGGTGTTATCCTTCGGATAGAAGTACAACACCAGTTTCCTGCCCTTATAGTCACTCAGACGAATCTCCCGTCCCTGCTCATCCACACCCAAAATCTCGGGTGCTCTGTCTCCTATGTTCATTATAATCTAATTATTATCAATAATTCTCCGCTTTTATCTGGAAGTAGCTCTGTGGATGGTCACAAACAGGACATACTTCTGGTGCTTTCTTGCCGATAACGATATGTCCGCAGTTAGCACATTGCCATATAACATCACCATCACGAGAGAATACAATTGCATCTTGTATATTCTTCAACAACTTACGATAACGTTCCTCATGATGTTTCTCAATAGCACCTACCTGTTCAAACTTCTCCGCAATCTCATCAAATCCCTCTTCGCGAGCCTCTTTAGCCATGCGGGCATACATATCTGTCCACTCAAAGTTCTCACCATTAGCAGCATCAGCAAGGTTTGTAGCGGTATCACTGACACTACCTCCATTTAAATATTTATACCACATCTTGGCATGTTCCTTCTCATTTGCTGCTGTTTCTTCAAAGATAGCTGCAATCTGCACATAACCATCCTTCTTTGCCTTGGAAGCAAAATAACTATATTTGTTACGTGCCATACTCTCACCAGCAAAAGCCTCTTTGAGGTTCTGCTCAGTCTTTGTTCCTTTAAGTTCTTTCATAGTTTTAATTGTTTTGGGTTAAACAGATTCTGTGTGCGAAGGTACGAAAAATTTTTATTCTACAAAATTTATCGGACAATTTTAACTATTTTTATTTGGTATTCTCATGTCCAGAATTCTTTTTCGTCTGTTTTTTCCATTTGGCTTTGGCATTTGGGACATGTGTGCATATCCCACAATCTAATATTATCATTTCCACACTTTGGGCAGAGCCTTCCGACCTCGCTGCTGAACGAGGGAGCGACATCAGCTATGATGCCACCAACAACTATATTTTGGACACTTCTACATTCGGAGCAATATATGGCACTTATCTTCTGACGAAAGTGTCCCCTACCCTCATATATCTCTGCTGTATATCCACAGTTTTTACAACGATATGTATGTTTCCAAGCCATATTTTGATGCAAAGATAATAATAATATGTGGTACAATAAGGAAGAAAATAAACTTTTTTAGGGAAAAATTTGCATGATTGGAATCTTTTGCATACTTTTGCACAGCATTTTGTGTACTACACATTGCATAAATACTAACATTAGAAAAAACAATTCCGCAATAAAACAACAACATGGAAGACTCTCAAGAAAAGCATCTTTATGCAACCAAAGAAGAAGTTCTGGAACGTGTTAAGGCACTTGCTCACGGAGAAGAAGAAATAACAAAAGCAGAACTGGATCATCTGAAGACAGCATTCTATTTTCTGCTGAACCAAGAGCGTGAAGCCGCAATGAAGGCCTTTCTCGATGGTGGTGGCGATGCCGCAGAATATGTGGTAGAACAAGACCCTATCGAAGAAGAATACAAGGCTGAAATGGCACTGATAAAGGACAAGCGTCAGTTACTGTTCAAGCAGCGTGAAGAGGAAAGACAGGCCAACCTGAAACGCAAACAGGAGATAATAGAACGCATCAAGTCCCTCACAGAAGCTGAGGATATTCATGAGGCATATAAAGAGGTGAAGAGTCTTCAGGATGAATGGCACGAAATAAAGTCTGTACCACCAGAGAATGCTGCAGAACTATGGAATAGTTATAAGCTGTGTTTGGAGCAATTCTATGACCTTCTAAAGCTGAATTTCGAGGCTCGCGAATATGACTTCAAGAAAAATCTTGAGGCAAAGACAGCACTCTGCGAAGCAGCAGAAAAACTGGGCAATGAAGAGGATGTCATCAGCGCCTTCCACAGCCTTCAGGAGTTGCATAACCAATTCCGCGAAATCGGTCCAGTTGCAAAGGAATTACGTGAAGAGATATGGCAACGTTTCAAGGCTGCCAGCAGCATCGTCAACAAACGTCACGCAGAGCATTTCGACAATATTCGCAAACAAGAAGAAGAAAACCTCGAGAAGAAGGCAGAACTGTGTGAGAAGGTTGAATTGATAAATATTGAGGAACTGAAAAACAGCAACGACTGGGAAGCGAAGACAAAAGAAATCGTTGATATTCAGGCAGATTGGAAGAAGATTGGCTTCGCTCCAAAGTCTATGAATGTAAAGATTTTTGAACGTTTCCGTGCTGCTTGTGACAGATTCTTCTCTGCCAAGAATGAATTCTTTGTACAACTGAAGGAAAGCTTCCAGGAGAACATCACAAAGAAGGAGGAATTAGTAAAGGCTGCACAAGCTCTACAAGACTCTACAGAATGGAAGGCAACAGCCGACAAGATGATGGAATTGCAGAAGGAATGGAAGACTATTGGTATGGTGCCAAGAAAGATTGGCGACCAGTTGTGGAATGATTTCCTTGCTGCCTGCAATAAATTCTTTGAGGCTCGTAATGCAGCAATGGCTGGCGCTCGCTCTGAGCAGCAGGAGAATCTGCAAAAGAAGCAGGAAGTGGTAGCAAAGATTAAGACTCTTGCAGAAAATGACGAAGAATGCACTCAGGAAGCAATCAAGGCTCTGCAGGACGAATATGCTGCTATCGGTCATGTGCCATTCAAAGAGAAAGACCATCTTTATGATGCTTATCGTGAGGCTCTGGATGAGGCTTATGGCAAGATGCGCAAGATGCGTAGAAATGCTGCAAAAGCAAATCATTTTTCTCAGAGTGGTAGTCATCCGATGTCTGCTCAGAAGAGATATAACGAAAAGAAGGAGGAACTTGCTACAATGGAGAATAACCTCCTGTTCCTGACTGCTTCAAGCAAGAAGGGTAACAGCCTTATTGACACCATGAAGCAGAAGATAGAGCGACTCAAGGAAGAACTCGAAGAACTGAAAGAAGAGCTTTGATTTAAAAAATAATAGATTAAAATCTGCACGTACACAATATATTTTGTGTGCGTGCGTTTTTTTATTAGTGCGCATAATCACGCACACACGCATATGATAGAATACATTAAAGGCGAACTGACAGAGATAAATCCTACGGAAGCAGTCGTAGAAGTTAATGGTATCGGATATCTTTTAAACATATCCCTCAACACATTTAGTGCCATACAGGGCAAGAAAGAAGTGAAGCTTTATGTTGACGAATCTCTCGTAACAGGAGGTCGTGATGACAGCTATACCCTCTATGGTTTCTACAACAAACAGGAGCGTGAGATATATCGTATGCTGATAACAGTTAGCGGTGTTGGCAGCAATACTGCCCGCATGATACTCAGTGCCACAAGTGCTACAGAACTGGTCAACATCATTGCTTCTGGCAATGAGAAGGCTCTGAAGGGTGTCAAGGGCATCGGTCTGAAGACAGCACAGCGCATCATTGTTGACCTTCGTGACAAGATGACCCAGAGTGGACTTATTGCCGATACATTTGAGGCTGGCAATATGAACGAAACAGGAAAACAGGATGCCAACATCAACAGCCAGACAAAGGAAGAAGCTGTTGGAGCACTCACTATGCTGGGATTTGCACAGGCGCCAAGCAGCAAGGTTGTTACGGAAATTCTGCGTGGCAACCCAGATATGCCTGTAGAACAAGTCATCAAACAAGCCCTGAAACTCATTAAATGAAGAAATGGACTCTCATAATGATGCTTATGCTGGTCATCGCAGGTTCTGCTATGACCTACTCACGCATAGCACCTGATGACGAGTCAAAGAAGGATGACAAAGAGAAGACAGAAGAGGTAAAACCACGTTGGAAAGTACAGAAGACAACACCTGTAACCTATGACGACCTGCAGCCAAAAACTGCAGATTTGGAAAATCCTGAGAACCTGAAACAGGAGATAATATATAACGACACTTTGGAGCGTTATGTCATTGGCACAAAGATGGGAAACACATGGGTGGCAGCTCCCATCATGATGGACCAGCATGAATTTACCAAATGGACAGAGAAACATCTCTTCTCAGATTACTTCCGTCAAAAGAACTCTGAGATTTTCGAGAAGAAAGGTAAGGAGAAGTTCGACTTTACCGACATGCATTTTGACCTCGGTCCTGCAGAAAAGATTTTCGGCCCTGGAGGTATCAGGATAAAGACTCAGGGAACAGCAGAAATAAAACTGGGAGCAACAATAAAAAACATTGATAATCCGTCACTCCCAATCCGCAACCGCAAGACGACAACAATAGACTTTGACGAGAAGATAAACGTCAATGTCACTGGTAGCATCGGTGACAAGATGAAGATGAATCTGAACTACAATACAGATGCTACTTTCGACTATGATGCCCAGAACCTGAAACTGAAATATGAAGGCAAGGAGGATGAAATCATAAAGCTTGTTGAAGCAGGTAATGTCTCCTTCCCAAGCAACTCTTCACTCATTCAGGGAGCACAGTCACTCTTTGGTATAAGAACAGATATGCAGTTCGGAAAACTGAAACTGCAGACTGTTGTATCACAGAAGAAATCCACTTCATCAAGTGTCAGCACAAAAGGTGGCACACAGACCACCCCATTTGAGATAAATGTTGCCAACTACGAAGAAAACCGTCACTTCTTCATGAGTATGTTTTTCCGTGAGAACTATGACAGGTGGATGGCAACCCTCCCTACCCCAACAACTGGTATCACCATCAATCGTGTTGAGGTTTGGGTAACAAACAAGACAGGATCATCCTCTAATACTCGTGATATCGTAGCATTCGCTGATTTAGGTGAGAGTGCCAGCTCTACAAATCCTAACAGAGGAAGAGTCGTTGGCACCAGCAGTAATCCTCAAAATTCTTCCAGTGGACTTTATAGCCAGTTGACAGGTCAATATGCAGAAGCTCGTAATGTCAGCATGGCTAGTGAGGTACTGGCAAACAGCGGATTGAATTATGAGAAAATAGAAAAAGCACGCCTTCTGTCATCGTCAGAATATACTGTCAACAATGCAATGGGATATATCTCTCTGAAGACCCAGCTGCAGACAGATCAGGTGCTGGCAATAGCATACGAATATACCTACAATGGTTTAACTTATCAGGTAGGTGAATTCTCTTCAGACAATACAGATGTCTCAAGTGCAATCTTTGTTAAGTCGCTGAAGAATTCCAACAATACTCCTTCACAACCAAACTGGTCACTGATGATGCGTAACGTTTACTACCTTGCATCATCTATCCAAAAGGAGAAATTCAAACTCGACATCAAGTACCAGAGTGACTCTATTGGAGTATATGTCAACTATATTCCGGAACCAACAGTAAAATCCACCACGTTGATAAAACTGCTGGGTGCTGACCGACTTGATGCCAACAACAGAATAAAGAGTAATGGTTACTTTGACTTTGTTGAAGGATATACAGTTTCCAACGGTCGTGTATTCATGCCCAAGACAGAGCCTTTCGGTTCGGCATTGGCGAATGAACTGAATTCAAGGGGTGCATACAAAGACAAATACATATACCAGGAGCTTTACGATACCACAAAGACTGCCGCAAAGACAATGGCAGAAAAGAATAGGTACAAACTTGTGGGACAGTATAAAGGTTCTTCTGCCAATGTTATTTCTCTGGGTGCATACAATGTACCACAGGGAAGTGTTGTTGTAACAGCAGGTGGTGTAACACTTACCGAGGGTTCCGACTATTCTGTTGACTATAGCGCTGGTGAGGTGACAATTCTCAATCAGAGCATCATAGATGCTGGTACCTCCATTAATGTTTCTTTGGAAAGTGACACCGATTATGGCATGCAGAGAAAGACGATGTTTGGTGTCAACTGGGAATATGACTTCTCAAAAGATTTCCAGTTGAGTGGTACATTGCAACACCTCTCTGAGCAGAGCCTAACGACAAAGGTGACAACTGGTAATGAGCCTATGAGCAATACCTTGGTAGGCTTCAACATCAACTGGAAGAAGGAAAGCCAGTGGCTCACCAATGTGCTTGACAAAATACCTTTCCTGCATGTAAAAGAACCCTCACAGATACAGTTTAATGCTGAATTTGCAAAGCTGTTCTCAAAGATTAGCAGCGGCACACAGGACAACGCTTCTTATATTGATGACTTCGAGAGCAGCACAAATAACATTGATATTGCTACCCCTACAGCATGGACGCTGAGTAGTGTGCCAACAAGGAGCAAGGACTTGGCCTGGAATGGCTTAAACCTTAACAAGGGAACTCTGGAATCAGGTAAGTACAGAGCACGTCTTGCATGGTATTATGTTGATCCACTTTTCACTCGTCGCTCCTCTACCCTGACTCCTGCGCACATCAAGAATGATCTTGAACAGCTGTCTAACCACTATGTTCGTGAGGTGTATGTCAGCGAGTTGTATCCTAACCGCAGTCAGAGCACATACAGTGGAGCAACAACAACCCTGAATATCCTCAACCTTGCATATTATCCAAAGGAACGTGGTCCTTATAACTTCAACACTGACCTCGACGAAAACGGTAAGTTTAAAGAGCAGGATAAGGACTACACCTGGGGTGGTATGATGAGAAAACTCGACCAGAACAATTTCGAGGAATCAAACATCGAATATATAGAGTTCTGGATGATGGATCCATTCATCTATCACAACCAGGATGGCACCAGTGCCAAGCATACTGGTCGTCTGCACTTCAACCTTGGTGACCTCAGTGAGGATATCCTTCTCGATGGTAGGAAGTTCTATGAGAGCGGACTCCCTGTCAGCAATTCTTCTGCAACAAGAACTGATTCTACCGCATGGGGTAAGATTCCTGTTGAGAATACTGTTACCTATGCCTTTGCTACTACATCAGGTTCTCGCTCTCTTCAGGACTTAGGTTTTAATGGTCTTAATGATACCGAAGAGTTAAGTTGGCCAGCATATTCAGCCTTTCTCAATCGTGTTTCCACAATGAATGAGGAAGCTCGCACTGCAATACAGAAGGATCCTGCTGGTGATGACTACCATTACTTCCGTGGCAGCGATTGGGATGACATGAAAGCATCTATCCTTGATCGTTATAAATACATTAACAACCCACAAGGCAACTCTCCTGATTCTGAGAACAGAACAGAGTCTTATGATACATCATACAAGACAACACCTGATGTAGAAGATATCAACCAAGACTATACCCTTAACGAATCAGAAAACTACTATGATTATGTTATGGAGATAGATCCTTCAAAGATGTCTGTTTCTTCTGGTAATTATATTGTAGATACAAGAGATGCTTCTGTCGGACTGAGAAATGGTAATCGTGAGACAGTTAGATGGTATCAGGTACGCATTCCTATCAACAGTGGTACTCGTATTGGTAGCATCAGCGATTTCTCTTCTATTCGCTTTATGCGTGTCTATATGGAAGGCTTTGAAGAGGAGACAATCCTTCGTCTTGCTGACTTCTCATTAGTTCGTGGTGATTGGCGCGTTTATGACCAGCAAATCAGCGATGCTGCTACAAAGGGTGCTGAGAAATTCTCTGCATCAGTAGTTGGTATTGAGGCTAATAATGAAAAGAAACCAGTTAACTATGTCCTGCCTCCAGGTATCTCACGTGTTGTTGACCCATCACAGCCACAACTCACAGAGAACAACGAGCAGGCTATGAGACTTGACGTCTTCCAGATGGGACATAGAGCTGCTGTAGCAGTGTATAAGAACACTAACTATGACATGCGCTACTACAACAGGCTGCAGATGTTTGCACATGCTAATGCCCTTGAGGTAAATACCACAAATCTGCAGAACAACCAGCTGGCACTCTTCGTACGTCTTGGTTCCGACTATAACAACAACTATTATGAGTACGAGATACCTTTGAAGTTGACTCCTCCAGGAAAATACAATGGGTATGTTGGTGCCGATTGTGCTGCTGTATGGCCACAGGAAAATATGCTCGACTTAGACTTCAAGAAGCTCACCCAGTTAAAGAAGGCACGAAACCTGTTGAAGGCACAGGGTAAGATAACACTTAACCAGCTATACTCTGAATATGACTCAGACAATCAGGCAAACAGGATTAGTGTCAAGGGTAACCCTTCTCTCGGCAATATTTCTACGATGATGATTGGTGTCCGAAACCTTTCTTCTGAGGTTAAGGATGGTGAGATATGGGTTAATGAGTTGCGTCTTCTCGAACCAGAAAGCGAAGGAGGTTGGGCTGCTGCTGCAAACCTCAATGTCCAACTCTCTGATTTGGGTAGTGTGCAGGCTTCCGGAAAGTATATCAGTGATGGCTTTGGTGGCTTGGAACAGAAGGTGACAGAGCGCACACAGGACAAGTATAGTACCTATTCTATAACCACAAGTTTGGAATTGGGTAAGTTCTTCCCTGAAAAGGCGAAGGCAACAATACCATTCTACTATAGTTATACTAAGGAACGCACATCTCCTAAGTTCAATCCTCTTGATACTGATATGTTGCTTGAGGATGCCCTTGAGAGTGCTACTGACAAACATGAGAAAGACTCTATCGAAAGCATTGCTGTAGCAAGGACTGTCAACAAGAATCTCTCCCTCTCAGGAGTACGTTTCGGCATTGCTACAAAGAGGCATCCTATGCCTTATGACCCAGCAAACTTCTCATTCTCATACAGCCACTCAAGCAAGCACTCTGACGGACAGACACTGGTATATGATAATGAAGACAACTGGCGTGGTGCTATCAACTATTCATGGGTTCCTGTCTATAAGCCTTTTGAGCCATTCAAGAAATGGAAGACAAAGTCTAAATATGCAGAAATCCTGAAGAAGTGGGCCTTCAACTATATGCCTCAGAATATCTCTGCCAACACAGAGATGACAAGAAGCTATTCAGAGACTCTGGAACGAGACCTCGAAAACCTTGAGAATGTAAACGATTCTCTTGTCACCTATTCTTCACAATTCCTGTGGAACAGAGACCTCTCAATACGTTGGGATCTCACCAAGAATCTCCACCTCTCCTTCCAGAGTGCTACACGTGCAGAAATAGAAGAGCCAAAGAATATCCGTCAGATCAACAAAGACCTTGCCCCTGATGATTATGCAGTATGGAAGGACTCTGTATGGCAGAGCATCAAGCACATGGGTTCTCCTCTCGACTACAATCAGAATTTCAGTGCTTCATACAAGTTGCCTCTCAATATGATGCCTATCTTCGATTGGCTCAATGCTGATGGAACATATTCTTCAACATACCATTGGGCACGCGGTTCTGCTGATGAATTTGGTGTGATAAAGTATGGACACACCATAACCAGCAATCGCACCATAAACATCAACTCTTCTATGGCTATGGAGAAACTCTATAACCATATACCATTCCTGAAGAAGGTAAATGATAAGTTTAATAAGAGTGGTAATAAGTCCAATACAACAAAGAAAGAAACTCCTAAGAAGAAATCCAAGACAGAACTGGCAGCAGAAGGCGAAGAGCAGTCTCCAGAAGATGCTAAGAAGAAGATTGCCCAACCTACTGCAGAAGAGAAACAAGCAAATCTGTTGGCACAACAGAAGAAGAATACCTTCTCAAAACTTGTTACCATTCCGGCCGACACCTCAATGGTTATTACTCACGGAAAGAAGACCAAGCGCATCATTGTCTCTGCAAAAGATGAAGATGGCAAGTCTTTACCTATTAAGTTCAAGAAGGTTGACGAGAACAAGATTATGGTCTTCAACAAGGCTGACTCCGCAGTGAAGATGAAGGTTTCTGTCCTTGCTCTGGAACCGCTTGAGGATAAGGGTTGGTATAAAGCTCTGGAGTATGTATCACGCTTTGCCATGATGGTACGCAATATCAGCGCTTCATACAAGAATCAGTATTCTCTCACCCTGCCAGGCTTCATGAATAATGTAGGTGATGTCTTTGGCCAGAAGAATGTTTCTGATGCTATGTCACCAGGCCTTGACTTTGCCTTTGGTTTCATAGATGATGACTATATCGAGAAAGCACGCAGCAGAGGATGGTTGCTCAGTTCTTCTGATTATGCTTCTCCAGCAACAATCAGCAAGACAGAAGACCTGCAGATAAAGTTCACCCTCGAACCATTCAAGAATTTCAAGATAGACATGAATATGGCACACACCCATACTCGCTCAAAGTCTGTCCAATATATGTATGACGGCAATCCTACCACCCACAGCGGTTCATTCTCAATGACAACCATTTCCATCTCTTCTGCCCTAGCAGGTATGGGAGATGCTAATAATGGTTACCATTCTGCTGCCTTCGAGAAATTCTGTGGCTCTCTTGAGGGATATCGCCAACGTGTTCAGGCACAATATGAAAACACTGTCTATCCAGCAGGAACGACATATTCTGGTACAAAATTCAGTGCTGACAAGACACCTGTAGAACTCTATTCTGCTGATGTCATGGTACCAGCATTCCTAAATGCTTATACTGGCTATAAGAGCCTTAAGCTGTTCCCTACTATTGCCCGCATGCTCCCTAACTGGTCACTGAAATATAGTGGACTTGGAAATCTCCCATGGATTAGGGATCACTTCAAGAGTGTTAATATCAATCATGGCTACAAGAGCATCTATGCTGTTGGTGCCTATAGTTCTTATTCTACCTATAAGTCATTCATGGGTGACGATATTGGATTTGTCACCAGTACCACAACTGGCAATCCTGTTCCTAATTCAATGTTCAATATCTCAACTGTCAGCATCAATGAGGCATTCTCTCCATTGTTGGGATTAGACTTCACATTGCCAAACAACCTCACCTTCAAGGCAGAATATCGCACCACTCGTGTGATGACACTCTCAATGACATCTGTACAGCTCAATGAGACCCTTTCAAAAGACTGGGTATTTGGTGTAGGATACAAGATTGCCGATTTCCGCTTCATTCGTAGCAAGGCAAAGATGATGGCTGCTAAGAACAGCAGAAACAATCGTGGCGATGATGATAGCACTAACAAGCCTAACACTAAGAGAACTTCTGCACAGAACAATAAGAGTAAGGGCTTTGCCCACGATTTGAACCTGCGTCTTGATGTCTCTTTGCGCAAGCAGGCTGCCATCACGCGAGATATTGCATCAGTATCATCTCAGGCAACATCAGGCAACAATGCCTTTAAGCTTGCCTTCACTGCTGACTACAGTCTTTCTCGCTTGCTTACTATGAGTTTTTATTATGACAGACAGAGCAATACTCCATTGCTGTCTGCATCATCATATCCAACAGTAACACAAGATTTCGGACTATCAATGAAATTCTCTTTAACCAGATAATATGATATACAAGTACGATTTTCTTATCATCGGTTCCGGCGTCGCCGGTATGAGCTATGCCCTGAAGGTGGCAAAAGCCCATAAAGGACGCATCTGTCTCATCTGTAAGACAACTCTGGACGAAGCAAATACTGCTCGTGCACAAGGTGGTATTGCTTCAGTTACCAATATCATAAAGGATAACTTCGAGAAGCACATCGAAGACACTATGATAGCTGGTGATTTTATCTCCGACAGAGCCGCTGTAGAACAAGTGGTGCGCATGGGACCGTCACAGATTAAGGAACTAGTTTCATGGGGTGTCAACTTCGATAAAAATGAAGAAGGTGAATTCGACCTGCACAGAGAAGGTGGTCATTCTGAATTCCGTATTCTGCACCATGCTGATGATACTGGTTTCGAGATACAGCGAGGGCTGATGGAGGCTGTGCGCAGAAATCCTGATATCGAGATAAAGGAAAATCATTTTGCTGTCGAGATTATCACCCAGCACCATCTTGGTGTTGAGGTAACTCGTCGCACCCCTGATATTGAGTGTTTCGGAGCCTATGTCCTCAACCCTGACACACAGAAGGTAGATACCTATCTGTCAAAGGTTACAGTAATGTGTACTGGCGGTTGTGGTGCAGTATATCAAACCACCACCAATCCTGTCATTGCTACTGGTGATGGTGAGGCAATGGTATATCGTGCTAAGGGAACAGTGGCTGATATGGAATTTGTGCAGTTCCACCCTACCTCACTCTACAACCCATCTGAGACACATCCTGCTTACCTTATCACAGAGGCTATGCGTGGCTATGGTGGCATATTGAAACTGCCTACTGGCGAGACCTTCATGGAGAAGTATGACGAACGTCTCTCTCTCGCACCACGTGATATCGTGGCTCGTGCTATTGATAAGGAGATGAAGATTCATGGCATCGACCATGTATGTCTTGATGTCACCCATAAAGACCCAGAGGAGACAAAGCATCACTTCCCAAATATCTACCAGAAATGTCTCTCTATCGGCATCGACATCACCAAGGAATATATTCCTGTTCGTCCTGCTGCACATTACATGTGTGGAGGCATCAAGGTGGATCTTAACGGTTGTTCTTCTATCAAGCGTCTATACGCTCTTGGCGAATGCTCTTGCACAGGTCTGCATGGTGGCAATCGTCTTGCTTCAAATTCTCTCATCGAGGCTGTGGTATATGCAGAGACAGCGTCACGACACTCTCTGGAACACATTGACGAATATGATTTCAACACCCTTGTTCCAGAATGGAATGATGAGGGTACTCTTTCTAATGAGGAGAAAGTGCTCATTACCCAGAGTGTTCATGAGGTTGGCACTATCATGGCACACTATGTTGGCATTCTTCGTTCCGACCTTCGTCTGAAGCGTGCCTGGGTGCGTCTCGACACACTGTATGAAGAGACAGAAGCGCTCTTCAAACGTGTTTATGCAAGCAGGGATATCTGTGAACTGCGTAATATGATTAATGTGGGATATCTCATCACTCGTTGGGCTATAGAACGCAAAGAATGCAGAGGTCTGCATTTCACTACCGACTACCCTCTTCACGCTTATGATAAGTAATCTCTTAGTAAGCCTTGCCCTTGCTCTCGACTCTCTGTTGGCAGCATCTTCAGTCGCTAACACCTCCAGTGTCGGCATTATGGTTTATGACCTCGATATCGACTCCTGTCTTTATGAGAGGAATGCCCGTCAAACGATGCGACCTGCTTCCACACAGAAGCTGATAACAGGCATTACTGCACTCAACGAACTTGGTGACTGTTATCATTATACCACTTCTGTCAGCTATACAGGACGCATTGATACCTCTTATGTCTTCTGTCTCGAAGACTCCGTCTATAAGCTACGTCGTGGCAGCCTGCAGGGCAATCTCTACATCACTGGTGTAATGGATCCAAAGCTCAATGCTGGTGACCTTGACATCCTTGCTGATGAGATATACAAAATGGGTATTGATACTATCACTGGCAGCCTCTGTGGTGATGCCACCTTTATGAACGATAACAAGTATGGTCAGGGTTGGTGTTGGGATGATGATAACCCAGAACTCTGCTCTCTGCTCTTTGGACGCAAGGAGGGACTGCTACAGAATTTTGCAAAGGCGCTTCAAAAAGCCGGCATAGTGATTCTCGGAAATGTCTTTGAGTGGGCATGTCCTTCGTCTGCCCAGTGGCTCACATCTTGCAACCATTCAATTTCTGAAATTCTTGAGAAGGTGATGAAGAACAGCAACAACACCTATGCCGAAACCCTACTCTATCATCTTGGTGCTACCCAAGGCAAACCTTCTACTGCCAAGAAAGGTATTGCTTTAGAAGAAGCATTGCTGAAGAAAATTTATGCTGAATCTCCCTCACAGCTCACACATGACAGGACCTCTGCTCCCTCCCATCGTTTTGCTGATGGTTCAGGACTCTCACTATATAACTATCTCTCCCCAGAGATAGAGGTGGCTTTCTTGCGTTATGCCTTTACCCATGAGAATATCTATCGTCATCTGCGCGAGGCTTTGCCAATAGCAGGCGTTGATGGTACTCTCGAAAAGCGCATGAAGGATACTGAGGCACAGAATAATGTGCGAGCAAAAACAGGCACACTGACAGGAGTCATAAGTCTTGCAGGATATTGTACTACAAAAGAAGGTCACAACCTTGCCTTCTCTATCATTGTCAATGGTTGTCTTAATGCAGACAAAACACGCAACCTACAAGACAAAATCTGCAATATCCTATGCAATTACGAAGTAAGAAGTACGATGTACGATGTACGATGTGTCGCTACGCGAGTAGGAAGTACAATGCAGGAAGTAACTTCTACCTTCAAACATCAACCTCGGCAAAGCCGATACATCGTAATTCCTAATTCCTAATTGTAATTTACTTACGGCATTCTCTTCAGCCCTTCCCAGCGAACATTCCATTTTCCGTCTTTTGGGAAGCCTGGATTTATTTCTGTGCACCCATCCCATCCTGCACACATCATAGCCACTGCTGTAAGCAATCCTCCATTACCAGGCAGGTAACATCTCAGGCGACCATCTTGGTAGTTATGTCCATTCTTCAGGTATGTATTGGTGCGTTTGTCCATCAATAGTGCATCGACAGCTTTAGATGGTTCCCCCAGGCGTGCAGCATTCATTGCTACCATTGGGTAATCCCATCCCCATGTCTTGTCCCAGTTCCAACCTTTCCATATCCAGTCGCTGGTCTGCTTCATTATTTTATCATCCACAAGTCTGCTCTTTGGCAGTATGCCGACAGCTCCCAAAACGGCAGGATGATCACTGATGAGAGCCAGGGTGCTATAAGTCTCTGGAGCCGATTCTGCAGCCAGATAAAACTCTTCTCCATTCTCTCCTGTTCCAGCAGCAAGTGGTGACAGTTTGTTTATCACATTGTCCCATTTCGTGTTCCGTCCCAAGCCTCTTCTTTCTCTCCATTGGTTTGCTATCTTCAAGCCTTGATACCAATAAGCCAATTCAAATGGAGGATTATATGTCACAGAAGCCTTCAGAGTCTCTTGTGCTGGTATTATACCTTTTAATATATAGCGATTGTTTGCTTCGTCGTATGTTGCCATATCAGCCATGAATTCCGCTGTCTCATCTATAAGCCTTCCATACTTCTGCAACATCTTTTCCTTATCTTCTGCAGACAGGTTTCTATATACCATTTCTGCAAGATATATCAGGTGTGGCTGTTGCCATATCAGGTAGCTGCCGACCCTTGATGGAGCCTCTTCTCCGCTGGGGTCTGTCATCTTCATCCATCTGATGCCTTTAAAGCCCTGTCGCATAGCGATTTCTCGTGCTTTTGGTTCAGCGCTGATATACCAGTTCAAGGTGCGTTCCAACATCTTTTCATGTCCCCACAGAGGTAACCATGACTGATGCCACCATATCATCTCCATGTGGAATTTTCCGAACCAGGAATTATATGTCAGTCCTGTCTCTTGTGGTGGAGTGTTTCCGCAGCATTGTATAGCAAGCAGATACTGGCTCAACACCACTCTGCGCTCCAGTTCTTTGGCTCTCTTGTCTTTGCAAAGTGAGAAATCTACTGCAGCTCCTTCTTTCCAGAATTTCTGCCAGTTGTCTGCTGCCTTCTTTGTAACAGAGGCGAATGTCTCAGCCTCTTGATTCTTCTGTTCTTTCAGAAACTCGCAAGAGAATGTCAGTTGTTTGCCATTGGCCACTAATACCCAATAGTTCTTTTCTTTCTCCTTCAGCTCTGCATTCTCCTCCCATCTGATAGAGACGAAGTATGTAGTCTTGTCGAGGATTCTTTTCAGCACAGCATGTCCAGGAGTAACGCTTACCAATTCTGTCTGGTGTTTGTCATTCTGCTTCCAGTCGCAGGCATCGTCGCTATGCTTTCCTGTGGGGTAAGGGAAGCGCAGGTTTATGGCAGCTTTACCCTTGTCTGTTGTCACCTTTCCAGCCACTATATCCCTCTCTGGGTGGCACACCGTCTTTACCGAGTATCTCGCACCCTTCGCCTTGAAGTCAGCAGCTATCATGCCATTCCACATATCCAGCTTCTGCTTAGCATCTTTTATATCGTGTGGATTAAGTCCTTCTATCTCCAGTCCTATGCATCCCAGGTGCATTCTGTGAGGATTGCTTCGATACCAGTTTGCTGCATCGCGAGCTCTTCCCTGCTCCTTGAATTCTGTAGCATAGAGTTCTCTGTGTCCGTGTCCGAAGTCCTCCATCTTATACGACTCCTCAATCCTCAGATTCTGTGGATTGTCAAAGCTGTGCCAGCCCCATTCGCTCTGTGTTCCGAGGGGCACACCATTATGGTAATATTCTGGGAATGTCTGCAATCCTGTCACGTCTGTCGTAAAGGCAAAATGTCCATTTCCAACACTCAGCGACGCCAAGGTGTCAACACTCGTCACAATAGGATTATTCCTCTCTACCAAAGCCCTCCTGTCTATGGGAGCGCCCTGCACACCAAGTGTGACAAATATTGCAATATAAAATAGAACTCTTCTCAATGACTTAAACATCTTAGACTCTTAAACATTCTTAACTACTCATTTATTATCTTCAGGAGTTTTACTGCATCAACATACTGTGCTATGCCTTGGGCTACTTGTTTTGCATCCTGCATAGCATGTACCACAGTTGCCTGTCTGCCTACTACATCGCCGCCTGCGAAGACACCCTTTCGGGTTGTCATACCATAAGGCACATCGCGTGTGATGAGGAAGTTATGGTCATCATTCTCCAATCCTGATGTAGAACGAACAATTCTTGTGGCAGGTATCGCTCCAATAGCAAAGATGATGTTGTTGGCTGGCAACACCTGACGAACAGCCTCTTTATCAGGTTCTTTCGTCTCAAGCACTATCTCCGTTATATCCAGCTTGTCATCAACATGTATTTCAGTTATGTTGCTCCACCACCTGAACTGCACCCCTTCTTTGACAGCATCATCATATTCGGCATGCAGGGCAGACATAGTGTCGATACCCTTGTTGTATATCACATCCACAGAAGAGGCTCCTATTCGCAAGGCTGTTCTGGAAGCATCCATAGCAGTGTTTCCACAACCTATGACAAACACCTTTGCTCCCACATCAACAGGCAGCTCTTCACGATTCATAAAGCCTTCGGAAATCAGTTCCACACGCCTCAGGAAATGGGTTGCCAGACGAATGCGCTGCAGGTCACCACACTTTACGGCTCCCTCTCCTTCAGAGATGCAACGACCATTCTGCCAAATAGGTATCTCCAGCGACTTTGGCTTACTGAGTCCTGTGCCAATGAAGATAGCATCAAAGCCTTGTGCGAAGAGGCTTTCGATAGTGATGTTTTCTCCGACATGAGTATTGCGATGAATCACCACTCCCATCTTCTCGATATATCGTATCTCGCGTGCCACAACCTCTTTTGGCAGACGATATTCAGGAATACCATAGCGCAGAACACCGCCACACTGTGCTTCCATCTCAAATATCTCTACAGCAAAGCCCATACGAGAGAGGTCACCAGCCACTGTGATACCTGAAGGACCTGCTCCAATGACAGCTATTTTTCCACGAGTCTTTTCTGCTATGTCTTCGTGTGTCAAGTCATTATCAGAGTCAAAGTCGGCTACAAAGCGCTCCAACTTACCGATATTTACAGGAGAACCCTTCTTGCCCAGAACGCAATTTCCCTCACATTGCTTCTCGTGGGCACATACTCTGCCACACACAGCAGGCAGGTTACTCTTGGCACGAATGATGCTGATGGCATTGCCCAGATTACCCTTCTTCAGTTCATGAATCCAGTCAGGGATATCATTGCTGATAGGACATCCTTTCTTACATTGTGGCACCTTACAATGAAGGCAGCGTTGAGCCTCCTTGATGGCCTCCGCCATCGTATAGCTTTCGTTTATTTCTTCCTTAAACTTCATATTATAGTTAGTTGTTTATTTTTTCCGATGCAAAGGTAATAAAAAAAATTGCTCTCTACAAAATATAGTGTAAAAAAAATAAATCACCCCACTGTCATCACTGTCATCGTCATCGATGCCAATTATGTGATGAGTGATAAAAAACTGCTCCTAAGGGTAAAATTATTTCCCTCGGGGAGAAAAATTTTTTCCCTCCCGAGGGAAATAAAAAACGCCCCTATATAAGCATATTCCAAGAAAAACGCCACAAGCAAAATCACCCCCGCTGACAGCTGACAACGATGACAGCCACCCAATTTGTTTTGTCATATTTATTAGAAAATGCGAGAGAAAATAAAAAAACTTTTCTATTTGTTTGGTATTTTGCTCACTTAATCGTACCTTTGCAAGCGAATGCAGACACAAACCTCAGCGGAGGATCTGCATGATTTTATTAAAATTCTAGCGTTGGCTATTATTCACGATGTTCCGAAACTTGCAGGTAGAAAGAACATACAAGGTAATAATGGTGACGCCTACTTATTATAGTGGGCGTTTTCCTGTTTCTTTGTATAGGTTTCCTGCAAGTACCTGGGACATCAAATGGGGATTCGTCCACGTTTTTTATGTCCATACATGTATTTGTAGGAACATATTGTTTAGTAGCTTAGCGTATTAATACTATTAACTAAACAATCCTGTGATGAACAAAGAAAGATTACATCGTCTCGAACTGGCCTTGAACACATTACAAGGCGCCTACAAAGACTTGATAGTGATTTCTGAAGAGGAAGACTATGATTTTAACAACATACCTGACAATAAATCAGATACAGAACTTGCTGATTTGACGGTAAGAAATGCTGAAGATATTGGTGCAGCCGTTTATGACCTGAGTATTGTAATTGATATCATAAGAACTGTCTTAAACAGCAATCAGTGTTTTTCCCCCGCTGACAGCTGACAATGATGACAATGGGGTAATTTGTTTTGAAATCATTTCATATAAATAGGGCTTGAATGTTATGAAAACAAACAAGCCCAGATATGAACATTATTTATTCTTTATATCTTTTATCTGGTTGGGCATTGTAAGACTCAGTTACCTTTTTCCTAACATATCCACTAAAATCACTGCTCTTTATTAGTGTTAATTTCTCTCGAGTCCATTTCTCTTGAGGGATATAAAAGCAATATTTAACTTTTGCATTTCCTTCTTCGTCAACATCACATTTAATGCCTTGTCTGATTGTTGAATCAAATTCAACTTTTACTTCTTCTCTTTTTAAGCACAATTTAGGCGTATCTCCGGCTTTAAGAGTAAACGCTAATTCATTTGCGCAACGTCCAGGTCCACAAATGATACATCCACTTTCTTTATCAATAAGACTTCTTATAAGTATTCCGCCAAAATAAAAATCATCAATATCAGCATCACTTTTAAAACAAATATCTACACCAGTATCATGCCACAAGAATTTCCCCGCATCACATGTACGTGGATAAACACAGTTGTCAACATCTCTATCCAAACTTTTCTCTTTATGATAATAGAACTCAATTTCCGCAAAAGAATACAGGTGTTCTTTACCTTTGTAATCATATATTCTAATATCATATTTTTCAAATAGCAATTGAGCTATATCGTTATAAAGATTAGGAACTAATCTGATAATTCCCTCCTTATCATTAGAATTTATAAAACTTAACGGATTTTCTAATATAGCTTTTAAATCTGTAATCTTTTTTATTCCTTCCATACTTTGTATATTTTTGTTAGTTTTAATTACTATATGGTTTTCTGCTGCAAAATTACAAAAATATCCTTATATATACAATTTTACCATAATCTAATGTTCCATGTTATGCAATGAAGGGCTCCTCCATTTCTGGCGATATCCCTCATACGGAAACCTTTCACAATACTTAATGGATTAGCCTCACGGATATACTTAAGGGCTTGTTTATCTTCAGGTATGCCGAATGTGGGCACAATAATCTTGTTGCCAACCTCCAGGTAATTAATATAGGCCCAATTGAATTCTTTATTTGGATTTGGAACATCAAAAAGCATTTCTATTACTTCATATCCTGCTTCTTCTAATCGACGTCTTATCTCATCTGCTTCTTCTGGATGGGATTCTCGATGATTAGACATCAAAATATGATTGCCTCCTGTCCATTTTAATATACCATCTGCATGTCCATAAAAATCTGCATAAGGTTCTTGGGAAGTATCACAGTGCCAAGGAAGAAAAATAATATCAGAATCAAACACCTTTTTTAGATAGTTGCAAAATTCCGAATCATACAAAGGCTTCCCGTTTTCCTTAAAAACTTTATCGGTGAGAAACCTATGTTTTGCACTCGTAACAAAATTCCCACCATCCAATGTGATTTTTATATCTATACAATCGGAAAGAGGTAATACCTGTTTGTAAAAAACATGAGAATCTGTCAGATATTCTTTTCCTGTATCTTTTAGGTAGTCAGGATCATAATTATATACCAAATATCTGTCTTCAGCAATTTGGATTGGCATATAGTCGCGAATCCATACATCTTTAGTACCATTAATTTCACCCCAATCTATTTTCATCTCATCGAATAGCTTCGTCAGGCGAGAATAAGTTGAAGGAAAATATTCCTTCAGTTTGTCTGAGATATAAACCGAATCAAAATGATCATCATCAGAATCAGAAGAGTCTTCAGGAAAAGACTCATCATAATTTCCATCATCCTTTTCTATATCAAGTTCTTTCATCATTTTTTTTAGAGCTTGTCGCTCTTTCTCAAAATCTGCATCTTTATGAGGAATAACTACAACATCATCGTCGAGAGTGGCTCCAGGAACTTGCTCTATCCAGTCAAACATCACATTTACTATAGTTGTTATCTTATCAATTGAAAAGATAATGTTCTTGTTTTGCAACCAATTTGAGATAGAAGTAACGGCAGAATTAAGATCAGGCCATCCACCATAGCCTACTTCAACGTTCCAATAATTACCAAAGGCATCATCAATGGCATCCCAGATATGTTCTGGAAGTTCAAAATCAATATCGTTTAACACAACTTTATGCATTACTTCTGAGGTAAATGCATTGGGATCTTTGGGGTTTAATAGAAATTTTTCCATACTTAACTAGATTTGAATTCGTTTGCAAAGGTAAGGTGATTCTACATTTAAACCAAACTTTTGATGGAAAATTTATAGCTGCGAAAACAAACTTTAACACATTCATTACCAATTAATTATATTATAATTTTATATACAAAAATACAGGGTAAACCCTGTTAAAAATATAATAATTATAATAAAAGAAAAAGCTCAAAATCGCCTTTTACATTTTTTTTACACACCGCTGACAGCTGACAATGATGACAATGGGGTAATTTGTTTTGCTGAGAGTTAAAAGTAAGTTTAATTTTTACAACTTATTTCTTAAAAAATTTGGTGGTTAGGAATTAAATTCTTACTTTTGCACCCATAAGAAACAGATTAAAAATATATTTAATTATGATACTCTCAACAACCCCACAGATTGAAGGTCGTCCCATCCGTGAATATAAAGGAGTGGTGACAGGCGAAACTATTATCGGAGCAAACTTCGTAAAGGACTTTTTTGCTAGTATTCGAGACGTCGTAGGCGGACGTTCCGGAAGTTATGAGAAGGTGCTTCGGGAGGCTAAGGATACCTCTATGGAAGAGATGATGCAGCGAGCTGAAGAATTAGGTGCTAATGCTATTGTTGGCATCGACATTGATTATGAGACAATCGGTGCAAACAACTCTATGCTGATGGTAGCTACCAGCGGCACTGCTGTAGTCATCTAATTGAGTTTAAAGGTTATAGATTTGGGCTTGTGTGTTTTGAAAACATGCAAGCCCTATATTTTTGTCACACTTAATATATATTAAGTATTTTTTCAAAAAGTGTAGTTTTTCTTGCATTTCTCATAATTTAATCGTACCTTTGTACGCGCTTATTTGATTATAAAGTAAAAACAACAAAGATATGCTTAGAATTGCAGTACAATCAAAGGGTCGCCTGTATGAAGACACAATGGATCTTCTGAAAGAGACAGGCATAAAAATCAACAGTGCCAGAAGAACTCTGTTGGTACAGTCAAGTAACTTCCCTATCGAGGTGCTTTACATGAGGGATGATGATATTCCTGAGTGTGTAGCCAGCGGCATTGCCGACATCGGAATTGTAGGCGAGAACGAGTTCGTAGAGCGTGGTAAGGACGCTAACGTCGTAAAGCGCTTGGGATTCTCAAAGTGTCGCCTGTCGCTCGCCATTCCTGAGGCAGAGGAGTATAATGGGGTGAAATGGTTTGATGGCAAGAAGATTGCTACCTCCTACCCTAACATCCTGAAGAAATTTGCACAGGAACAGGGCATCAACATCGAGGTGCATGTGATACAGGGAAGTGTAGAGATAGCTCCTGGCATAGGACTCTCTGACGGTATATTCGACATCGTATCATCCGGTTCTACATTGGTAAGCAACAAGCTGCGTGAGGTAGAGACAGTAATGAAGAGTGAGGCACTGCTCATTGGCAATAAAGAGCTGACACCTGAGAAGCAGGCTACCCTCGATGAATTCCTATTCCGCATACAGAGTGTCCTTGTGGCTGACGACAAGAAGTATGTGCTGATGAATGCTCCTACAGACAAGGTAAAGGAGATATGCAGCATACTGCCAGGCATCAAGTCGCCTACGGTATTGCCTTTGGCTACTGAGGGATGGACCAGTGTTCATGCAGTAATCGACCAGAAGCATTTCTGGGAGATTGTAGGACAGCTGAAGGAAAAAGGTGCTGAAGGAATCCTCGTGCTGCCAATTGAGAAGATGATACTGTAAGAAGTAAGAAGTAAGAGGTAAGAAGTACGATGTGTCGCTGACGCGAGTACGAAGGATAAAGTACTAAGTTATATTAAACGTTCAACCTCAAACCTCTAACTCGCAGCAAAGCGAGAAAACATCGTAATTCGTAATTCAAAATTCATAATTAAAAGAGTGAAGATTAACTATATAAAATATCCGTCGGAGGCTGAGTATGCCAAGATATGTGAGCGTCCGCAGATGGATGTGTCACAGCTCAACAGCATTGTGGCTGGTGTGCTGGCAGACATCAAGGCGAATGGCGACAAGGCTGTGAAGGCCTATGAGGAGAAGTTTGACAAGGTGCAGCTGGAGTCACTTGCTGTTACAGAAGCAGAGATAGCAGAAGCAGAAAAGTTAATATCATCAGAACTGAAGGATGCCCTCATACTGGCCCACAAGAACATAGCAGCCTTTCACGAGGCACAGCAGTTTGCTGGCACAAAGGTAGAGACAGCACCTGGTGTGGTATGCTGGCAGAAGAGTGTAGCCATAGAGAAGGTAGGACTATACATCCCTGGCGGCACTGCCCCACTCTTTTCTACAGTACTGATGCTCGCCACTCCTGCCAAGATAGCAGGATGCAGGGAGATAGTACTCTGCACCCCTCCAGGAAAAGACGGCAAGGTGAATCCTGCCATACTGATGGCTGCAAAGGTGGCTGGAGTAAGCAAGATATTCAAGGCTGGTGGAGTACAGGCCATTGGAGCAATGGCTTATGGAACAGAATCTGTACCAAAGGTGTATAAGATTTTTGGCCCAGGAAACCAGTTCGTTATGGCTGCCAAGCAACAGGTGTCTCTGCATGATGTAGCTATCGATATGCCTGCAGGACCATCAGAGGTATGTGTTATAGCCGACGAGACAAGCAATGCTGCCTTCGTGGCTGCTGACCTGCTGTCACAGGCAGAACATGGAGCAGACTCACAGGTGATACTGATTTCTACATCAGAAGAGATGATAGAAAAAGTGAGCAAGGAGGTAGAAAGACAACTCGCTCTGCTCCCACGCTCAGAGATGGCTGAGAAATCGCTGAACAATTCGCAATATGTCCTGGTGAAGGACAAGGAAGAGGCTATGGCACTCAGCAATGCCTATGCACCAGAGCACCTCATCATTGCTACCAGTGACTATGAGGAACTGGCAGAGAAGGTGATAAATGCCGGTTCGGTATTCCTCGGAACCTATGCTTGCGAGAGTGCTGGCGACTATGCTTCTGGCACCAACCATACATTGCCAACACACGGATATGCTGTGGCATATAATGGTGTAAACCTCGACTCTTATAACAGGAAGGTAACCTACCAACACCTCACAAAAGAAGGCATAAAGAGCATCGGTAATGCTGTTGTCTGCATGGCAGAGAATGAACAGCTTGAAGCCCACGCCAACGCGATGAGGCTGAGAGTGGAGGAAGTGGATAATTGACAATTGATAATTGACAATTGATAATTGAATGACGAAGGACGAACTGTTAGCTCTGGTTAGGGATAAGCAACGTGAGATGACTTTATATCAGAAAGTACATCTCACTGTTCTTTTGGCTATTCCTTCTATCATAGCACAGTTCTCTTTCATAGCAATGCAGATTATTGATGCTGCCATGCTGGGACATCTGAGCACAGACGAAGCAGCAGCAGTAGGTCTTGTTTCAACAACAATATGGCTCTTCGGAGGTCTTAACTCTGCCTTTGCTGCAGGATTCTCTGTACAGGTGGCCCACAGAATAGGAGCAGGCGATGTGGTAGGCGCCAGAGGTGTGATAAGACAAGGACTGACATCAGGACTGCTCTTCTCGATGATGCTGATGGCAATAGGACTGAGCATCGCACCCTTCCTACCCCACTGGCTGGGAGCAACAGAGAGAATATGTGAGATGTCAACGCGTTACTTCTCAATCTTCTGTTGTGGCATGCCGCTGATAGTGCTCAACAGCCTCGCAGCGGGAAGCCTGCGCTGTTCCGGGAACGTCAAGACACCAAGCATGCTGATGGTGCAGATGTGCTTCCTCGATGTGGTATTCAACTACCTCTTTATCTTCACTTGCGGAATGGGTATATCAGGAGCTGCCTTCGGAACGATGATGGCTTACCTCGTCACTATGACATGCATGACATACAACATGACGATGATAGACAAGAATCTGCGTTTTACGCAAGATGCCACTTCGTCTTATCGCCCAACAATAAAGATACTGAAGAAAGCTGGCAGAATAGGAGCACCAATAGGACTGGAGCGTGGCATGATGTGTTCGGCACAGGTGATGATAAGTTCTATCATAGCCCCTCTCGGAACAGTTGCAATAGCAGCAAACACCTTTGGAATAAACGTAGAGTCGTTATGCTATATGCCTGGTCATGGTATTGCAGAAGCTGCCACCACCCTCGTAGGACAAAGCAAGGGAGCAGAACGCAGGGACTTTATGCATTCCTTCGCCTGGATTTCGATGGTACTGGGAGTCAGCATAATGGGTTTTATGGGACTGCTGATGTGGATTTTCGCTCCAGAGATGATGAGTGTCATAACTCCTGACGAAGAGGTAATAGCCTTAGGAACAGATGTGCTTCGCATAGAGGCATGGGCTGAACCGGGCTTCGCTGCTGCAATAATAGCAACATCAGTATTCGTAGGAGCAGGAAAGACTCTCATACCAAGCATAATGAACTTTGGCAGCATCTGGATTGTACGCGTTTCATTGGCAATGGCTCTGGCGCCACAATATGGCCTGAAAGGCGTTTGGTTGGCTATGGCAATAGAGCTGTGCTTCAGAGGACTAATAATGACATTGAGACTAAGCACCAGAGGATGGTCATACATAAATGACAGAAACGAAAGGGAATTAGGAGTTAAGAGTTAAGAGTTAAGAGTTAAGAATTAAGAAATTATGAATTATGCATTATGCATTATGAATTAATAAAAGATAAGGAATACGGAGGTGAAAGGCCGCTCTATGCTTCACATAATCTGCGACTGGAGAATGTAACAATCCACGTCGGAGAATCTAGCATCAAGGAGAGCAGCAACATCGAAGCCGAGAAATGTACTTTTGAAGGAAAGTATGTTTTCTGGGAGAATAATGGCTTCCGCATTAATGACTGCTACTTCAATGAAAGTGCCCGCTCTTCACTGTGGTATTCCAAGGACTGCACCATAAAGAACTGCATCGTGGATGCTCCAAAGATGTTCCGACGAATGGAGGGAATAGAGATAGACCACTGCACCTTTAATCATGGGCTGGAGACTCTGTGGGACTGCAAGGACATCACTATCAAAGATACCACGATAAAGGAATGCGACTATCTGGGAATGCACTGTGAGAACGTCAAGATAGAAAACTATCACCAAGACGGAAACTACAGCTTCCAGTATGCCAAGAATGTAGAGATACACAATGCCATACTCAATTCAAAAGATGCCTTCTGGGAGGCAGAGAATGTTACCATCTATGACAGCGAGATAAATGGAGAATACTTTGCCTGGTATGCAAAGAACATAAAACTCGTAAGATGTCACATGACAGGCGAACAGTTGTTGTGCTATGTGGATGGTTTGACAATGGAAGACTGCACCTTTGGAAATGATGCCAATCTGTTGTTTGAATACTCCACAGTAAATGGAAACATCAAAGGCGATGTTCACAGCATCAAGAACCCGACATCAGGAGAGATAATAGTAGAGGGAAAGGTAGGCGAAATAATTTTCGACGAGAATCAGAAACAACCAGCGAATGCAAAAATACAACTTCGATAGAATTGTAAACCGCATAGGTACCAACAGCTACAAATGGGACAATTGGGATGCCTCCACCAAAGACGGTAAAGAAGGTATTGCACTATGGGTGGCTGATATGGACTTCGAAACAGCACCATGCATAATGGAGGCGCTGAAGAAGCGTTTGGAGCATGGATGCTTCGGATATACCCTGGTGCCTGAATCCTATTACCAAGCCTCCATCAACTGGTTTGCCCGCAGACATGGATGGAAGATGGAGAGAGACTGGTTTATATACACCTCTGGAGTGGTGCCTGCCATTTCTGCTATCATAAAGGCTATGACACAGCCAGGCGACAAGGTGTTGATACAGACTCCTGTATATAACTGTTTCTTCTCAAGCATAAGGAATAATGACTGCATAACAGAAGAAATGCCAGCAAACCTTGACGACTTCGAGAAACATTGTGCAGACCCAAAGGTGAAGGTTTTCCTGCTCTGCAATCCTCATAACCCTACTGGACATGTATGGCGTAAGGAAGAACTGAGAACAATGGCAGAGATATGTCACAAGCATGGAGTATTTGTTATTGCTGACGAGATACATTGCGAATTCATAAATCCTGACATCGACGTAAAATACACACCCTTTGCCACAGTGGCCGTAGATAACAACTATGCCACCTGCATATCACCCTCAAAGGCTTTCAATATAGCAGGGCTGCAGATAGCAAATATCATAGCTCCTGACAAAGATATCCGCACAAGGATAGACAAGGCAATAAACATCAATGAGGTTTGTGACGTAAATCCTTTCGGAGTAATAGCACTGCAGGCTGCCTACAGCGAAGAAGGAGAAGAATGGCTGACACAGTTGAACAGATATATCTATGACAACTATGCCTTTGCCAAAGAATATATCGAAACCCACCTACCCGACTGGGAGGTTTATCCTCTGGAGGGAACATATCTGATGTGGGTGAATGTGGAAAAGACAGGAATGAGTGGCATAAAAATGACACATCATCTGTTGAAGGAGGAAAACATTTATGTGAACAGCGGCTCCATGTATGGTGACAGCAGATGCATAAGAATAAACCTCGCCACACAAAGAAAGCGCTTGGAAGAAGCGTTGAGGAGAATTAAGAGTGAATGCACCCAAAGCGACCGAATTGCGACAAGCCAAGGTTGCTCCTGCGGAAAGGCTTAGTCGCTATAGGGAGAACTTGAGAGTATCGACAAAGTCAAAGAGTGAAAAGAGAAAAATTAAAAGTTAAGATATGAGAACAATTAAAGAATTAGTAAGGCCCAATATATGGTCATTGGCACCATATTCGAGTGCTCGCAATGAGTATAGCGGACATGTGGCACATGTGTTTCTCGATGCTAACGAGAATCCCTTCAATGGTCCCTATAACCGCTATCCTGATCCATTGCAGGAAAACCTGAAGGAAAAACTCAGCGAGGTGAAGAATGTGCCTGCTGAGAATATCTTCCTCGGCAATGGCAGTGATGAGGCCATAGACTTGGTTTACAGATGTTTCTGTGAACCAAAGAAGGATAATGTGGTAGCCATCTGCCCTACATACGGAATGTATGAGGTGTGTGCAAACATCAATGATGTGGAATACAGAAATGTAATGCTTGATGAGGACTACCAGATTACAGCAGAGAAACTCCTCGCAGCATGTGATGCCAACACAAAGGCTATCTGGATTTGTTCACCTAACAACCCATCAGGAAATAACATCAATAATGATGAGATAGAAAAGGTGATAGAGAACTTTGATGGCATTGTGGTAGTAGATGAAGCTTACATTGACTTCTCAAAGCAAAAGACTTTCAGCAGATATATCAACTCAGAGACTTCTAATGTCATAGTATTGCAGACAATGAGCAAGGCCTGGGGTTCTGCAGCAATAAGACTGGGAATGGCATTTGCAAAGAAAGAGATTATCGGCATCTTCAACAAAGTGAAATATCCTTACAACGTAAATATGCTTACCCAAGAGCAGGCCATGAAACGCCTCAAGGACACACAACCTGTAGAACAGTGGATAAACATACTGCTGCAGGAAAGAGGAAGGACTATGGAAGCTTTTGGTGAACTGCCTATATGCGAGAAGATATATCCTACAGATGCAAACTTCTTCCTGGCAAAGGTAAAGGATGCACAGAAGGCTTATGACTACCTCGTAGATAAAGGTATCATTGTACGTAACAGAACAAGAATTTCACTATGCAATAACTGTCTCCGAATAACCATTGGAACACGTGAAGAGAACAATGAGCTGATTGGAGCATTAAGAGATATGAAATGATATACCTAAAGACCATTTTTACCATAGAGGCAAAAGACCATGAATCAGAAGAGACAGCTCGTGACTTACTTGCTGACGAGTTGGGAGAATATGGCTATGATGCCTTCGAATACAACGACAAGCAACTGATAGGATATATACAGCAGGACAACTATCATGAAGCTGTCGTTAATGAGGTAATAAAGAATCAGCTGATGCCGGATGTGAGCATCTCCTACTCTACTGAGGAAATAGAGAATCAGGACTGGAATGCCACATGGGAAGAGGAAGAAGGCTTTAAGCCTATCAATGTGAAAAATATGGTGACAATATATGATGCCAGACATACAGAAGATTGCACCACTTTCTCAACCCCTATCAGTATCGGAATACATGCCACAAACGCCTTCGGAACAGGAACCCACGAGACAACTCGCATGATGGTAGAAACAATGCTGGAGCAACCGCTGACAGACAAGAGAGTGCTCGACTGCGGATGTGGAACAGGAATACTGGGAATACTGGCACTGAAATGTGGAGCGAAACATGTGGTGAGCTATGACATTGATGAATGGAGCGCTGAGAACACCAAATACAATGCAGAGCTGAATGGTGTCAATATGGAGATGGATGTGTTGCATGGAGATATCAACATCCTGACACATGTGGAAGGTATCTTCGATGTGATAGTTGCCAATATCAACAGAAACATCCTGCTGGAAGATATGGAGCATCTGCATAATGTACTCGCAATGGATGGGAAATTAATTATCAGCGGATTCTATGAAGAGGATGTCCCCATGTTGTTAGAGAAAGCAGAAACCTTAGGAATGAAGGAAATATCAAGGAAAACGGACAATGAATGGTGCTCCCTCGTTTTGAACCTTACTAACAGCCTGTAGGGAAAATCCTAAAGCGAATTAGGGAATTTTCTTCTTGAAAACAAGATAAGCATCGTATCTTTGCACCGTAAACCAAACAAAACAAGTAATTATGAAAAAGTTAATTGTCAGTTATCTGTTGTCAGTTGTCGCTTGCCAAGTAATGGCACAAGACGATGATATGTATTTTGCATCTGACGGCTCACAGAAAGCTCAGAAAGTTGGCAATTCCGTATCATCTTCAAATAGTTCTGGCGGATATAAGAATTATCAGCCATATGATGACAACTATTCTTACAATCCGAATGACTATTGCGGTTCGGATCGTGATGTTGATGAGTACAATCGCAGATATCGTACAGAAAATGATCCATATTATAATAAGGATTCTGTGACAATATCTATGAATGACTTTGAGAACTATATGCAAATGAAGCGATGGGACGGCTATCGCTCTACAGTTGTTGTGGTCAACGACCCGTATTATTACTATCCTTGGTATGACTCCTGGTATTATGATCCTTGGAACTATGGTTCATGGTCTTGGCGTTGGGGCTATTCCTACTATCCTTGGTACTCAGGCTATTACTGGAGGCCATATTACTACAGCAGCTGGGGCTGGTATGGAAGAGGCTGGCATGGAAGATATTGGGGACATACTCCAGTTCACCACAGAAGCTACAGAAGCTACAGAGGAGGATATGTTACACCAAGCTCTAGTCGCAGAAGTGGATGGATCACCACAAACGATGCTGGCAGACGTTCTTATAACAGGCCTTCTTCTAATGGCTCTACAAGCTATGGTCGCAGAAGCGGAAACATCAATAGTGGAACAGGTGGTATGAGAAGTAGCGGAGGATCAACATACCAACGCAGCAGCAGTAACACGACATCAACCAGCAGCATGCGCAGAAGCGGAAGCAGTAATGTTGGTACAACACGAAGCAGCGGAGGTGGATTCTCTGGCGGTGGAAGCATGCGTAGCAGCGGAGGTTTCTCTGGCGGAGGCGGAATGCGCAGCAGCGGAGGTGGATTCTCTGGTGGAGGAGGAAGACGCAGGTAAAGTGTGAAGTTCAGAGTGTAGAGTTTATAGTTTAGAGTTTAAAGTAAAAAATATATCCTATGAAAAAATTATTCTTTACCGCATGTCTGGGCATAATTACTGTCAGCATGCAGGCACAGGAAACATACGAGGCTGCAGAGCTTGCTACTGAAGACCTCAATGGTACAGCAAGATATGTTGGTATGGGTGGTGCTATGGAAGCCCTCGGTGCTGATATCTCTACTATGGGTACTAACCCAGCCGGAGTCGGATTGTTCCGCAGATCATGGATAGGTGTTTCTGCTGGTGCTACAATACAGAAAGGGGACTCGTACAGCAATAGTGTATATACCGATGATGGTAAGACTAATGCCGACCTTAATCAGGCTGGTGTAGTATTCTCAATGCAGACAAACCAGAATTCATACCTGAACTTCGGTTTTAACTTCCAAAAGAGCAGAAACTTCAACCAGATCTTGAATGCTATGGGAGAACTGGGTAATTCCAGTGTTAGCGAAAAGGCTGTGCTTGCCATAAATTCTAACACTTGGCAATTAAACAACATGGATTACCTGGTGTATGACAACTATAATGTTCAAGGTGTTAAGCACATGCCTTATGGTACTCAGTTCTTTGGTATGAATGACAGCGAAGGATACATCAGCGAGTTCGACTTCAATATCAGCGGAAACATCAATAACAGATGGTTCCTCGGTCTTACCATTGGTGCAAAGAGTGTTGACTACAGCAGCAGAGCAAACTACTATGAGTATGTCAACTATAACATTGCCAGAGGATTGAATTTTGATCCTACAGGTGATGCTGGTGGAGACTATGATGCTATAACAGCAAATTATCCTTATGCTTTGGAGACTGTCAACGAAAGAAAGATAACAGGTTCTGGCGTAAATGTAAAATTTGGTGCTATCTGGCGTCCAATCGAGACTTCTCCATTTCGTATTGGTCTTTATATCCATACCCCAACATGGTATCGTCTGACACAAGATTTTTGGCCTATTACTTACACTGATTCAAATCCAAATGCCACAAAAACATTCGTAAAAGAAGGTAATGGATATAGTAATTACGAATTTCTAAATCCTATAGGTTTTGATTACAGAATCTCTACTCCTTGGAAGTTCGGTGTTTCCTTTGGTCACACCATCGGCAATATCGTAGCATTAGGTTTAACATACGATTATGCAAAGTATAGCGCTATCAATGCAAAATTTGATAGCTGGAGTGACGATTATATTGTCAATGCAAACACAAAGGCTTCCCTCAAGAGTGTTCACACCTTAAAACTTGGTGCTGAAATAAAGCCTGTGCCAGAGGTTGCCATTCGTGTGGGTTATAACTATGTCAGCCCTATGTATGACAAAGCAGAGGGCTATAAGGACTATAATGATCATACTCATGGAAATTATGAATGTAGTTCAAACTTCACTTCTAATGACTACACCAACTGGGGAGGTACAAACCGTTTGACATTCGGTCTTGGATTCACAGTAGCAAAAAATTTCAACATCGACCTCGCTTATCAGTATATTGGCCAGAAGGGAGAATATCATCCATTCTCTACAACAAGCGGACAGATGTATAATCCTGGTGACAAAGACACTCCAACAGGCGACATAAAGGAAAATGGTACTGTGATGCAGGAAGTCAAGAACAACCGCCATCAGATTAACTGCACTCTAAGCTATAAATTTTAATCTTATAAGTCCAATAGGACTAATAGGACCTATAGGAAACAAGAAGATTGAGGCAACTTGCTTCAATCTTCTTTTGTTTGTTCCTTTGGCCAGTTTACTAAATACAGCTTTTCTGTTGCTCGGGTGAAGGCTGTATAAAGCCAATGGATATAATCAGGAGTCAGCATATCGTCTGTCATATATCCCTGATCAATATAAACATGTCCCCATTGTCCACCCTGTGCCTTGTGACATGTTACAGCATAAGCAAATTTCACTTGTAAAGCGGTATAATAGATATCCTTCTTCAGAGCCTTTAGCCTGTCTTCCTTACGAGGCAGGTCTGAATAGTCTTCCATCACGCCATCATAAAGTTGTTTCTGCTGTTCTGTTGTAAGGGCTGGCGAATCTGTCTGCAGACAATCGAGAATTGTAGTCATAGTGAGTTCCACATCATCATAATCAGGAAAACTTAATGTAAGGTCTGCAAAGTTCAATCCATACAACTCTCTTGTGTTTGTGACTCTCTGTACAACAGCAAGGTCACCATTGGCGATAAATGGCATCGGAGGATTTTCCTCATCAAAATAATAGTTCTTTACAATCATTATTCTGTCACCAGAAGTAAGAGCATCTTCATGGTCAAGAACTCTGACTCTTATACCATTATTATATATAGTAGCACGCTTATTGCTGCGGGTAATGACAACAGTATCGTCAATACCCATCCTATAGTAGCTGTCTTCAAGAGTCTCTATCAGTTCGCTGCCATTAACAACCTGGATGTCTGCAAAGCCGGAGAACTTTATCTTGGGAAGTTCTGTTGCAGAGTCGTGGGTAATGAGGAAACGTATCTGGTTAGCATTCCATAGTATGCCGGAAACAGACTTCTGACGCACCACCTCCATGATGTCATACTCAAAGACATTCAACCCATAACATTCTATAACACCCTTCTGTAGGGCTGGAGCCTCGTCCTCTCCTACTGGCGGCAACTGTGCTGTGTCTCCTATAAGCATCAGACGACAATTCTTGCCAGAATAAACATAAGTGATAAGGTCATCTATCAAACCACCACCATTACCCAGAAACATTGGCATACCGGCTGTTGCTAACTGAGGTTCGGTACTTATCATAGATGCCTCGTCAACAATAAACAGAGTGTCTGTATGCAGGTTTATGTCAAGACTAAAATCTCCTCCAAGACTCTTTTGGCGATATATCTTTCTGTGAATAGTTGTAGCAGGAGTATCACTGCTTAATGCCAGCACCTTTGCAGCACGACCAGTTGGAGCCATCAGGATGACTTTTTGCTTCAGCTGCTGAAGGGTTTTCACAATTGCTGCTACAAGAGATGTCTTACCTGTTCCTGCAGAACCACGCATCAGCATAGCAGGCATACCATCCCTTTGGGCAATGAAACGGGTAAACACATCCATCGCTCCTCGCTGGTCAGCGGTAGGAGGAAAATGCAGGTGCTCTAGGATTATTTGCTTAAAGGAATCGGTAGTCATGCAGATAGAAGATAGAATCTTTATTATAAAAACGTCGTAAGCTATTTTTTATTTTATAAAAATTCTTGGGAAATTGATTATTTTTTCTTACCTTTGCACCCATGACTGAAATAAAGAAAATCATAATAAATATCCTTAACGACAAATTCCTGTTTTCGATAACCGAGACCGATGGTTCTCAAGCAGAGCATGAGTATGCCATCAACAAGAAGATGTCTGTTGCAGCAAACCTGCGCGAGGTATTTCGTGAGCAGTCATACATGAAGGCCGCAAAGACAACTCCCGAAGGTATTCCATGCATACATGCTGTACTAAAGGTTTCAACTCCTGTGGTCCTTATTCCTATTGAAGAGGAGTATGACCCTGAAGCATCATACAACACTGCCATTACAGGATATAAATATGATGAGAAGTGTGTCAAGGAGATTCCTCTGCTTGATGCCACAGCAATCTTTCCCTTGAACAGAGACCTTAAGATGGTGGTGGAAGATAACTGCTCAGAGATAGAGGTGTCAAACAACATCATACAGGTTTGGCAAACTTTATATAAGAATTACTTCAAGGGTACCCAAAACAGAAATCTCTTCATATACTTCTATAATGGGGTTATGAACATCTGCTATTTTGAGCAGCACAGATTCAGATATGCCAATTCCTTCAAGATTACGAATAATGACGATATGCTCTACTATATATTATATGTATGGAAGCAGCTCGGCATGAACAAGGACACAGACATTCTGTCTTTATGTGGAGAGATACCTGAGGGAATATATGAGAAATTAAGCAAATTCATTGAGGAGGTAAGAGAGTGCGTATTGTAACAGGCACATACAAAGGGCGTCATTTTGACATTCCTCGAAGCTTCAAGGCTCGTCCCACGACAGACTTTGCCAAGGAGAACATCTTTAATGTCCTTCAGGGTTATATTGACTTTGAAGACACCTCTGCCCTCGACCTCTTTGCTGGCACAGGAAGCATTTCCCTGGAACTGTTGTCCCGTGGATGTAGCAGCGTCGTCAGTGTAGAACTGGATCGTGACCACGCAAGGTTTATACAACAGTGTATTGACAAACTGTCAACAAACTCTAATTCTGATGCTCTCCTGAACCATACCCTCATCAGGGGCGATGTGTTTAAGTTCCTGAAGACATGCAAGAAGCAGTTTGACTTCATCTTTGCTGACCCGCCATATGCTCTCCCCACTCTTGCACAGATACCGGACAAGGCATTGCCTCTGTTGAAAGAAGGTGGCGTCTTTGTCTTCGAACATGGAAAGCAGAATGATTTCTCATCTCATCCACGATTTGTTGAACACCGCTCATATGGAAGCGTGAACTTTAGCATATTTAAAAGGTAACTCTTAACTCTTAATTCTTAACTCTTAACTTGATTGACCGAGCCACCATAGAACGCATAAAAGATACTGCAGACATTGTTGATGTAGTATCCGATTTCGTATCCCTGAAGAAAGTGGGAATAAACTATCGTGGCTTATGTCCTTTCCACAATGACCACACCCCTTCTTTCTATGTCTCTCCCACCCGACGCTCCTGCCATTGCTTCGTCTGTGGAGAAGGTGGCGACAGCGTAAGCTTTATCATGAAGCATGAGCAGCTGACATATCCGGAGGCTCTGCGTTGGCTGGCAAACAAATACCATATAGAGATTCGGGAAACAGAGCTTACTGACGAACAGAAGAAGGAACAGTCAGAACGCGAAGCGATGTTTATCGTGAATGAATGGGCAGCAAACTATTTCAAGGATATTCTGCAAAACAATATCGATGGCAGAGCTATAGGATTGCAGTATTTCCGTTCAAGGGGAATAAGGGATGATATCATAGAGAAATTCCGACTGGGTTTCTGTCTGAACGACAGACATGCAATGGCTGAGACAGCCTTAAAGCAGGGATACAAGGAGGAGTACCTGGTAAAAGTGGGATTGTGCTATAACATCGAGAATTCCAATTCCAAAATCCCCTTCGATCGTTTCTCAGGACGCGCTATATTCCCTTGGATAGGAATATCAGGAAAAGTGGTGGCTTTTGGAGGACGAGTGCTCGACTCACGCACAAAGGGCATAAACCAGAAATATGTCAACTCCCCTGATTCCGAGATATTCCATAAGGACCATGAACTATATGGCATTTTCCAGGCAAAGAAAGCTATCGCCAAGGAGAACCTCGTCTATATGGTGGAGGGATATACTGATGTTATCTCTATGCACCAATGTGGCATAGAGAATGTCGTGGCCAATAGCGGAACAGCACTCTCTGAACACCAGATACATATACTTCATCGTTTCACCTCTAACATTGTACTTCTCTATGATGGTGATGCTGCAGGCATTAAGGCTGCATTGCGAGGTACTGATATGTTGCTGAAAGAGGGTATGAATGTAAAGGTGATGCTACTGCCTGACGGACAGGACCCTGACGAATTTGCAAAGAAGAATACAGCAGAGGAATTCAGGGCATACATCAAGGACCACCAGATGGACTTTATAGCATTCAAGACAAAGGTGTTGCTTGATGGCGTCACAGATCCTCATGAACGTTCTGAAGCTATCAGCAGCATCATAAAGAGTGTCAGTGTGATTGGTGACCCTATTGTCAGGGATGCATACATACAGGATTGCTCAGCACGCTTAGGATTCAGCGAGCAGACTCTTACTGCCAAGATGAATGAGGAGATTCGTGCCTACAGAGAAGAGGAACGAAAGAATGAATTGCGTGAACTGCAACGTGCCAAGGAATACCAGGAGTATCCAAAACATGGGTTGCTGGATAATGCTAAGAATCCTACTCCATCAACTTCAACTTCTACTCCTGCTTCGACTACAACGCAGACAATTCCTGCTCCACAGCAATACATAAGGAAGAGGGAAACATCTGCTGACCTGCTGATGAAGATGATTATACAGCATGGAGATGAGATATTGTATGAAAACATCACAGATGATGACGGAAACATTTTCTCCCTGACAGTAGCACAGTTTATACATTATAACCTCGAAGGTGACAATCTGAGGTTCGCTAATCCTATGTATAACGATATCCTGCAGGAAGCTGTTGAACATACTGGAGAAGAGAATTTCTCATGCGAACACTACTTCACCAGCCACCATGACTACGAGATTTCAAGTCTTGCAATAAAACTGACATCTGATGCTCTGACACTGTCAAAGAGCTTGGAAGTAAAACTGTCCATAGAACAGCTTCGCGATAAGATAGAACATCTGCTCTACGAATTCCGACGTGAATACATAACAGACAAACTAACCCAGATACGTAACGAAATAAAGACTACCACTGACCCCGAAAGACAAATGGAACTCATTGTCGAACTGCAAGAGACAGAAAAGATTCTGACAGCAATAGCAAAGAAAATCGGAGGCAGCTTAAAAGCATGATAGGGAATTTCCTCCATTATTATAGGGAAAAATGTTTTCCTGAATAATGAGAAGTGGTTATTTTTGCAAAAAATAATATTAAGGAAGAAATTATGAAAAAGATTATCACCACAACAATAATGATTCTCTGCATGCTGACAGGGGGATATTGTCATGACATAACTGATAATGATTGCCAGTATAATGACAGAACCTCTAATATGCGTTCAAGCAGCACTCGCTCTACAGTGAATAACACCAATAATTCACGCAACAATAACAACGCCAGAAGCAATGATCCGACACGTTCTTCTGTTGGTAATATGTACAGATCTGGTATTACAGGTGGTATGCGAAGTGGTTTCACTAGCAGTTTTTCCGGAAACAGGAATTCTCCAAAAAAAAGAGAAAATTCTACAAGGAATGACAGAAGCAGTAACAATAACAATAACAATACGGAAACTCAGACAAATCAATAAAAACAATTAATCAAACATAACAACAAACAATATCTATGAAAACCAAGTGCTTAATTATAGGCAGCGGACCTGCCGGATATACAGCAGCAATATATGCTGGACGTGCTAATCTCTCACCAGTAGAATATGTTGGACCACAGATGGGAGGACAACTTACACAAACTACCATCGTGGAAAATTTCCCAGGATATCCTCAGGGAGTTGATGCCAACCAGATGATGATGGAGATTCGTGAACAGGCAGAACGCTTTGGTGCTGACATTCGTGATGGAGAAATCGTAAATATCGACTTCTCCTCAAAACCATATAAGGCTACTACTGATGATAATACTGTCATAGAAACTGACAGCATCATTATTGCAACAGGAGCAAAGGCAAAGTATCTCGGTCTTCCTGACGAAGAGAAATATAATGGTATGGGAGTCAGCGCTTGTGCTACCTGCGACGGATTCTTCTATCGTAAAAAGGTTACTGCTGTAGTTGGTGGTGGTGATACTGCCTGCGAAGATGCTTTGTATCTCTCCAGCCTTTGTCAGAAGGTTTATCTTGTTGTAAGAAAGAACTATCTTCGTGCATCTGAAATAATGCAGCAGAGAGTGCGTGATGCAGAAAATATCGAGATCCTCTTTGAGCATAATGCTACAGGTCTTTATGGCGAAAATGGAGTTGAGGGTATGCATGTGGTAAAACGTAAGGGTGAGGCTGATGAAGAGCACTATGATGTTGCCATCGATGGCTTCTTCCTTGCTATTGGTCACAAGCCTGCAACAGATATCTTCAAGGATTCTCTGGCTCTCGACGAGATGGGATATATAAAGACTGTTGGCAACACACAGCAGGTATATGATAAGAATGGAAATATCCTTCCTGGTGTCTTTGCTGCGGGAGATGTCTGCGACCCTGTCTATCGTCAGGCTATCGTAGCAGCCGGAACAGGATGTAAGGCAGCCCTCGAAGCAGAGAAATACGTACAGACTATTTAGTTTCAGGTTTCAAGATTCAGGTTTCAAGTCAATAACCAATAACCATTAACCAATAACCATTAATGTACAAGCATCTTTTCATAGCATTATTTGCTTCTTTTTCCCTCAGTATTTCTGCTGACGACATAAATGACCAGAACACACCTCTGCACCTGATGCAGCCACAGTATGTTACTCCTTACGGCATTCCTTCTGAGGCTGATGTTAAAAGCACCATAGATCGTGTTCTGACTTATCTCGAGACTGCTATGCCGGCAACTGCTGTTGATAACAAACTGCCACAGGGGAGTTTCCGTCTGACATCATACGAAGCAGGCGTTCTATATTCTGCTGTTATATGTGCTGCTGCAAATACTGGTGACAATCGCTATCTGCAATTTGCCAAACAGCGCCTCGGTCTTATTGCCACACAAGCAAAAAAGGAGGCTTCCATAATGGCAAAGACTCCTACCTATGATGCCCAGTTGCGAATGGTGCTATACCCTGGAGCTCTTGATGACTGCGGAGCAATGGCATCAGCATACCTGCGACTGAACAGAGCTGACAAAGGCTTTGGTTCTTCCCTGACAGATGATGTAGTAAAGAGATATACCGACTTTGTCATCAACAAGCAATATCGTCTGAAAGACGGCACCTTCGCCCGCCTGCGTCCTCGCTATAACACTGTATGGCTCGATGATATGTATATGGGCGTTCCCTGCATAGCATGGGCTGGTCGGAAGGATGATGCCATCAAGCAGATACAACTCTTTAAGGAAAAGATGTGGATGCCAGAAAAGAAGTTGTTCCGTCATGGGTGGGTTGAGAGTATGCCGACACATCCTGCATATCATTGGGGACGAGCTAACGGATGGGCTATCCTGACAATGTGTGAGGTGCTTGATGCTTGTGGCAAAAATGAAGAGGTTCTCTCACTGTTGAGAAGCCACATCGAGGGATTATGTCAGCTACAGGATAAGACAGGTTTCTGGCATCAGCTTCTTGACAAGCCTGATACATATCTCGAAACATCATGTACCGCCATCTATTGCTACTGCATAGCACACGCCATCAATGAGGGATGGATAGATGCTCAGACCTATGGCCCACAAGCTTTGCTTGCCTGGAATGCTTGCCAGACAAAGGTGATTGCACAAGGTCAGGTAGAGGGAACATGCGTAGGAACAGGAATGGGCTTCGACCCTGCCTTCTATGCCTATCGTCCAGTACACAAGATGGCTGCTCACGGATATGGTCCTATGATATGGGCAGGCTCCGAGATAATACGATTGCTGAAGACCACTCATCCGAAGCTTAATGATTCTGCTGTGCATTTTTATCCTACTGAACAGAAGACCGACAAGGCTATTTTTAGTGAAAATGCACCCGAACAAGAAATTCTTTGGTAAAAAATCACGAGAAAATTTGGTGGTGAATAATATTTTTTGTATCTTTGCAGCCGTTATCGCCCAGATGGCGGAATTGGTAGACGCGTTGGTCTCAAACACCAATACTTCACGGTGTACGGGTTCGAGTCCCGTTCTGGGCACGTAAAACAAGATGGCTAAGTTCTTAATTAACTACTATTAAGGCTTAGCCATCTGTGCGTTTTTATAATATCCTAAACATGTAAACTATGAGATTACTCTGCCTTATCCTTTTCTCTGTCTTTGGTATCTGCAGCATAGATGCCCAGCAATCAGTACATCCTGATTTCAGTGCGTCTATAGATTATATGCAGCCAATGAAATATCCTTCTCGAAATGTCACATCTGATTTCTATCTTAAAGTAAAGGGTGACTCTGCGGATGTCTATCTGCCATATATAGGAGAGGTACAGGTAGTACCATTTGGCAATGATGGATTACGCTTCAAGGTGCCCCTGAAAGAGGTAAAGACTCAGCGTAACAAGAAGAATAATGCTACCATAATGGAGTTCCAGCTTAATCATGATATCGTGGAATACAGATTCTCTGCCACTATATATGATGACTCCAAATTCGACCTCTTCATGCAGCCCAGCAATGGGCAGAACTGCAGATACAGCGGTGAGTGGGAAGATATCGCCTCTACCCTATCGGAAGTTATTCCGCAGGCTCCTGTTTACAGTGATGATACGATGTGGTATGTTTCCCAAAACGATACTGATGGCACTGGTGCTGATGTGTTCTATGTCGTTTCCACCTGGGAGTTTGACTGGACAACAGCTGATGGTCAGAAGTGCCACTATGCTGATGTGTGGAATAAGAAACATCGTGACCACATGGCTATAGAACAGAAGAAGGTAGCAGAATATATGGCTGACGGAAATAATTTCTATGCTCCCTATTATCGTCACATCACCCTTGATACATGGGCCACTCTTAATGAAGACACCATTCATCGTCGTGCTACCCTTGCTATGAGTGATGTCAAAAAGGCTTTCGACTATTTCATTGCTCACAGAGACAACTCCCGTCCCTTGGTTATTGCTGGCTTCAGTCAGGGTGGTATGGCTGTTGTGGAGCTGCTGAAACACATGAATGACGAAACATATAAACACCTTGCTGCTGCCTATGTCCTTGGATATAAGGTAACAGCTCAGGACACCACTGTCACCAAACATATCATTGCTGCAAAAGACTCTGCTGATGTGGGTGTGACAATATGCTATAATTCTGTTAAGGATGTGAAATATGTTCAGCCAATCATCAGTTCCGGCATTATGTGCATCAATCCTGTCAACTGGCGTACAGATGCGACTCCTGCCATCATCAAGGACACCATAACAGTAACGATGTCACCAGAATATAACGTCCTGGTTCTCAAGAACTACAGCGTTTCCGAATACAAGCCCATACTAGGCATCCTGAATGTTGGAGACATTCACAGTTGTGAACCCTGGCTATACAGCGAATGCCTGAGAAAAAACATCAAACTAAGAATCCGGAGATTGAAAATGAAGAGTGAAGAGTGAAGAGTGAAGAATTAAAATCTTTAAACTCCTTAAACTCTTTAAACTGCCTCTCAACTCTAAACTTTAAACTATAAACTCTAAACATTAAACTTTAAATCATACACTTTACACTATTACTACTTTCAACTTCAAAACAGACTTTAAACTATAAACTATAAACATTAAACTTTAAATCATACACTTTACACTA
>JAFVGI010000051.1 GCA_017475005.1 Prevotella sp. | reverse complement strand
TTCTTTTCACGAAGCTTGACTTGTCCTCGTTGAGTTGTTGATGTTTGTTTCTTTGCCATTGCCTTTATAGTTTTAACGAGTTACTACCAAATGTCGCCACGGGGGACAAAAAACCATCTTTCGGGGGACAAAAAATGGGGGGTGCGTCACTCTTTGGGGGACATCTGGGGGACAAAGTTAGGCAAAAATCTGCAAACAAACAATACCTAAATCAAAAATCTGCAAAAACCCGAACAATCTTTAACACTTGAAAATAAGGGATTTACGGGCTTATTTTTGCAGATTTTATGTGTTTCTTTGCAATTGGACTATTTTCCCACGCAGAAGTGTTTGAAGATGTTGGCGAGGACTTCTGGTGTGGTGATGGTGCCTTCGCCACCGAGGATGTCAGCCAGGTGTTGGATGCAGAGGCGGAGGTCTTCTGAGACGAGGTCTCCACTGAGGCCTTGCGTGAGTGCGTCTATGGCACGCTGGATATCTGCCAGCGCCATTGTGAGGGCTTCCTTATGACGTTGGTTGACAACAACAGCATCGTCATTGGCTGGAGCAGAATAGACTAACTTCTGCTTCAGTTCATCAATACCAATACCATGAAGAGCCTGGAAATTTTCAGACTTATTGTGGATGCGGATGATGATAGGGGACCCCACCTCGGTCCTCCCAAGGGGAGGAAGAATGGGGTAGTCGTGTTCGTCATCACGCATGAGGATGATAATACGAGCCTTCTTTGCTGCTTTCAGCGAACGTTCTATACCAAGATTTTCTATTGTGTCATCAGTATGACGAATGCCTGCCGTATCAATGAATCGGAAAAGACGTCCCTCGATTGTTATGGTGTCTTCGATGAGGTCGCGAGTGGTACCCTGAATATCACTTACTATAGCACGGTCATCACCAAGGAGTGCATTAAGAAGAGTGGATTTTCCGACATTTGGAGCACCGATAATAGCCACAGGAATACCATTCTTTATGGCATTACCAGCAGAGAAAGATTCCAGCAGTTTTGTTATCTCCAGTTCTATGGAGTGAGCTACATCTTCCAATTCAGAACGGTCAGCAAACTCCAGTTCCTCATGGTCGGAGAAGTCCAACTCCAATTCCAAGAGAGAGGTGAGATGAAGCAGCTTGTCCCGCAGTTCATGCAAACGTGATGTTATGCCACCACGCATCTGGTTTATGGCAATGCGATGTTGTGAAGCATTGGACGATGCTATAAGGTCAGCAACAGCCTCTGCCTGTGTAAGGTCCATCTTGCCATTGAGAAAAGCCCGCTGTGTAAACTCACCAGGCTGTGCCATGAGACATCCTTTCTCTACCAGTAATGAGAGAATCGTCTCAAGAATATATCTGGAACCATGACAGGAAATCTCGATACTGTCTTCGCCTGTATATGAATGAGGAGCACGGAAGACGCTGACGAGGACATCATCGATGGGCTGAGGGCTGTGGGGCGAGGTTATCTCTCCGTAGTGAAGGGTGTAGCCTTTGGCGTCGTGGATGTCTTTTGAGAAGACACTATCTACGATGCTTATGGCGTCAGGGCCTGAGACGCGTATGATTCCTATTGCACCTCCTGGTGCTGTTGCTATGGCTGCTATTGTGGACACAACTAGAGTTAAGAGTTAAGAGTTAAGAATTAAGAGTTAAGAATTAAGAGTTAAGAGTTAAGAATTAAGAGTTATTTGGGTTTTGCCGTTTTGGTATGTGGCTGTGATGCCGGAATTGCGATTGTGGGTTATTTCTCCAATTTCACGCATTATCTGTCGCATTACGAGATAGTCGGTGTGTGGGGTGTCGATGGTGAAGAGTCTTGATACCTGTTCTTCTGTCAACGGGTCTTCCTTATGACGCTTTATGAGGAGTTGGAGGAAATCACGTAATTCCTGCAGGGTATCAGAATTCATCGGCTTTTGCTTCAGCACTTTCGAGGTGAGCATCAGACACAGTTCCCTATAGTATTCTATGGCATTGGAGATTTCCTCCTGTGGCGCATTGCTACTGATTAGCTGCAGTATGCGAGAAGGATAGTACATCGTCTCATGCTTTACTGTTGACAACTGATTGTCTGTGATGCTGGAGGTGACATGCAGACGTTCATTCTCCTGCCTTAAGGCTGCTATCTCTTCCTCAAGGTTATTCCTGCGTTCACGTTCCTTCCGACGCTGTATGACAATAGGCTTCAAGTACAGATACCACACTAATGGTATGAGCGACAGGATAAGGATGAGTACTACCAGCATTGCTATATTAGCCTGCAACTCTGCACGCTGCATACTGCGGTAATAGTCAGGCAGTGACTTGTCTGCAGTTAGTTCACGATAGAGCAGGGTATATTGCCAGTTACTGCTAAAATAACGAGTCCATTGGTGCATAGCAAGAGATGCTACAGCCTCCTCATTATATACTGAAAGCAAAACTATAGAATCAGCATCTGCACTATGAGCACGACAAGAGTCAGCATAGAGCAGGGCATCAGAATACCTGCCCTGGATATTGCAGTTGTAAAGGCTGTCAGCATATCTGTCTATCTCCTTGGCTTGCATACTGATGCTGAGGAGGGAGACAAGAGCAATGACAATACTCTTTATGAGTGGCAGACGGAACGATATCGTAGTGCCTTTACCAAGAGCAGACTTTGCACTTATCATGCAGACAGAAAAGAGAGAAGAAATCTTCTTATAACGGTCGATGATGCCACGACAGTTCTGAAGACCAAAGCCACCCTTGCCATCAATCTGTTTATATTCAAAGAGGTGAGCCAGCTGTTCTTCCGTCATTCCCTTGCCATTGTCTGTGACACTTATTTCTGCATAGTTGCTACCAGTAGTGGCATTAACATCTATTTCTGTTGCACCACTTTTGCGGGCATTGTCAACAAGGGTGTTTACGAGGAACAATGTCAGGGCTTTGTCAGCTTTCACCACAGCAGAAGAGTCAGCCTTTATATTGGTTTTTGTCGTAGATGTGGATGTCTTTTTGATTACAGAGAAGATATCACTGAGATTTACATTTTCTATATGTGGGCGGATATCACCTCGTCGCATCTTAATCCATTCTGTCAGCATATTGTTCTGGCGATTTATCTCATGAGCCAGTTCCTGACAGTAATCCATCTTTCCATTTTTAGCAGCCTGTCCCATGCGTTCGATAAGAGGCAGCATACCATTAATAACCTGAACACAGGCACGCTGTTCCACCATAGCACGAATGCTCTTGGTATTCTCTAACTTCATAAGAGCCAGTTTCTCTTCCAGTTCTTCGAAGTCAGCCTTCTTTATTTTGTTAGCCTTATGGTTATGGATGAGTGTAATGACGGAAATCAGCAACAGTATGAATACTCCACAGGCAATGTAAACCAGAATCCATATACGACTGGTGGTCTGATTGAGTGCCAACACACGTGCCTCGAGTTGTCTGTCCTGTCTTGTGCTATCCTGCAGGTCGAGATACATATTCCGATAATAGTCGCTGTGAAATTTATCATCCATGGCAGAGTAGGAGAGAGACATCTGCTCTGCTATGGAAGTCTTCAGTTCCGGCATATCATCAATAGCAGGAATGGCAAGTGCCATATTCAGGCATTCAACAGATTTCTGGGGTTCACCAATACGAAAATAGCAACTGCTTAGATTGCGCCAGGCATCAGCAATCAGGTATGCATTATTGCCATTAAGAAGTATGCTCAGAGTGCGTTCTGCAAGATTTCCTGCCAACAGCGAGTCAGGAACATTGTATTCGTTGATATATCGTACTGAGGGAGCATCATAGGCGCGAACAATAGCAAAGATGCTGTCGTAAGAAAAATACATACTCAAGGCTTGCATAGAGAGAGCTCGGTATTCATCAATCTTTCTTCGTGTTGACAATATGTAACATTGCACCAACGCATCGTAACCCTTTTGTATGAGGGCTTTGTTCTTCTGGATGTTAACAGGGATGAAACTCACTTTTCCCTGATGGTAAAGATAATTCAGGAAGAGCAAGGAATCAGTATATGCCACATGGAGAGCGACAGAATCGACAACTGCACGAGCCTCTTTGAACTGTCTCATCTGCAACAGGAAATCAGCATAGATGAGTTGTGCCTGTATTTGCTCTGCTGGAGTGGCATTGTTGATGTGTTTGTCAAAATTGTATTTATGCAGATAGAACTCTTTACTGTCAGCTCTCATGCGACAAGAGTCCATCTGTAACACCTCATAGGCTATTGTTCCCTTTTGGGCCATAGCAGGTGTACACAACAAAAGGCTCCACATAGCCATAATAAGCCATGTGGAGCCAATATATATCGCAATGTTAGGCCTTAGCTGCATTGCAGTAGCCAAGAGCTTCTTTACACTTGTCGGTAACGTACTGCCAGTCGCCAGCTGCTACCTTGTCTTTTGGGAATAACTTAGAGCCCATACCAACACAGAATACGCCAGCCTTGAACCAACTCTCGAGATTCTCTTTCTCAGGAGCAACACCGCCAGTAACCATAATCTTTGACCAAGGCATTGGAGCCATGAGTCCTTTGATAAGATTTGGACCAACAACATCACCTGGGAATACCTTTGTGAAGTCACAGCCAACTTCCTGTGCCTTACCAATCTCTGATGGTGTGAGACATCCTGGGCAGTAGGTCACACAACGACGATTGCAGACAACAGCGATATCAGGATTGAAGAGTGGACCAACAACAAAGTTTGCACCCATCTGGATGTAAAGAGCTGCTGTAGGAGCATCAACGACACTACCTATACCAAGAGCCAATTCAGGGCATTCTTTGTTAACCCACTTAGAGAGTTCGTCAAAAACCTCATGTGCGAAGTCTCCACGATTGGTGAACTCAAAAGCGCGAACGCCACCATCATAGCATGCCTTGATGACATTCTTACAAATCTCGATATCTTTGTTATAGAAAACTGGAACCATAGGTGCGGCAGCAATCTTTGCCATCACCTGAAATTTATCAAATTTTGCCATAATTATTAACTTTCAACTTTCAATTGTCAATTATCAATTGTCATTAACGCTGTACGCGTCCGTTTGCATTACCACCAGCGAGAGCCTCTACCTCAGCAGCATTAACAAGGTTATAGTCACCATTGATAGTATGCTTCAGAGCTGATGCAGCAACAGCGAACTCAAGAGCTTCACCCTGTGTTGGCTTTGTCAGAAGACCATGAATGAGACCACCAGAGAAAGAGTCACCACCACCAACACGGTCGATGATAGGATTGATTTCATAACGCTTTGACTGGTAGAATTCCTTACCATCATATATCATAGCTTTCCAGCCATTGAATGTAGCAGAGAATGACTCACGGAGTGTAGAAACAACATACTTGAATCCGAATTCCTTCATCATCTGCTCGAAGATACCCTTGTAACCCTCTGCATTTGTCTCACCGCCTTCAACGTCAGCATCAGGCTTGAAGCCAAGACAGAGTTCTGCATCTTCCTCATTACCTATACATACATCAACATATTTCATGAGAGGACGCATAACAGAGATAGCTTTTTCAGAAGTCCACAATTTCTTACGGAAGTTGAGGTCAACAGATACTGTCACGCCATGACGCTTTGCAGCCTCACAAGCCAGTTTTGTCAGTTCTGCAGCCTTATCAGAAATAGCAGGAGTGATACCAGACCAATGGAACCACTGAGCACCTTCCATGATAACATCAAAGTCGAAATCAGATGGGTCAGCCTCTGCAATGGCACTGTTAGCACGATCGTAGATGACCTTTGAAGGACGCATTGATGCACCTGTCTCACAATAGTAAAGACCTACACGATCACCACCGCGAGCAATAAACTGTGTATTAACACCATATCGACGAAGAGAATTGACTGCTATCTGTCCGATTTCGTGTGCTGGGAGTTTTGATACGAAATATGCATCGTGACCATAGTTAGCACAACTAATTGCTACGTTAGCTTCACCGCCGCCAGGGATGATACGGAAAATGTCTGTTTGAATGAAACGGTCTTGACCGTTAGGAGAAAGGCGGAGCATAATCTCGCCCAATGTTACAACTTTTGCCATTTTTGATTAAAAAAGTTAGTTTTAGAGGTTTATATTATATGCATTTGTCTGCAAAGGTAACAATAAACAATTGAATAATTGTAATATCTAGGTTACAATTAACATATTTTCACTGTGTGTACATCAAAATTTTGCATTGTGTAATAAACAATTCATAAAAAATTACTACATTTGTTGCGATTTTCTCTAAAACCGTAACAACACTCACAATAGAATTTAAACTAAAACACAGGGACAATGAATGAACGTATTACGATAAAAGACATTGCTGAGAGAGCAGGTGTATCGTCAGGAACGGTTGACAGGGTACTACACAACCGTCCTAATGTCTCGAAAAAAGCTCTAGCTAAAGTAAAGGCAGCATTGGAGGAGATGAATTATGAACCCAATGCTTATGCCAGCGCACTGGCATCCAATAAACGATACGAATTTATATGCCTCATGCCTCGACATGACAGCGAAGCATATTGGTCAGAAGTCGAAGAGGGGCAGAAGAAATGTTGTGAGGCACGAAAGGATTTCAATGTGCACATTAATCATCTGTACTATGTGCGCAATGATGTTAAATCGTTCCAGGAACAATATGAAAGGATATTGGATTCAAATCCTGACGGTGTTGCTATTGTGCCATCAAAGCTAGATTATACTCGTGTTTTCACAGATGAACTACATGAGAGGAACATTCCTTTTGTCTTGCTGGATTCTTATCTGCCTGATTTAAGGCCATTGGCATTCTATGGTCAGGATTCTTTTGCATCAGGATACTTTGCTGCAAAGATGCTAATGCTCATAGCATCGAAGGAAACTGAGATAATGCTGATGAAGCAGACATTGGATGGAAAGAATGTTGCATCGAAACAGCAGGATAACCGTGAGGTGGGATTCCGTCACTATATGACAGACCATTTTCCTGATGTAAAGATAAACACACTGGACTTGCCGTATCAAAATACGAAGAAGCAGAATCAGGTTATATTGGAGAAATATTTCTCTACCCATCCTAAGACACACCATTGTATCACGATGAATTCCAAAGCTCATCTGGTTGGTGATTTCCTGTTACAGACAAACAGGCGCAATATTCAGATAATGGGTTATGATATGGTTGAGAAGAACGCCAGATGTCTTAATGAAGGAAGTATTTCTTTCATCATAGCGCAGCATGGATACCAGCAGGGATACTACAGTGTCGATGCTCTTGTAAGAGCTGTTGTGCTGAAGCGTAATGTCACTCCTGTAAACTATATGCCGATAGAGATACTGGCAAGGGAGAATATGGCTTTCTATCGCAGAACACAGATTTAACGGTTAAAGTTTATAGGTTATTGGTTATTGGTTATTGGTTATTGGTTATTGAATTAAGAGATATAAATACTATTATAAAACTGACTAATTAGAAATGGAACAGAAATTTTTGAAAATCAATCCTGCTGACTCTGTTGTTGTGTGTCTGCAGCCAATGAAGAAGGGGGAGGAAATCAATGTTGACGGAAAAACCGTCATTTTACTTCAAGACACCCCTCAGGGACACAAAGTATTGCTTACTGACAAGGCAGAAGGAGAAGATATAATTAAATACGGTTATCCTATAGGTCATGCACGAAAAGCCCTGAAAGCCGGAGAGTGGGTTAATGAGAATAATCTTAAGACAAATCTTGCCGGCACCCTAGAATACACCTATAATCCCGTAAACGAAAAGCTGACAATAGCGAAGGAGGACAGGACTTTTAAGGGATATGTTCGTAAGAACGGTGATATCGGAGTACGTAACGAGATTTGGATTGTACCTACTGTAGGATGCGTTAATGGTATAGCAGAACGTCTGGCAAACACCCTCAAGCAGGAAACCGGTCTGCAAGGTATTGATGGTGTTCATGCATGGAATCATAACTATGGATGCTCCCAGTTGTCAGAAGACCATGAGTCAACACGAAAGATTCTGCGCGACATCGTTCTTCATCCAAATGCTGGTGGAGTATTGGTTCTCTCATTAGGTTGTGAGAACAACCAGCCGGATGCCTTTATGGAAATGCTCGGTGACTATGACAAAGATCGCATAAAGCTGGTTGTCACACAAAAAGTTGAAGGTGACGAAACAGAATACTGCATGAACATTTTACGTGGTATTTATAACATTGCAAAAGAGGACAAGCGTGTTGATGTTCCTGTTTCAAAGTTACGTGTAGGACTGAAGTGCGGTGGTTCAGACGGTCTCTCTGGTATTACAGCAAATCCACTTGAGGGAGAATTCTCCGACTGGCTTGTAGCACAGGGTGGAACATCTATTCTTACAGAAGTGCCTGAGATGTTTGGTGCAGAGACAATTCTTATGAATCGTTGTGAGACAAAGGAGTTATTTGACCAGACAGTATCTCTTATCAATAACTTCAAGGAATATTTCCTGTCACATGGAGAACCAGTAGGTGAGAATCCTTCACCAGGTAATAAGGCTGGTGGTATATCAACATTGGAAGACAAGGCCTTAGGATGCACACAAAAATGTGGCAGAGCTCCAGTGAGTGGTGTATTGGAGTATGGAGACCGCTTGAAGGTTAACGGATTGAATCTGTTATCAGCACCAGGTAATGATCTTGTTGCTGCTACAGCATTAGCATCAGCAGGATGTCATCTCGTATTGTTCTCAACAGGAAGAGGAACACCATTCGGTACCTTCGTACCAACAATGAAGATATCCACAAACAATGACCTGTATAATCGCAAGAATAACTGGATAGATTTCAATGCAGGACAGTTGGTTGACAAAAAGACCATGAAAGAACTGACTGCAGAATTTATTGATAAAGTTCTTGCTGTGGCTTCTGGTGAGAAAGCAAAGAATGAGATAAATGGTTATCAGGAGATATCCATCTTTAAGAATGGAGTGACGCTTTAGTTATGAATAATGGTTAACGGTTATCGGTTAACGGTTAAAGAATAAAGTGAGATATTTAATGAGAATTCGTATTATCATATGCTGCATCTTAATGGGTGCAGCATTTATTGCTGTAAAAGGGCAGAAGATTTTTAATATTATAGGTGACTCTTATGTTGCCAACCATCGTTGTCCCTATACAGAGGCATGGCACTATAAACTGGCTCAGGAGAAAGGCTTTACTTACAACAACTATGGCAAGAACGGGTCATGTATAGCCTTTGACAGGACCCATGATGGCAAATGGAATTTCGGGCCTGCTATGTGGCAACGTTATAAGGCGATGGAGCCTAATGCTGATTATGTCATTATCATTGCAGGACATAATGATGCTGATATGGTGGCACGAGCAGTGAACAATCCTAAGATGTACAAAGATTCTCTTAAGATGTTCAAGGATTCCCTTGTGACTATGATTAAGGGAATCAAGACATTATGTCCGAAAGCACAGATAGGTTTTGTTACCCCCTGGTATGTTGACAGACCCGGCTTTGCGGATGTTTGTAACATAATAAAGAAGGTATGCAAGAAGTATAAAATTCCAGTGCTGTGGAATTATGATAATGCCTGCATCATAAAGGTGCGTGACGTAGAGTTCCGCAAAAAATACTTCCAGGGAGGTAAGGGAACAGACACAGCACACCTTAATGAAACAGGCCACAATCTCTTCCTACCAGTTGGTAGGACATGGTTTGAAAAGAATTTCTAAACGATATAAATAATCCTAGTCGAGATTATCCCCAGGCTTTGGTACAGAATCAAAGTCTGTTGGATCTGGATAAATCTCACGAAGATATTCTACAAATAGCTGTAGAGCCTTGGCTGTGGCATTTCTGAGATTCTCTTCACGTCCCTCATCTTCTTCTATCAGCAGGGTGCGGATATCATCTCTGGAACCATAGGCAATCCAAATAGTTCCGACCTTAAAACCAGGGTCGGCACCAGGACCTGCAAAGCCCGTAGTAGCAATAGCATAATCAGCTTCCATTAGGTCAATAACACCTTTTACCATCTCACATGCCACTTCCTCGGAAACTGCATTCTTCTCCTCAATGAGGTTTGCATCAATACCAAGCACTTTTGTCTTGGCAAAGTTGGAATAACAAATGGTACCACCTTTATAGTATGCAGAAGCACCTGGGGTAGAGGTGATTACTTCGCCAATCTTTCCTGATGTGCATGACTCTGCAGTAGCGATGCTCTTACCACTCTCGTATAATTTCTCGAGTATAATCTTACTTAATACCTTGTTTTCAAATTCCATTTTTATATATTTTAAAAGTTGTATTTCAAATTCTCTTTTCTCAATTAGCGAAAGTAACCTTCGAGAATGCTGGTGCATCAATAGGGCAGAAGTCTTTGTCCTTTAGTTTGAATGTAGCGACACAGCCAATCATTGCGGCATTATCTGTGGTGTATGAGAACTTTGGGATATATATAGTCCATCCATACCTTTTTGCATAATCATGAAAAGCGTTACGAAGTCCATTATTTGCAGACACACCACCAGCTACAGCAACATGTTTAATACCTGTCTGCTTAACAGCCAGTTTCAGTTTTTTCATCAGGATATCAACAATTGTCCATTCTAGGGATGCTGCAATATCTTCCTTGTGATGTTCTATGAAGTCAGGATCTTCTTCTACCCATTTCTGCATAGAATACAGGAATGATGTCTTGAGACCAGAGAAACTATAGTTGAGTCCTGGTATATGTGGTTCTGCAAAGGTATATGCCTTTGGATTTCCTTTGCGTGCCAATCTGTCAATAATAGGACCTCCAGGATATCCTAGTCCCATTACCTTCGAACACTTATCGATTGCTTCACCAGCAGCATCATCGATAGTCTGTCCAAGTACCTCCATATCATTATAGGCATTCACCTTTACTATTTGCGAGTTACCACCTGATACGAGAAGACACAGAAAGGGTAGTGGTGGAGTAGTATTCTCGCTATCGGGCTCCTGTATGAAGTGTGCCATCACGTGTCCCTGCAGATGGTTTACATCTATTAGAGGGATATTGAGGGCTTCTGCCATACCTTTTGCAAAATTCACTCCTACGAGAAGTGAGCCCATCAGTCCTGGTCCTCTTGTGAAGGCTATTGCAGAAAGCTGTTCTTTCGTAATACCAGCGCTCTTCAGGGCGTGATCTACTACAGGAACAATATTCTGCTGGTGTGCCCTTGATGCTAACTCAGGAACAACGCCACCATATATTCTGTGAACATCCTGCGATGCCGTAACATTAGACAGCAATGTAGTACCCTGCATCACGGCAGCTGATGTATCATCGCAGCTGCTTTCTATTGCGAGTATATAATCAGTATGTGAGGATTTCAACTCCATGATCTGTCATTAATAATGTGTGCTCCCATTGTGCTGAAGGCAACTCGTCGCCAGAGATGACTTCCCACTCATAAGGGTCATCAGCATCAACGAATACTTCCCATGTACCCATGTTAATCATTGGTTCAATAGTAAACACCATACCAGGAACGAGTAACATTCCTTCACCACGATGTCCGTAGTGGTCGATATCGGGTTCTTCATGAAACTTCAGTCCGACACCATGTCCGGCTAAATCACGAACAACACCATAGTGGTATCTCTTAGCATGTTTCTCTATTGCATGCCCAATATCACCAACAAAACAGAAAGGCTTTGCTGCCTCCATACCAATTTCGAGACATTCCTTTGCTACTCTGACAAGCTGTTCCTTTTCAGGAGTTGTCTTGCCACCAACGATGAACATACGTGAAGCATCAGCATAATATCCATCCTTTATTGTAGTAAAGTCAACATTTATGATGTCGCCTTCTTCAAGGATATCTTCCTCTTTTGGTATGCCGTGGGCAACCACCTCGTTTATTGATGTACACACAGATTTCGGGAAGCCCTCATACCCCAGGCATGCAGGTATGGCATCATGTTTTTTGCACATATCCATGCAGATGTCATCTATCTCCTGTGTATTCATGCCTGGGTGTATGGCAGCCTCGACAGCATCCAGCACTGCAGTGTTTATGACACCAGAGCGACGGATGCCTTCTATTTGTTCGGGAGTCTTTATGAGGTCACGTGTAGGAACGAGTTTCCCACGGTCCTCCCAATACATTATTTTTCTGTCAAGCTCTGTCGGTTCCTGATTGGGCAGACAGTGCCAACGACGTTTCCTTGTTTTTACCATGCAAAGAGTGGGTAGTTCTTCATCTCGGCATTCACCTCACCGCGAACCTTTGCTATTACGTTTTCGTTCTCAGGGTCATTGAGCACTTCTTCTATCCACGCAGCAATCTTCACCATAAGATCTTCTTTCGCACCACGTGTGGTAATAGCAGGTGTTCCGAGACGGAAGCCAGATGTCTGGAATGCAGAACGTGTATCAAATGGCACCATATTCTTATTTATGGTGATATCTGCAGCAACGAGCGCATTCTCAGCAACTTTACCTGTCAGATCAGGATATTTAGAGCGCAGGTCAACAAGCATAGAGTGGTTGTCTGTACCACCGCTGACAATAGTAAATCCACGCTTTACCAGTTCGTCTGCTAATACTGATGCATTCTTCTTTACCTGCTTAGCATATTCCTTGAACTCTGGCTTGAGGGCCTCACCGAAAGCAACAGCCTTAGCAGCAATGACATGCTCCAATGGACCACCCTGTTGTCCTGGGAACACTGCAGAGTTAAGCAGTTGAGACATCTTCTTAACAACACCCTTTGGAGTAGTATATCCCCAAGGATTATCGAAGTCCTTTCCGAGAAGGATAAGACCACCGCGAGGACCACGAAGAGTCTTATGGGTTGTTGTTGTTACGATGTGTGCATATTTTACAGGATTCTCCAACAGTCCAGCTGCAATGAGTCCTGCAGGGTGTGCCATATCAATCATGAGAAGAGCGCCCACTTCGTCAGCAATCTTTCTCATGCGTGCATAATCCCACTCACGAGAGTAAGCAGAGCCACCACCGATGATGAGTTTTGGCTTGTTTTCCTTTGCCAATTTCTCCATCTCGTCATAATCCACACGTCCTGTCTCCTTGTTGAGGTTATAACCGATAGGACGATACAGGATTCCTGATGTATTTACCAAAGAACCATGTGAAAGGTGGCCTCCATGATCGAGGTTAAGACCCATGAAGCAATCGCCAGGCTTGAGTACTGCAAGAAGTACTGCAGCATTTGCCTGTGCACCTGAGTGAGGCTGTACGTTTGCATATTCTGCACCAAACAGTTCACAAGCACGGTCGATAGCGAGCTGCTCAATCTGGTCAACTACCTGACAGCCGCCATAGTAGCGATGGCCAGGATATCCCTCTGCATACTTATTAGTGCAATAGGAGCCCATAGCTTCCATTACCTGATCACTTACGAAATTCTCTGATGCGATAAGCTCAATTCCTTTGAGCTGACGCTGGTGCTCATTCTCAATGAGCTCGAAGATTTTGTTGTCGCGTTCCATATTATAAAAATTATATTTATAGTTTTACTTTCTTTTTTACTTTTGTACTCTCATTACTCATTCTGTCAAGAGCTGTAACAACGTATACATATTTGGTTTGACCGTTCTGATATGGAAGGTTATACCAAGTGTTATGTGTTATTGCCACAATATGTGACGGGTCTTCAATATTTATTGTCTCATTACTGTTGAAACGATATACTACATATTTATATGCTGTACTAAGTATATCTTTTGTCTTTGGTGCTTCCCAGAAAAGTACATATCCATCACTTGTCCATATAGGTTTTACTTTCTTTACCTTCCCCGGATTACCACCTTTCTTGAAAGGCATCAGCGGCTGTAGGGCAGGGTAGCGCCAATAATTGTTTCTCAGGTTTGAAGCATATCCGCCCACATTGTCAACAGCAGCCTTCGCATACCATAATACAGTACCCGAAAGAGAAGACGACGGGTTTAATAAAGATGTGTGTAACTGGCGTTTTGCTGCTTGCTGACCAAACTTCACAGTTCTCTCTATGTCCTCACCTATATAAAGAGGACGGTTGGTACAATTTGCTGTCCACCAGTTTATGAGTGTCTTGTAATCAGCAGCCTTATTGCCTATCTCCCAATATATCTGGGGTACACAATAATCAATCCATCCATTGTTGACCCACAGCATGATGTCAGCATAAAGGTCGTCATAATTCTGTAGTCCGTTGGTCATAGAACCTTTAGGATCACTTCTTTGGTTTCTGTATATTCCGAAAGGAGATACTCCGAACTTCACCCAAGGTTTAATCGATTCTATTGTATCGTGGAGTTCTTTTATGAACATATTAACATTGTTTCTGCGCCAGTCACCAATATTTGATATGCCATAACTGTTTGAACGATAGTCTGCCTCGTCAGCTATAACACTTCCTTGAGCAGGATAAGGGTAGAAATAATCATCTATATGCAATCCGTCAACATCATATCTTCTCAGGATGTCAGCAACGATCTTACATATATAGGTACTGTTTTCCCGACGTGCAGGATTCAGTATAAACAAACCATCGTAAGGGAATACAAGGTCTGGACGTTGCATTGCTATGTGATTACGTGCCAACTCTGTAGTATTCTTTGTTTTTGCCCTATAAGGATTTATCCAGGCATGCAGTTCCATACCACGTTTGTGGCATTCATTTATCATCCAGAACAGAGGGTCCCAATAGGGAGAAGGAGGTGTACCCTGATGACCAGTCAGGAAGCGGCTCCAAGGTTCGTATGATGAAGCATAGAGGGCATCACATTCGGGGCGCACCTGAAAGATAATAGCATTGACACCATCTTTCTGCAGTTCATCGAGTTGATAAAGCAGAGTTTGCTGCATCTTCTCTGTTCCCATACCAAGGAATTGGCCGTTGACACATTGTATCCATGCCCCACGGAATTCACGTTTTATCTGTGCGCTGACATTAAGAGTGACAAACGCAAGAATCAAGTATATTAATTGTTTTTTCATATATTCTCAAATGTAACATCTTCCTCATTAAGCATCCCTTCTATATCTATGGTGTCCACAGACAATGTGTCAGGATGAGCTTGTTGGACATAGCTGCAATCATACATATATGATTCCAACAACGTTGGGTCTTTTACAAAGTGTGCATGATAATTGCTGAATCGTTTATCAGCAAATACTTTTTCGAGGAAAAGACCACAGATAGGCAGAGCAGTCCTAGAACCCTGTCCCAAGGCACCAGTACGGAAGTGTATGCAACGATACTCTCCACCAACCCATGCTCCTACAACAAGTTTTGGTGAGACACCCATAAACCATGCATCAGAATGGTTGTTTGAGGTTCCTGTCTTACCACCAAAGTCTGTATCGTGATAATTGCCCACATACCTGTTAAGTGCCATCGAAGTACCATTATGCTCTGTAAGACCAGCCATCAGCATTGTCTGCATCAGTACCGCAGCTCTTTCTGAAATACTCTGACGTTGTTCTGTAGGAGCAGTGTATATCACATTTCCTTCGTGGTCCTCTATACGTGTTATCAATATCGGATCAGGATGAGTCTTACCATTTGCTGCTATGGTGCAGTAAGCATTTGTCAGTTCCAACAGGTTTACATCGCTAGACCCCAAGGCAAGTGACGGTGTCTCATCAAGAGGACTTACAATACCCATATTGTGAGCTGTTTCTGCAATATGGCTGATACCCACTTCCTGACCAAGTCGTACTGCTACAGAGTTGATACTTTGCGCGAAGGCAGTCTTAAGAGGCATAGAGTCATTAGAGAATGTACCATTGGCGTTTGTAGGACTCCAGATAACATTTTTCTTTTGAGCCTTATCCCATACCTCCATTGAAAAGAACTCATCCCTTCGCTTGTCACAAGGTGTCAATCCCTGTTCCATTGCTTCTGTATAGACAAACAGCTTGAATGTAGAACCAGGCTGACGCATTGCCGTCACCTTATCATATTTCCATTTGTCATAGTCAATGTCACCCACCCAGGCTTTCACGTGTCCTGTTTGTGGTTCCATAGCAACAAAGGCACAATGCATATAGCTGACCATTTTGCGTATGGAGTCTAAGGTGTGCTCATAGAAAGCAGAGTCCTCCAATGCTTTTGGATCCTTCTCATATAGTCGCTTAGCGATATCTTCTATAAAATTAGGAATAACCTTTCCGTGTTCATCACGCCAAGGCTCCATATTCTTCCAATGAGCATCAAAGTTCTTCTGCACCACCTCCATCTGCTTTTTTGCTGCTTCCTCAGCATATTTCTGCATTCTGGTATCAAGGGTAGTGTAAATCTTTAGGCCATCATTATATAAATCCAAGTCAGAAAGGTCGTCAATCTCTTCGCTTAGACTCTTTACATATTTTGCTATTGCCCCACGGAAATATGGTGCGATGCCTGTTTTCTCACTGTCCAGTTGTACAAACTTCAGGCCCAAAGGAAGATTCTTCAGTTTGTCATATTCTGCCTGTGCAAGATGTCCATGCTCCACCATATTATTCATTACGACATTACGTCTCTGCAGAGCATTCTCAGGGTGGGAGATAGGGTTGAAAACGGTTGTTCCCTTTAGTAATCCAACAAGTATTGCTGCTTTGTCTGTGGACAATTCTTTTGGTGTACAGTCGAAATACGTCTTTGCAGCAGTCTTTATGCCATAGGCATTATGTCCGAAATCAACAGTATTGGCATATTGCCTTAATATCTCCCTCTTACCGTCTTCACGTCCCATCGCTATGGAGAAGTATATCTCCAGCTTTGTTGCCGTAATCCATTCCTTTGTCTTCATTATCAGGATTGCGAGCCCAGGTAATCGTCCCAATATACCTGTACTATACTGGGTTCTTACTCGGAACATGTTTTTGGCAAGCTGCTGTGTGATGGTTGAAGCGCCACGTCCTCCTTTTCCTGTTATAGCATCTTTCACAGCACCGATGATGCCCAGAGGATCTATGCCCCAATGGCTGTAATAACGTTCGTCCTCAGTATCTATGAGGGCTGTCCAGAAATCAGGTGCCACCTCATCATATTCTACTGGAGTACGGTTCTCATTGTAGAATTTCCCTATCAATACACCGTCAGCGCTGTATATCTCTGATGCTACGGATGTCTTGTGTTGACTAATCTCTATCCAGCCTGGTGATTTACCAAACAGCCACAGAAAATTCATATCAACAGCACCGAGATACAGGAAAAAGGCTACAATCATTGTGCAAAACAACATTGTTGCCTTTACATATCTGTTATGATTGACATAGGTGGTGTGATACCACTTACAAAACTTTACAGTCTTGTGCCATACTTTCTTCAGAAAGCTCCACAGACTTTTAAATATGGTTATTAATGTTTTCAATTATATTTCTTGTTGTTATTGTTTTATCAGAAAGGTTATACCAATTTACTGTCGGGTCCTTCTTATACCATGTCAACTGTTTGCGGGCATACTCTCGGGTGTGACTCTGTATCTGCCGTATTGCTTCTTCTACAGGAATCTCTCCATCGAAGTATTTGAACATCTCCTTGTATCCTACAGTATTCAGGGCGTTCTCATTTCGGTTTGGCAACATCCGTCGTGCTTCCTCAACAAGTCCTTTTCCCACCATCTGCAGCACACGCTGATTGATGCGTTCATACAGTTCTTCTCTCTCTCGCGTGATACCTATCTTTATTATATCCAGTTCTGTGCCATCGGGTAGTGTCCTTATGCTGCCTGGGGCCATACTGTTTTTTCTGAAGGAGGTATAAGTCTTTCCTGTCTGATGGCATATCTCCAGAGCGTGAACCACTCTTCTAGGATTGTGTTTATCTACAATCTCCCAATGTTCCGGGTCCATTTCTTTCAGCTCTTCCACAAGAGCCTCGAGTCCTTCTGTTGCCAGACGTTCCTTCATCATTATACGAATATCATCACGTATGGTGGGGATATCGTCTATACCATTACATACAGCATCGATATACATCATTGAGCCGCCGCTCATAATGCAGGTGTCCTTCTGTTTTTCTTTTGACACCATCAGCAGTTTCATCACATCCTGTTCATACAGGGAAGCAGAGTAGTAGTCACCGATATGTCGTGTTCCGACGAAGTGATGCTTCACTCTTGCCAGCTGTTCTTCTGTCGGTGCTGCTGTTCCTATTGGAATCTCTGCATATATCTGTCGAGAATCAGCATTTATGATATCGAGCCCATAGTGCTCTGCTATCTCCAGCGTCAGGTCTGTCTTTCCAACTCCCGTAGGACCAGTTATGACAATCAGGTTCACCTTATGATGCCTCTTTCTGCTTTTTCTATGAAGTCAAGGACATACTGTATCTCAGGTGTAATCTTCATTGTTTTACGCACCTCTTCCAATCCTTCCTTGATAATACCCTTTGAGTAAATGGTGTTATATGCTTCACGAATAGCAAGAATAGTATCATTGTCAAAGCCACGTCTGCGAAGACCTATCAGATTAAGTCCAGCAAAACGTATAGGCTCTTTTCCTGCTATGACATATGGCGGAATATCCTGCGATGTGCGGCATCCTCCCTGTACCATAACATATCCACCAATGTGTACAAACTGGTGTACGAGAACCTCTGCAGAGATGATAGCATTATCATCTACTATCACTTCTCCTGCGAATTTGGTGGAGTTGCCGATAATACATCCATTACCTATCACACAATCGTGGGCAATATGCATATTCTCCATCAGGAGGTTGTTACTACCAACAATCGTAGTACCTTTTGAGAAAGTTCCTCGTGAGATAGTGACATTCTCTCGGATGGAGTTGTTGTCACCAATCTGACATGTTGTTATTTCGCCCTTGAATTTCAAATCCTGCGGCTTGGTAGATAATGATGCTCCTGGCATGATTTCGTTGCCGTTTCCCATTCGGAGTCCCTGATTGAGAGTGACGCTGTTCTGCATAACATTATTATCGCCAATCACTACATCTGCATCGATATAGCAGAAAGGACCGATAATATTATTATCACCCAACTTCGCATCAGGATGAACATATGCTAATGGACTGATTGTATTCATGTATTCTGTTCTTTATATTGTTATCATTTATTCTTTACCATCTGTCCGGTAAATGTAGCCTCTGCTACAAGTTGGTCACCAACGAATATCCATCCTTGCATTGATGATATTCCATGACGAACAGGTCCCAGCAGTTCTACCTTGAATATCAAGGTATCACCAGGTACCACCTTCTTTCTGTATTTTACGTTGTCAATCTTCAGGAAGTATGATGTCCAACGCTCAGGATCCTCCAGAGTGTTCAGTACCAACAGGGCACCACACTGACTCATAGCCTCTATCATCAGCACTCCTGGCATAACAGGTTCTTCAGGGAAGTGTCCTGTGAAGAACGGCTCGTTGCTGGTAACATTCTTTACACCAACAATCGTTGTTCCTGATATGCTGATAATCTTATCGACTAACTGCATAGGGTATCGATGTGGCAGCACCTGACGAATACGATTCACATCAAGAATCGGTTCCTGGTTGGGGTCATATATTGGAGCCTGAATCTCGTGCTTATGAATTTCCTGGCGCATCAGGCGAGCAAACTTATTGTTTACAGTATGTCCCGGACGTGTTGCGATAATTCTACCTTTCAGAGGCTTTCCTATTAAGGCCATATCACCAATGATGTCAAGCAACTTGTGACGGGTACATTCGTTTTCCCATGAAAGAGGCTTGTGCTGCAGGTATCCCAGCTTTGTTGCATCCATGCGGTCATAACCAAGTTTGTCACAGAGATTGTCGATAACTTCCTGTGGCTGCTCGTTTTCGTATATCACGATAGCATTATCCAAGTCACCGCCCTTAATAAGTCCTGCTTGCAGCAATGCCATAATCTCCCTCACAAATACGAAAGTGCGAGCAGAAGCCACCTCAGTAGGGAATTGTGACATATCGTCGATGGTGGCAAATTGTGAGTCAATAAACTTTGACTTGTATGAACACATTGCCGTAATAGAGAATTCCTCATCAGGAAGAATAGTAATCACAGAACCGGTGTTCTCGTCTCTTACTTCAATCTTTTTCCTTATGATATAATAGTCTTTCGGAGCATTCTGCTGCTGTATTCCCACTTCATTGATTTTGTTTACATAAATCATTGCTGAGCCGTCGAGGATAGGGAACTCCGGTCCATTAACCTGTATCAGACAGTTATCTATACCCATAGCATAGAGAGCTGCCATAGCATGTTCTATTGTTGATACACGAGCGTCTCCTTTTGCTACCACAGTACCACGTTGGGTATCTACGACATTCTCTGCTACAGCATTGATAACAGGCATTCCATCCAGATCAATGCGTTGTATCTTGTACCCGTGGTTTTCTGGGGCAGGGTTGAAGGTCACTGTGAGATTTATACCAGTGTGAAGTCCCTTACCACATAGTGAGAAAGACCCCTTCAGAGTGTTTTGCTTGTTCATTGTTAGTATTTATTTCTTTAATTCTGCAAGTTGTGCCTGCAGTTCGTTAATGGTCTTTTGCATTTCATTCATCTGACGATACATATCCGGCAGACGTTTAAAGATTGCCGATGAGCGGAAATAGTTTGTCAGTGGGATAGGAGGGGTACCGATGAGGTTCTCACCATCCTTAAGGCTTCCCGGAACACCTGACTGTGCTCCAAGGTGTACATTATTGCCTATAGTGATGTGGCCTGCTATGCCTACCTGTCCACCGAACATACACCATTTTCCAACCTTTGTACTTCCTGCAATACCTACCTGTGAAGACATTACAGTATTCTCACCAATATCAGTATTGTGTGCTATCTGCACCAGATTGTCGAGCTTCACGCCCTTACGAACGTATGTAGAACCCATTGTAGAGCGGTCAATACATGTGTTGGCACCAATCTCTACATTGTCTTCTACTGTTACGATACCTATCTGTGGTATCTTGTCATATCCATGTTCTGATGGTGCAAAACCGAATCCGTCAGCACCAACGACACAACCGGCATGCAGGATACAGTTGTTTCCCACCTTGCAGTCATGATATATCACGGCATTGGAATATATCTCTGTGTTATTGCCAACAGTAGCATTCTGACCTACTGTAACATGAGGATGCAGCACACAGCCGTTTCCGATAGTCACATTAGGACCTATGGCAACAAACGGACCTATATAGCAGTCTTCACCAATCTTTGCTGTCGGGTCTATGAAGGCGAGGCTGTCAATACCCTTGCGCTTTGGCTTCATAGAGTCATACATCTGCAGCAGTTTTGCCACAGCTTCATAAGCACTCTTTACACGTATCAGGGTAGCCTTTACCGGCTTCTCCAACACCAATGCCTCGTCAACAAGAACTACGCTTGATTCTGTATCGTATATATAGTTGATATATTTTGCATTCGAGAGAAACGAGATAGCACCAGGCTTTCCTTCTTCTATCTTTGCAAACGTGTTGATACATGCATCAGGATTACCCTCTACACGTCCCTGTATCAATTCTGCTATTTGCTTTGCGCTGAATTCCATAATCAATCGGTTTCAATTATCAATTGTCAATTATCAATTTTCAATTTCCCCAACTCTGCTGCCATCTGTTCCTGCAGTTCTTTTGCCTTCTGGGCTGCTGTGTCTGCAAAGAATTCCGTATTGTCAGCATATATTATTCCACGAGAAGAGTTTACGAGCAGTCCGCAGTCTTTTGTCATTCCATATTCACAGACCTCCTGCAGCGAACCACCTTGTGCTCCAACGCCAGGAACAAGCAGGAAATGGTCAGGAGCAACCTTTCTGACGTCTTTGAACATTTCTCCGCGTGTAGCTCCCACCACATACATCATATTCTCTGGTGTTCCCCATTGCTGTGACTTACGGATAACCTTCTCAAAGAGTCTCTCGCCATTTACATCAGCATCCTGCTGGAAATCCGCAGAACCCTTGTTTGATGTCAGCGCTAAGAGAATCACCCATCTGTTCTCGTAGCCATTGAGAAATGGTGTCACAGAGTCTTCTCCCATATAAGGCGCTACTGTGAGGGCGTCAACTCTGTAGGTGTCGAAAAATGTCTTAGCATACATCTTTGAGGTGTTGCCGATATCGCCACGCTTAGCATCTGCTATGATAAACATCTCCGGATACCTCTGTTGTATATACATCACAGTTTTCTCGAAGGCTATATATCCCTTCTGGCCGTATGCCTCATAGAATGCCAGGTTTGGCTTGTATGCTACTGTGTAGGGAGCTGTATAGTCTATTATTTTCCTGTTGAAGGAGAAAATAGGATCTTCGTCGTCAAGCAAGTACGCTGGTATCTTGTCCATATCGACGTCAAGTCCTACACACAGAAAAGACTTCTTCTTGAAGATCTGCTCTATTAATTGCTGTCTTGTCATAATATTGTCTTAATTGTCTTTTGGCATTTCTGTATAAGGGATATCCTTTTGCTGATCTTGCTTTTGCTGTATTCTGGTCAAGCGGTCTATGAATTCAGAGGCGGGCATAGTGCGCTCATCCTCTTTCTCTTCTTTTTTCTTTATACTGGTGAATACTCCCATAATGCAAAATATGTATTTATAGTTCTGCTTCTTTCATTCTCTCGGCATTCTCTGCAACTATCAGCGCATCTATCATTGCCTGGATGTCACCACCGAGGAAACCCTGCAGGTCGTGAGTGGTATATCCTATGCGATGGTCTGTCACACGTCCTTGTGGGAAGTTGTATGTACGTATCTTTGCCGAACGGTCACCAGTGCTGACGAGAGTCTTTCTTCTTGACGCTATGTCGTCCAGGTATTTCTGGTGCTCACGGTCATAGATGTATGTCCTCAGACGAGCCAAAGCACGTTCCTTGTTCTTTGGCTGGTCACGTGTTTCGGTACATTCTATCAGGATTTCCTCCACCTCTCCGGTATTAGGGTTTTTCCACATATAGCGGGCACGAACGCCGGATTCTACCTTGTTCACATTCTGACCACCGGCACCGCTGGAACGGAAGGTATCCCATTTTATCTCTCCCTCGTTGATATTCACCTCAAACGGGTCTGCCTCTGGCAATACAGCAACTGTTGCTGCAGATGTCTGCATTCTGCCGTTGCTCTCTGTTACAGGAACACGTTGTACACGATGTACTCCCGATTCGTACTTCATGATACCATAGACACCATCGCCACTTACGGCAAAGTCTATCTCTTTATATCCTCCTACAGCACCTTCCGAGACATCTGTTACAGAGAGGTTCCATCCCTTTGACTCACAGAAAGCCTTATACATCCTGAACAGGTCGCCGGCAAACAGACAAGCTTCGTCGCCACCTGTTCCTGCACGTATCTCCATTTCTATGTTCTTGGCATCCTCCGGGTCTTTTGGTACGAGGGCTATCTTAATCTCTTCTTCTAGGGAAGGGAGCATCGGTTCGTTTTCATTCAACTGCTCACGGGCCATCTCCTTCATCTCGGCATCACTCTCGTTGGCAATGATATCCTTTGCCTCCTTGATGGCATCCAGACAAGCAATATATCTCTTGCGGATTGCCATAATGTCACCGAGGTCCTTATATTCTCGTGTCAGCTTTACGAAACGCTGCTGATCAGCTATGACACTTGGGTCGGTGATAAGTGTCGTAACCTCTTCATAGCGTGCCTCAAGGCCGTCTAGTTTCTCTAATAAATTCATACGTAATCAAATTCTCCAAATTCTGATTTGATAGTCAGCGACTTCTTGCCTTCCTCTATTCTACCGACTATCTGTGCGTCGATATTGAAGGATTTGCTGACTTCTATCACCTTCTCAGCATTCTCAGGTGATACATATATCTCCATACGATGTCCCATATTGAACACCTTGTACATCTCCTTCCAATCTGTTCCGCTTTGGTCGTGTATCAGTTTGAAGAGAGGTGGCACAGGGAACATATTGTCCTTTATCACCTTACAGTTGTCACTAACAAAATGCAGCACCTTTGTCTGTGCACCACCAGTACAGTGTACCATTCCGTGTATATCGCTGCGCATCATGTCGAGCAGCTTCTTTATTACCGGAGCATAGGTGCGGGTAGGGGAGAGAACCAGTTTTCCTGCGTTGACAGGGCTGTATTCTACTTCGTCCTCAAATCTGCAAGAACCGGAATATACCAATTCGTTCGGTACTGCATGGTCATAGCTCTCAGGATATTTCTCTGCATAATACTTTGCAAAGACATCGTGGCGTGCGGAAGTCAGTCCGTTGCTACCCATACCGCCATTATATTCCTTCTCGTATGTAGCCTGTCCGAAGCTTGCCAGACCTACTATCACGTCTCCTGGACGGATGTTGGCATTGTCTATCACATCGCTGCGCTTCATTCTGCACGTTACGGTAGAATCGACAATGATGGTTCTTGTCAGGTCACCAACGTCAGCCGTCTCTCCGCCAGTAGCATAGATTCCTACACCCATCTCGCGCATTTCCTTCAGCAGTTCGTCTGTACCATTGATGATTGCACTAATCACCTCTCCTGGTACCAACATCTTGTTTCTGCCTATAGTGCTTGAGACCAGAATGTTATCCACAGCACCAACACACAGCAGGTCGTCGGTATTCATTATCAACGCATCCTGAGCAATACCCTTCCAAACCGAAAGGTCGCCAGTCTCTTTCCAATACATGTATGCCAGGCTCGACTTTGTTCCAGCACCGTCAGCATGCATTATGTTACAATATTCCTCATCGCCACCCAATATATCAGGGATAATCTTACAGAAAGCCTGTGGGAAGATACCCTTGTCGATATTCTTTATGGCGTTGTGAACATCCTCTTTCGCAGCACTAACACCGCGTAGCATATATCTGTTGTCCATATTTCAAAAACTTAATTACGCGCTGCAAAGATATAAAAAATATTTTATATTTCAGCCCGAAAAATACAATAAAAGAAATTAAGTTGTTAAAAAAGAATAAAAATTATTACCATGTTGATACATATCAAAAAATCATTAAAATATCCACATTAAATGTAAAATTGTTTGCGCACACAAAATATTCTTTTTACCTTTGCACTCGCAAATCAAAATGATTGCGGTACGAGATTACCCCCACCGACATCTCTTATCTACATTATTTATTTGTAGTACATTTGGATTTGTCATCTCGTATCTATGTTCCACCAAAATCAAAGTCATGATATTTGGAGATAATTTTTTTAAGAAAGTAATTTGTTTAGCATTTATCGCTGTGTTCTCACTCAGCGCAATTGCTCGTGTTGAAGAGGATGAAGAGTTTGATTGGGGTCCTGTAATGGATGCCATCACAAAAGTAGAGAGCGGAGGTAACGCACGTGCCGTGTGTGGTCCATACGTTGGTGTCATGCAGATTTCACCAGGCTTGGTTTACGACTGTAATGCTATCCTGAAGCAGAGAGGTTCATCAAAGCGTTTTAAGCTTAATGACCGTTTCAGCAAGGAGAAGTCAAGAGAGATGTTTGTAATTTACATGAGTAAGTACAATCCATCAAATAGTGTAGAAAAAGCTATCCGCATCTGGAATGGTGGCGCACGCTATTCTGTTCGTGCAACCCAGAGATACTATAATAAGGTGATGCGTCATTATAACGGTTAACGTTTAACGTTTAACGGTTAAAGACTTTTTACAAAATACAGCCTCGGCAGTTTTTCTGTCGGGGCTATTTTTTTTGCGGTTTCATTGAAAATACTAATAACAAACTTATTTCATTTCATGATACATATCGGTACAACGGGATAAGAAATAAAGTTTATGATACAATAGAAAAAGAATTTTTATCATATTCTTAGTATCTTTGCGGTCGAATTTTCGTCTAATAGTTGTGGTCGATAACCAATAACCGATAAACAATAACCAAAAAATTAAACAATAAAATAAATTATGAAACGCTTTTTTTATTTATTTCTGTGTTCGTTGTTTAGTATTCTGAACTTGTCAGCGCAGCCTGCAGGTGGTTTTGGAGGTGTACAGCAGAATGCAAAACTCGAGACTTCTCAGGAATGGAAGGATGTCAATTATGTTGGTGACGGCCAGGCATATCACACTTGCGACATCTATTTACCTAAACAGCAAAAGGAGAGCTATCCCGTAGTTGTTCACATCTACGGCAGTGCTTGGTTCAGCAACAACAGCAAAGGGATGGCAGACCTCGGTACGATTGTGAAATCACTGCTCAATGCCGGCTATGCTGTAGTATGTCCTAATCATCGCAGCAGTACAGAGGCTCAGTGGCCAGCACAGATTCATGATATCCGTGCCGTAGTACGTTTTATACGCGGCGAAGCAAAGAAATATAAGTTCGACCCATCATTCATCGCTACCAGCGGATTCTCCAGCGGTGGGCACCTCGCTTCTATCATGGCTACCACCAATGGTACAAAGAATGCGAAGGTTGGTTCTGTCAACATTGACCTTGAGGGTAACTTGGGACAATATACAAATATGCCAAGCTTCATTAATGCTGCCTGCGACTGGTCAGGTCCTGTTGATTTGACAGCAATGGATTGCGGAAATCATATCACTATGGGTAAGGATAGCCCTGAGGATGTGCTGCTGAAGTCAAAACTCGACAAGGAGCCGGACAAATATCTTAGCCTGAGCGCTACGAACTATATCAACAGAAACTGCCCACCTATTATCATCTTCCACGGTGAGAAGGATAATGTGGTGCCTGTTTGTCAGGGTAAGAAGTTCTACGAACTGTTGAAGGCAGCAGGCGTCAAGGTAGAAGCAACATATCCTGCAGAAGGTGGTCACGGAGGTCCTGCGATGTACACAGAGGAGAATCTCCAGAAGATGGTTAACTTCCTCAACAGCGTAAGGAGCAACCGACCAGCAAGGGGACAAAGAGGTCCTGCTGACCCTAATGCTGCACTCGGTATGAAAGATACTTACAAAGACTACTTCAAGATTGGTGTTGCAGTAAATCGTCGCAATGTATCGGCTCCAGAGCAGATGCAACTTATAAAAAAGGAATTCAACAGCGTTACCGCAGAGAATACCATGAAGCCTATTTCAGTACATCCGAAGGAAGGCGTCTGGAACTGGGGCGGTGCTGACAGCGTAGCCAACTACTGCCGCGAGAACAACATTCCTCTGCGTGGCCATTGTCTCTGCTGGCATTCACAGTTTACTGACTGGATGCTCTACGACAAGAAAGGCCGTATGGTAAAGAAAGAGGTGTTCTACGAGCGCCTGCGCGAACATATTCATACTGTAATAAATCGCTATAAGGACATCGTTTATTGCTGGGACGTAGTGAACGAGGCTATTGCCGACAGGACTTTCGGACGTCCTGGACGCCCTGCTAATCCTTATCGTGACAGCAAGCTGTATCAGCTGTGTGGCGACGAATTTATCGCCAAGGCATTTGAGTTTGCTCGTGAGGCAGATCCTAATGCGTTGCTGTTCTACAATGACTACAACGAGTGCGACCCAGGCAAACGCGACCGTATATATAATATGGTGAAGAAGATGAAGGAACAGGGTGTGCCTATCGATGGTATCGGTATGCAGGGTCACTACAACATCTATGGTCCTTCTGAGGAAGAACTCGAGGCTGCTATTACGAAGTATTCCGAGTTGGTAAAGCACATCCATGTTACAGAGCTCGACCTCCGCACTAATACCGAACAGGGCGGCCAGCTGCAGTTCTCACGTGGTGAGTCAAAGCCTCTGACATCATATCTCAGCACGATGCAGGAAGACCAGTACAACCGCATCTTCCGTATCTTCAGAAGACATAGCGACGTCATCGACTGTGTTACGTTCTGGAACCTCTCTGACCGCGACTCATGGCTTGGTGTAAACAACCATCCGCTTGTGTTTGACGAGAATCTCAAGCCAAAGCGTTCATATCTTATTGTGAAGAATTTCAATGCTTCTCTTGATAATGTTAAGCCAAAGGAGGATTTTGTTTCCAACCCTATGAACCAGCCTGGTCAGCAGTATCCTATGGTTAATTCTGAAGGCTATGCCCGCTTCCGTGTGGTTGCTCCTGATGCAAAGTCTGTTATAGTAAGCCTGGGTCTTGGAGGCAGTGGTGGTACTGTTCTCCGTAAGGACAAGGATGGCGTCTGGACAGGAACTACCGAAGGTCCTATGGATCCTGGTTTCCATTACTATCACCTCACCATCGACGGCGCTGTTGTCAACGATCCTGGCACACACAACTACTTCGGTTCCTGCCGTTGGGAGAGCGGTATAGAGATTCCTGCTCCCGACCAGGACTTCTATGCTCTTCGCACAGACATTCCTCACGGCGCTGTTCAGGAGGTGCTCTATTATTCTCCAAGTCAGGGTAAGATGCAGACCGCTATGGTGTATCTTCCTCCAACATACGGAAAGCTTGTCAAGGGCAAGCAGGAACGTTTCCCTGTGCTCTATCTGCAGCATGGCTGGGGTGAGAACGAGACAAGCTGGAGCCGTCAGGGACATGCAGGTCTCATAATGGACAACCTCCTTGCTGAAGGTAAGATAAAGCCATTTATCATCGTGATGGCATACGGTCTCACCAACGATATAAAGTTCGGCACTATCGGCAGCTTCACCGCTAAGGAGTTCGAGACACTTCTTGTTGACGAACTCGTGCCGTTCATCGATGCCAACTATCTCACAAAGGCTGACAAGTGGAACCGCGCTATGGCAGGTCTGTCAATGGGTGGCGTCGAGACAAAGCTCATCACCACACGTCGTCCTGAGGTGTTTGGTTATTGGGGACTTCTCAGCGGTGGCACATACGCTCCTGAGGATATCAAGGACACAAAGGCTGTTCGCGTGATTTTCGAGAGTTGTGGCTCTAAGGAAAATCCTGACGGCATCCGCAAGAGTGTTGATGCTCTGAAGGCTGCAGGATATAATGCTCACGGCTTCATCAGCGAGGGTACAGCACACGAATTCCTTACCTGGCGTCGCTCTCTGCGTGAGATGGCTCCGATGTTGTTTAAATAGTTTCAGGTTTCTTCGACTAGCGAAGCGGCAAAGCCGATTACAAGTTTCAGGTTTTAATGAAAAAGATAATCCTTTCCACTCTGGGTCTGTGCCTTGCAGTTACGGCTGTGGCACAGAATCCCATTATCCGCGATCAGTTTACTGCTGACCCTACGGCGCGTGTGTTTAATAACAAGGTGTACCTGTATCCCTCGCACGATATAGTACCCCCACAGGGACAGCGGCAGGATTGGTTCTGTATGGCCGACTATCATGTCTTCTCTTCCGAGAATCTTGCCGAATGGACCGATCATGGTGTCATTCTGTCTCAGGAGCAAGTGCCTTGGGGTAAGCCCGACGCCTATTCTATGTGGGCTCCCGATTGTGTGGAGAAAGACGGAAAGTATTATTTCTATTTCCCTGATGCACCCCGTTCCGGGCGTGGCTTCGCTATTGGTGTTGCCGTTGCCGACAGTCCTGTAGGACCTTTTGTGTGTGAACAGGAACCCATCAAGGGTATCAGCGGCATCGACCCCTGCGTGCTTGTCGATAACGACGGCAAAGCATATATCTACTGGGGCGGTGGAGGCATTCGCGGAGCAAGGCTCAAGGCCAATATGAAGGAACTTGACGGCAAGCTGCAGGAAGTGCGTTTCCCACGTCGTGAGGGCTCTCCCGAGATGCCTCCTGTTATGATGGGCGGCGAAGAGATGAAGGGTTTGCCTGAAGGCTTCAAGGAAGGTCCCTTTGTCTTCCGTCGCGGCGACTGGTATTATCTCACCTTCCCGTGGGTTCGAGGCAAGAAAGGTGTTGATGGCGACAATCCTACCGAGACACTCGCCTATGCTATGTCGAAGTCGCCTCTCGGACCTTGGGACTTCAAGGGCGTCTTTATGGCTGAACATGACAATGGCTGCTGGACAAACCACCACAGCTTCGTGGAGTATAAGGGACAGTGGTATCTCTTCTATCATCGCAACGACCTGTCTCCAAATGATGACAAACGCCGTTCTGTACGCATCGAGAAGGTAAAGTTCAATGATGACGGCACTATTCCCGAGATTAAGCCGACCATTCGTGGTGGCGGTATTCTCTCAACAGCTCCGCATCCAAAATACTTCTCTCTAGTGCCAGCCAAAGCAGCACCTTCGCAGCCCGATGAGCAAGGTTTTATAAGACGTTGGCACATGCTCGAACCCATCCGTCAGGAGATACGTTCCAACGTTATCTTCACCGACTCGTGGCTTCGTAACAAGTTTGCTGACGAACTGTCAAAGCTGCCAAAGCAGAAGGGTAAGTGGTACGACCTTGAAAGCGAGACATATAACATGAAGCTGTTCCGTTTTGCTGAGCAATATGGCAAGCAGACCTACGGCTCCCTGTTTTGGTGCGAGACGGTTATCGATTGTCCTGCCGACATAGAAGGTGTGCGCCTTGCTGTAGGCTCCAACGGTGCCTCTATGTGGTGGCTCAATGGGACAGAGGTATTACTCCTTGAGGGCGACCGCCGTATGGTGGAAGATGATGGAATGTCACAACGTCTCACCCTCAAGAAAGGACGTAACACCCTTCGTGGTGCCATCATCAACGGCCCCGGACTCAGCGATATGTGCGTCCGCTTCGTCGATGAGAAAGGACAACCCGTGAAGAATTATTCTTTAACCGCTAACCGCTAACCACTAAACACTAAACAGCTATGAAAAAAATACTTCTCCTATTCTTCACTCTTCACTCTGCTTCGCCCAAAGTGGCGCTCCATATATTCATGACCCATCCACAATAGCGTTTTGCGAAGGGAAATACTACACCTTCGGCACAGGTGGTGGCGGACTCATCTCCGATGACGGCTGGTCCTGGCACAGTGGTGCTGACCGCCCAGGCGGTGGTGCTGCTCCCGATGTCATGAAGATAGGTGACCGCTATCTCTGCATCTATGGTGCTACAGGCGGTGGTCTTAATGGTGGCCATAACGGACGCATCCTCACAATGTGGAATAAGACTCTCGACCCGAAGTCGCCCGACTTTAAGTGGACGGAAGCCATAGAGGTATGTTCCAGCGATGGTATGGAAGATCAGGATGCCATCGACCCAGGTCTGTTGCTCGACCCTCAGACAGGACGTTTATGGGTATGCTACGGCACCTATTTCGGTACTATCCGCCTCATAGAACTCGACCCCTCTACAGGCTATCGCATGAAGGGCAATATAGAGAAGGATATCGCCATCGACTGCGAGGCTACCGACCTTATCTATCGTGATGGCTGGTACTATCTTCTTGGCACTCACGGCACCTGCTGCGATGGTGTCAACAGCACCTATAACATAGTGGTTGGTAGGTCACGCAGTGTGGAAGGGCCTTACCTCGATAATGTAGGTCGTGATATGTTCCACGGAGGTGGCCGTATGGTCATCTGTGCCGGCGATAATGCCACAGGTCCCGGACACTTCGGACGCACCGTCATCGACGAAGGCGTTGAGATAATGTCGTGCCATTTTGAAGCCGATTTCAATCGCAGCGGTCGTTCCGTCCTTGCTGTCCGTCCTCTGCTTTGGAAGAACGGCTGGCCCGTAGCAGGAGAGCATTTTAAGGGTGGTACATACGCTCTTCTCTCAGAGCGTCGCGGCTATTCCCTGGAGTTGGCTGTTGACTTCGTCCGCATGTATCAAAAGCGTGAGCGCTTCTGGCAGCTTGACCTCTCCAAGCCCGTTGTGCAGATTGCTCCGCAGCCTCTCGACAGCGTTGTTGGCACTTGGCCAAAGGGAGACATTGCCCTGCGTTGCGGCGACTATATGTTCCGTCCTAACCAGCTGTGGACCATTACTCCGGTGGAGACAGAAGGGGTAGGGGGCTATCTCAGCAATCCGTACTTTAAGATTACCATTGCCGGCACCGATCGTGCCTTGGCAGCTACAGCAAATCTTGAGCTCATCACGACACCAGAGTTCACTGGTGCTGACGAACAGCTCTGGCGCATCGAGCAGCTTGTTGACGGCACTTACCGCATTATGCCAAAGCGTATACCAGGTCAGCAGGATGTCAATACCAGCTATGTCATCTATTCTGCAGCCGACTCTACGCCAACCCTCGCAGAATACGACTTCCAGAGCGACAACTCCAAGTGGAACCTCCGTCCATTCTGCAAGTAAGGTAGCTCTTTAGAGTTTGTTGTATCAATAAGTCAAAGAACGTTTTCGTTAAGCCAGATGAGCAATGCCAAGCTTGTTTGAGCATTGCCATGGCGAGAAAAGGTCGGATGAAATCCAGCGCTTTTTTGTGTTTTAGGCGCCAAAAAATTATTTTCATGCGCCTGTAGCAAATTTTTTGCCCTTTTTTCTGGGGACAAAATTACTAATAATTTTACACCCTTACAATAGGTTTTGAAGAGTATTTTGATGACTTAAAAAATGTTAATAAATTTAAGCGGTGTTTGAGGCGTACCATGCGTACCATGCGTACCATTTCATTTTTTTAATTAACCATATTTTTCTCTATTCAATTTTTATATTATATTAATATAATATAAAGATAAAGATACTCCTTTTTTATAATACTTTTAAAATACCATTTGGTACGCGTGGTACGCATGGTACGCCTCTGTTATAACCTAATTCGTAGAAGAATATTACTTGTGGTTCGTGACATCGTGACATCGTGTCATCGTGTCAAATGCATTTTCATT
>JAFVGI010000050.1 GCA_017475005.1 Prevotella sp. | reverse complement strand
AAAAGCCGAGGTTTTTGCTCACGAAGTATGTGATGGCTCTGTAAGAGACGAAGATGAAAGGAAGATATTTTTATCTAAGAGCTTGTTCTTAAGAAAAAATAGATGCCTTGCATCGCAAAGGGCTGTAAGGCCCGACACATACAAAGTGAGGGTTCTTTTAGGTTTTTGTTAAAATTAAAAATTAAAAAACGATTATGGATAAAAAGAATTTTTGGCAAGTGTTGGCGAAGATGATAGTAGCCGCACTGACAGCTGCATTGACAGCAGTAACAACCACAAGTTGCATGGGCCACGGGCCGTTTTAAATAGCGGTTAACGGACAAAAGACAAAACAAAACGGGCAGGGATTGCATTACGCAGTTCCTGCCCATGTTAAGTGATCCCGCGGGGATTCGAACCCCGGACCCACAGCTTAGAAGGCTGTTGCTCTATCCGGATGACCCCCGCTGACAGCTGACACCGATGACAATGGGGTAATTTATTTTGCAGAGTGGTGGCGCATTTTGCGTTTTTGTTTTCTGTTTTCATTTATTTTTCGTACCTTTGCACTCAGATTGAGAAACATAATCATGTTCTCACGCATTCGAAAAAAAACTTTTCGCCTGCAATCTCTTAAGTGCAAGCACCAGAGATTTATCCAAGTGCGAAGTCGCTCATGCTCGGCATAATGAAAACGAGTTTTCTTCTGCACTCGCTTAATCGCAACATTGCAGGCAAATTACAAGATATGCCACAGAAACGATTTCATAAGCATTTTGATACCAAGGGGCCACAGCTCTATTGGATTATCTTTGCATACATCATTATCGGGTGGTTCTATCCTGTAATAGGATTGCTTGCCTTGATATGTATGGTAGGACCTGTGCTGACTTCTATCTGGAAAGGTCGCTTCTGGTGCGGAAATGTATGCCCTCGTGGTAATATGTATGATCGCTTGCTGTCAAAGTATTCTCCTCATCGTCCGATACCAAAGTTTGTCAGGACTTTTGGATTCCGCCTGTTTATGGTGTTCTTTATCTTCACCATGTTTGGAATTCAGTTGAGTCAGGCTCGCTGGAGCGAAGGAGGACTGGCTATGTGGAGCGATATAGGTCGTGTATTCTGGACCATTATCGTAATGACAACTGTTGTGGGCATCATCCTGTCATTTATCTATGCTCCACGCACATGGTGCAGCTTCTGCCCTATGGGAAGCGTTTCCAGTTGGGTAGCGCCCAAGAAGGCGCCTCTGCCTAAGGCTTTCACTAATGTTCATGTGTCAAGTGAGTGTGAGATGAAGTGTAAGCAATGCGCTCGTGTGTGCCCAATGCAGCTGACACCTTATGAGTCTCGTGGCGAAGAATTGGGGTATCTGCATCCGGATTGCCTGAAATGTAACAAATGTGTCAAGGCCTGCCCGCGGAAGATAGTTAAGAATTGAAAAGTGAAGAGTGAAGAGTGAAGAATTCTCGTAAAGACGACTTAAAAGATTTGGGCGAAGATGCCCCTGCGGGGAGCCCTTAAGGCTTTGGGAGTATTAAGAGAATCGACGAAGTCAATTAAAAGTTAAAAGATAAAAATTAAGAGTTAAGTAATGAACAGCATTCTGATTGTTTTACCAATACTAACATTACTGATGTTTGAGCTGGGATTGACGCTCAGCCCTTCTGATTTCGTACTTATTGCCAAACGCCCAAAGGCAATGCTGACGGGTATGTTTGGACAACTCATCATCCTTCCTATCATAGCTTGTGCATTGGCATTTATGTTCTCATTGCCACCAATATTCTTTATTGGAGTAATGCTTATAGCATGCTGCCCAGGCGGTTCGTCGAGCAATATCTTCTCTATGCTTGCAAAAGGTGATGTGGCCCTCTCGGTATCACTTACTGCTGTCAGTTCTATTATAACTCTGTTTACTGTTCCTGTCATCATGGAATGGACCACAGAATATGTTGGAGCAGCAGTGGGAGTACATCTGCCGGTAGGAAATCTGCTGGTGCAGAATCTCTTTACTATGTTGCTGCCGATAGTGCTGGGTATATTATGCCGTTTGTATCTGCCTACAGCAGCCACAAAGATTGACAAGGTGCTCTCAAAACTGGCATTCCCTGCACTTATGCTGCTGGCAGGAATATTCTTCGTGCAGCATTATCACACCATCGTTGACAACTTTGCGCTTATCGGCATGTGTGTTGGCATACTGTGCTTATTGCCGTAGGTGTTGCATCAGGTATTTCACGTCTCGTAGGTCTCAACACCAAGGAGCGTAGAACCATCGTCATAGAGGTAGGCATGCAGAATGCTGCACAGGCCATAGCAGTAGCTTCCAGCCCTTTCATATTCAATGACGGCAGAATAGCAATTCCGGCCATCATCTATGCCTTGCTGATGAATGTGGTATTGCTCACCTATGTCGGAATGATTAAGAAGGTGAAAGGTGAAAGGTGATAGGTGAAAGGTGAAAGGTGAAAGGTGAAAAGTGAAGAGTTAAGAGTTAAGAGTTAAGAGTTAAGAATCAGCCTCGCGGGTAGCGGGTTTAAACAAAAACCAAAACGAAAACTCAAAAACAACCAAACAAAAATGTGGGAATAATTAAACGATAACGAAAACCCTAAAAACAACAAACAAAATGAAAAAGATTATTATTTTTGCGCTGGCCTTGATAATGACAGGCAGCATTCAGGCACAAGATGTTATTACTCTGCCACAACCAGAAGTTTCAAAACTTTCAATGTCTCTTGGCGAAGCTCTCAACCAGCGTCGCTCTGCACGTAGTTATTCTAATCAGGAAATAAGCCTGCAGACTCTCTCTACCATCCTTTGGGCTGCCTGTGGTGTCAGCGACCCTAAGACAGGAAAGATTACTGCTCCTTCTGCTATCAATATGCAGGACATCAAGGTTTATGTTTGCTCAAAAGACGGTGTATGCCTCTATAATGCAAAGGCTAATACTCTCACAAAGGTATCTGGCAAAGACATACGCGAAGCTATTGCTGGCAAGATGCAGCCATTTGCAAAAGAGGCTCCTATATCACTCGTATTGGTAAGCACAAAGGATTCTGACAGATTCCCTAATGACAAATATGGTGCAATGGATGCTGGCTATGTATCACAGAACATCTACCTGGCTTGCACAGCACTCGGCATGAAGACTGTAGCAAGGGCTATGATGGATTATGATACCCTGAAACAGGAACTGAACCTTCCAGAAACATCATATCTGGAGCTCAATCATCCGATTGGATATTAATTAATTGACAATTGACAGTTGATAATTGATAATTGACAGGTTAAAGGTTAACGGTTAAAGGTTAACGGTTAAAGGTTAAAGACCTTAGACCTTAGACCTTTGACCTTAGACCTTATTTAATGCAGAGTTGCTTTAAGTCGTAGTAGGAACCGTTATAGATATTGAAGTCAACATACCCTTTTATGCCTGGGAGTTTGCCGGCATCGGTATGCTGCCAGAATTTCCAAGGACCCTTATACCTCATCTCTGATACATAATAATGGGCTATCCAATATGGGTAGTCGTCAAAGCGTGCATCAGAGAGATATTTCTCCTTGAACTTATGGTATGTATAAAGTATTGGCTTTACGTGGTAACGGTCTTCCACAATATTCAGCCATGTGAGAATCTCACGCTGGAAGTCTTCTGTTGACATATCTTCCGGCTTATGCTCCACATCGAGCACAGGGGGCAAGTCACCTTCTTCCAAGTGCACCTTTTGCAGGAAGAAAGCAGCCTGTTCACGGGCAGAAGATTTTGTGCTGTAGAAATGGTATGCTCCACGAATAAAACCATATTCGCGGGCCTGATAGAAGTTTTCCTTGAAATTCTCGTCTATGAGACTGCTGCCCTCTGTAGATTTGATAAAGACAAAACGCACAGGGGCTTTCTTTATCATTGCATTACGCAAGCTCTCCCAGTCAATCTTATTCTGATAGTGTGACACATCAATGCCACGAATCTCATAACCCTCTCCTTCAGGATAGTTGCCGTCACCATACAAGGCACGCCAGCGATAGTTGGTAGAGCCGACAAAGAAGTAATAGAAGAAGGCTACATAAGCTACGAGAACGAAAAATACCCCCATCCACCACCATTTACTATGTGGCTTCCGAGGGTATTTTCTGTATAGTTTATGATAAAACAATTAACAAAAGAGGTGAGAGGTACGAAGTAGGAAGTAGGAGGTACGATGTGTCGCTACGCGAGTAGGATGTACGATGTAGGAAGCAGAAAAAAAACTTCGAACCTCAAACCTCCACCTCGGCAAAGCCGATACATCGTAATTCCACCTTCACACTTCTAACCTTCAATTAATCGAGTTCCAATTTCAGAGTCTTTGTAGGCTGGTCACATACCTCTGAAGGACCAAAGTACTGGATTGGTCCAGGATAGCAGAAGCATGTATCCTTTGCCCATACCTCACGCTGTGATACGAAATACTGGAATGGCTTGCCGTCAAGCTCTACGAGAGCCTTGCGGATAACTGGCTTCATCTCACCATTACGCTTCTCCATATTCATCATCATAGTGATAGGAATACCACCTGCCTGCCATTCGTCGATAGGACGGTTTGTCTTTGTTACTGAAGACATATAACCAGTCTTGCCGGCAGCCATGAGCATAGAAGCATTGAAACCAAGAGAATAGCAGTAGTCAGCATCGAAGTTAGATGGTGCTGCACAACGTCCTTCATAACCGAAGAAGTGTGTCAGAGTTGAGAACTTACCATTAAACTTGCCTTCCTTCTTCCACTGGTCGAGTTTTACTGCTACCATCTCTGCAAGCAGCTTTTCTGTCTCGATAGCAGATACCTGTACGTTTCCGTGTGGGTCACGGTCAAGAGCCAGCTGACGTGCTACACCTACTGGCAGAGACTCAAAGACAGCGAGGTTGTCCTTTGCAAGATTAGCCTTTACGAATGCCATAGCACCATTCTGGTCGAGACCCTGTGCCTCTGGCTTAGCAAGAAGGTCATTCAGCTCAGCGATAAGCTTCTTGATAGCTGGAATAAACTCAATGATACCTTCTGGGATGAGGGCAACACCATAGTTCATTCCCTTCTCAGCACGAGCAGCAACAATCTTTGCCATATATGTTACAACCTCATCAAGAGACATATTCTTTGCCTCTACCTCCTCACCGATGAGGGTGATGTTTGGACGAGTCTGAAGAGCACACTCCAAGGTAACGTGAGAAGCAGAACGACCCATCAGCTTGATGAAGTGCCAGTACTTCTGTGCAGAGTTACAGTCACGCATGATGTTGCCGATAACCTCTGAATATACCTTTGTTGCTGTATCGAAACCGAAAGATGTCTCAATTTCAGAGTTCTTCAGGTCACCGTCGATAGTCTTAGGACAGCCGATTACCTGAACACCAGCATTGATAGACTTATAATACTCTGCGAGAACGCAAGCATTTGTGTTAGAGTCATCACCACCAATGATAACGAGAGCCTTGATGTTGAGTTCCTTAAGAATCTCCAGACCCTTGTCAAACTGCTCCTTCTTCTCGAGCTTTGTACGGCCAGAACCAATGATATCAAAACCACCAGTATTACGATACTCGTCAATGATATCTGCTGTCAGCTCCTTGTACTTATGGTCAACGAGGCCACCAGGACCCAGGATGAAGCCATAGAGCTTGTTAGCAGGATTCAACTTCTTGATACCATCAAACAGACCTGAAATAACGTTATGACCACCAGGAGCCTGACCACCAGAGAGGATAACACCAACATTAATCTGTGCTGTCTGCATAGCACCTTCTACTGGTTCAAACTTCAGATATGGCATGCCATAAGTGTTAGGGAAGAGCTTCTTTACCTCTTCCTGATCTGCTACTGACTGCGTTGGGGCACCCTCAACAGCCTTCAATGCTCCACGCAGAGCCTTTGGTAACTTTGGCTGATAAGCGGCACGAGCAATCTGTAATGCACTCTTTTCCATTTTCTTTCTTGTTAATTTTATTATATTTTTGTGTTAAAAAATCAAATTTGTTGCAAAGGTACATTTTTTTTTCTACCTTTGCAAAAGAATTTTATTAAATTGGTATATATTTAACACTAATTATTATGAAAAAGGTTAAGATTGTTGCTCTCTTAATGGGCTTATGTGTTGTGTTCTCTAGTTGTAGCACATGGAATAACATGAGTAAGACAGGTCAGGGTGCCATCATCGGAACTGGCGGTGGTGCTGCTCTTGGTGCTATCATCGGTGGTATTGCAGGCAATGCCGGAATAGGTACTGCAATAGGTGCTGCTGTAGGTGCAGGAACAGGTGCTATCATCGGCAACCGCATGGACAAGGTTAAGAAGCAGGCAGAAGAGCAGTTGAAGGATACAGAAGTAGAGACAGTAAAGGACAGCAATGGACTGACAGCTGTCAAGGTGACCTTCAACAGCGGTATCCTCTTTGCTACAAACAAGTATGACCTGAATGATAACAGCAAGATTGAGCTGAACAATCTGGCTAACATCATGAGGCAGAACAGCGATGTTTCTATTGACATCAAGGGCTTTACAGACAGTACTGGTTCAGACAAGATTAACAACCCATTGTCACTCAATCGTGCACAGTCTGTTGCTAACTACCTCACACAGAATGGCGTACCTTACGCACAGCTCAAGAATGTGCAGGGGTATGGCTCAAGCAATCCTGTTGCCAGCAACGAGACAGAAGCAGGTCGTCAGCAGAACCGCCGTGTAGAGGTTTATCTGTATGCTTCTGAGCAGATGATTAAGGCTGCTGAGGCACAGAGCAAGCAGTAATATGAAATTTATCCGAAACATTCTCGCAGGGATAGTAGCAGCGTTTTTTGCTTCTACTCTCCTTGCGGTAGTTTTTTATAAGGTCTTTCCTGTTTGGGTAACCCCTCTGATGGTTATCCAATCGGTAAAGACCCACAGCTTATGGCACCACAACTGGGTGTCAATACAAAAAATCTCACCAGACATGCCTGTTGCAGTTATGGCGAGTGAAGACCAGCGTTTCCTCACTCATCATGGTTTTGACTTTGATGCCATACAATCAGCCGTAAAACGCAACAAAAAGGCTGGGCACAACAAGTACGGAGCCTCAACCATCTCACAACAGACAGCAAAGAATGTATTCCTGTGGCCTGGACGCTCATGGGTAAGAAAAGGGTTTGAGGTATATTTCACAACCTTGATAGAACTTATCTGGGGCAAGGAACGCATTATGGAGGTTTACCTGAACTCTATCGAGATGGGCGAAAACATCTATGGTGTTGATGCCTGTGCGCAGTATAACTTCCACGGAAAGACAGCAATGGAGCTGACCAGGCGAGACTGTGCCCTGATAGCTGCTACCCTACCCAATCCCCGAAAGTTCTCGAGTAAGGAGCCATCATCTTATATGCACAAGAGACAGGCTTTTATCCTTCGACAGATGAAATATGTTAAGTGGACTGAATGACAGCCAGAAGGCAGCAGTAGAATATATTGATGGTCCGTCACTGGTTATTGCCGGTGCCGGATCAGGCAAGACGCGTGTCCTTACATACAAGATTGCATATCTCATCGCACAGGCAGGACTGAAGCCTTGGCAGATAATGGCCCTCACATTCACCAACAAGGCAGCCCGTGAGATGAAGGAACGTATCTCACATCTCGTAGGAGAAGAGGATGTGAGGTATCTGAGAATGGGTACTTTCCACTCTATTTTCTCACACATACTGAGAGTTGAAGCAGAGATACTGGGATATACTGCTGACTTCACAATATATGATGAGTCGGACTCTAAATCTCTTTGTCGCACTATCATTAAAGAGATGAATCTAGACGAGAAGACATATCGTCCAGGGGATGTCATGAAGCGCATCTCCAGCGCAAAGAATAGTGCTTCTGTGTCATACAGAATAATTGGAAATACTGACAAGGAGACAAATGACCTGACTGCAGTCTTTACAGAATATCAGGCAAGATGCAGGAAGAGTAATGCAATGGACTTTGACGACCTGCTGCTGAATACTCATCAACTCTTTGCCAACCATCCTGACATCCTCGAGAAATATCAGTCACAATACAAATTCATTCTTGTAGATGAGTATCAGGATACCAATTACATACAACAGCAGATTCTACTGCAGTTGGTGAAAGATGGAAAGATATGCGTTGTGGGTGATGATGCACAAAGTATATATGCTTTCAGAGGTGCAAGAATCGATAACATCCTGAATTTCCAGAAACTTTTCGCAGGCTCAAAACTCTTCAAACTGGAGCAGAACTATCGCTCCACACAATGTATTGTAAAAGCTGCCAACAGCCTCATCCATAAAAACGTAAAGCAGATAGACAAAGATGTCTATTCACGCAATGAAGAAGGCGAAAAGATAAAACTCAAGGAACTGTCGTCAGACAGAGAGGAGGCTTCATTCATTACTGGTGACATCAAGCGCAGAGTCAATGGCGGAATGTCGTATGATGACTTTGCTATTCTTTATCGCACCAATGCCCAAAGCCGTCCTTTTGAGGAAGAACTGCGCAGAAATGGTATCGACTTCCAGATATATGGAGGCCAGAGTTTCTATCAACGCAAGGAGATAAAGGATGTAGTGGCTTATCTCAGACTTATAGCAAATCCTGATGATGAGGAAGCATTCAAGAGAATTATCAACTACCCTACTCGTGGTATCGGAAATACTACAGTAAGCAGGATAAGTGCTGATGCGCAGGAAAGGGGTATCTCTTTATGGAAAGTAGCATTGGAGGTTCCCAAGTGTGCAGACTTCTGCCGCTTTATCTCTTCTATGCATGAGAACCTTTATAAGGTGGATGCATTTACGTTGGGTAAAGATGTGATTCGTCAGGCAGGCATATATGACGACATATATTCCAGCACAGAACCGGAATATCTCTCAAGACAGGAGAATCTGGAGGAATTCATCAATTCACTAAGAGAATTTGTAGAAACTCGCCAAGAGCAAGGTGAGCCAACTGATATGATGGAGTTCCTGAAAGATGTGGCATTGCTGACAGACAGGGATATAGAACAACAGAACAAGGCAAGCGTAAAACTGATGACAATACATAGTGCAAAGGGCTTGGAATTCCCTTGCGTATATGTAGTAGGAATGGAGGAAGACATATTCCCCTCTCCACAGTCAACAGATTCACAACGCAGATTGGAAGAGGAACGCAGGCTATTGTATGTTGCCATCACACGAGCTGAGAAATATTGTTTCCTGACATATGCCAATATGCGTTATCGCTATGGCAAGATGGAATTCAGTGCCCCCAGCAGATTTCTAAAAGACATCGACAGAGACCTCCTCGATATCGGAGGATATGGTAGCAGAAAGGCAAGTTATCCTGAAAGGCGACAGCCAACATATACAACACCACGAAACTTCAGGCCAATAGAGCGACCAACATCTTTCAGACCTGCAAACACTACACAGCCACAGATTTCTCAAAGAACTGTTACAACGAGTTCTCCATCATTCTCTGCAAGCAACAACAATACCACCTTCAATGCTGGCGACCAGGTGATACACGAACGCTTTGGAGAAGGTGTGATATCTGCTATTGAGGGAACTGGGGAGAGCACAAAGGCTGTAGTGGAGTTTACTTATTCGGGAACAAAGAAACTGTTGCTGAAATTCGCAAAGTTGAAGAAGAAATAAGTTCTACACTTTTTCGCAACAGTCCCCCAGAAAAAGTCATTATCCTTCCCTGAAGAAGTCAAGAGCCTCCTCTATCTCCTGCTTTGTAGCAGTCTGATTGATGAGGATATCTCCAATATTCCCAAGAAGAGTGAAGTTGATGGTACCTGCGATATTCTTCTTATCGTGGGTCATCAGTTCCAGCAATTCCGGATAATCATTACAGGTAATCGGCAATGTTCCATACACATCACGAATATATGTAACACATTGACGCATAACTGTTTGTGGGAAGTTACACTTGATAACAGCAAGATATAACTCTGCTATCATGCCAAATGCAACAGCATATCCGTGGAGCAATGGTCCTGACAATAATCTTTCAGGATGCTTCATAGCCCACGACTCAAAGGCATGTCCTATAGTATGTCCGAGGTTGAGGGCCTTACGGATTCCATGCTCATGAGGGTCTTCTTCTACGATGCGTTTCTTTACCTCTACACTCTCATGTACCATTCTCTGGAGCTGCTGCAAATCAGGCTTGAGAATATCAAAAGCAACGAGTTCATTCCACATTCTGTCGCCTTCACGATTTATGAGTCCATGCTTCAGCATTTCTGCATATCCTGAACAGATATTTGTCTCGTCAAGAGTCTTCAGGAATGAGGTGTCAAGGATTACTTCCTTAGGGTCGTTAAAGACACCTATCTCATTCTTCAAACCGCCAAAATTAAATCCTGTCTTTCCACCAACAGAAGCATCTACCATAGAAAGTAAAGTAGTCGGAATATTTACGAAATCTATACCTCTTTTGAATGTAGAGGCAGCAAAGCCTCCCAGGTCTGTCACCATTCCTCCACCAAGATTGATGAGCAGAGAATGGCGTGTAGCACCTCCTTGTTGAAGCGATTCCCATACATGGGTAACAGAAGAGAGATTCTTCTCCATATCGGAAGCTCCAATGGTTATGACAGTACAAGGAACATTACTGAGTCGTGACAGATGGTCCTGTGCCTGTGGATAGCAATATTTGATAGTGTTTGTGTCTGTTAGGACAAAAGCTTTGTCGTAATTCATTTGTTTATGGACTTCAATTTGTTACTTATATCTTCGAGTACCAATCCTGCAAGAGTAAATCCGAATATTCCTGTGATATGTGCCAGGCTGCCATTTATGACGGCCTTATAGGAACATGTCTCGTCAACTTCTCCAAGATTCTCAAGTGGTAATTCCTCACTATATACACATAGGAAATGCCTCTTTGGAAATGTTTTTGCCTGACGCAAACGTTTCCTTAACAAGGCGCCAAAGGGGTCATTGCGCACCTTCCAGAAATCAGCTACTTTAACAGCTGTCGGGTCTATATGAAGGGCTGCTCCCATAGAAGAGAAGAACACTGGATATGTAGTTTCTACAGCATCTTCACGAGCTGGTAGAGAATTAGCATATAAAATAAGGTGTAGCTTATCTTTCAAGGAGTCGATACAATCTATTATGTAGTCATACTCCTGCAGATTAAATTTCTCAGCACTACCTGGAGTATATCTCTCGCTCAAAGCTGTTATGGAAGCCTCCGGATTGATATCAAGCAGTCGCTGGCGCATCATCTCCACTTTAGGCTGTCCTATAGTAGAAGATGTTGCCATCAGTTGTCTGTTAATATTCGTAGGACTTATCACATCATCATCTACAATCGTCAGATTTGTTATTCCAGAACGCACAAGACTCTCAGCACACCAAGAGCCGACTCCTCCAACTCCAAAAAGAATTATGCGTACACTTTGTGCACGTTGCAGGAAGTCCTCACCAAGCAGTAATTGTGTCCTCTGAAAATTCATCCTAGAATATAACTCTATACTTTAAACTCTAAAAAAGCAGAACGCCTTCTCCTTTCATTCCGTCCATCTTCAAGGTAGCTGGCTTTGGCAATTTTATATGCCTTACATTCTTTGTCTCCTTTACTGCAGGAAGGCTGTCGAAGTATTCTCGACTAAGGAGATCAACGGTAAAATAACCCACTCCCAACGATGTCAAGTTTTGGAAGAAATGCGTACCCTGTGAAGGGTCTATATATTTGTTTGGCAACAATTCCTCCACTATCAGTTTTGCCCCAGATATATTAGGCCATTTTACAGGCACACCAAGCCATTCGTCAGAACTGCCCCAACGCCCTGGGCCGACAAGAACATAACTCTCGCCTCTCTCAAGGAAGCCATCATTTATCTGGTCTATCTCATCCTGAATGGATAATGCTGTTGACCCTAAAGGCAGAGTGCCGTCATCAGGCATTTTTACATATACTATATCCTCCAATCCCTCTACAATACCGTGTCCCAACGAATTGTGTGAACGCAGAATGCAGTCTTCATCAGGTATTGAGAGCAGGTCTTCATTAAGCTCCTGCTTGCTATCTACTATCGGACGAATCTGCAACAGATAGAAAGTTGCTGTTCTGTCATCATGCAGATTACATGCCACCTCTATTTCTACTGGGCGGCGCATCTCTTCAGCACCAAGCTGCAGGGATTTCTGCATTATATCTGCCAATGGGAACACATCAGCCTCCAACACTCCTGCGAGGGATATTATCTTTCTTCCTCCCTCGTAAACACCTGGGCGGATGATATTATCCATAGGGTCGAAAGTGGAAGCAATAAACTGTAGCGAACCATCAGCTGCAGCATCACTTACCATTCTGCGAGAGATATTGAAGCCGTCATTTGTCTCGAAGTTAAGAGTGTGGTCAACAGTTCCGTCACTTTCAGTATTCTCTTCTTGTGGCTTATTTTCAAGACATAGGAATGATGTCTGTGTCTGACGCAAGGCTATCTCCATTTCCGACAGCTGCATCACCTGAGTAGGGTGAGCAGGACACACACGAAGTGTCTGGCCTCCGTCAACAATATATTTTCCTAATCCGAGAGCAAGTGAGGCAATACCCTCTTCCGGCTTCTCCTCACCAACTGGATAGTAGTTTATGGAACGCAGAACACCTGAGATATTTGGATAATAATAATTGCCATACTGCTGTCCTACAACCTCCTGAATTATCACAGCCATCTTCTCTTGGTCTATGACATTCTGGGTAGCCGACATATAGGCTTTTGAGTCGTGATAATATACTGAGGCATATACACTCTTTATGGATTTTGAGAGGTTTTGCAACATCTCTTCCCTATTGTCGCTATATGGTATCATATAGGTGCTGTATATGCCGGCAAAAGGCTGGTAATGGCTATCCTCAAGCAAAGAAGACGAACGTACCGCCAGAGGCTTGTGTGTTGCCTCTATAATACGGTCCAAGTCATCGTGTAAGGAATCAGGAAGTTCTGCATGCAGGAATGCCTGTAATATCTCCTCATCAGGTATATCGGAAAGGGCTGTCTCCCACAGGTGATTTTTACTCATAAACTGGTCAAAGATATCTGTACACAACACAACAGTCTTAGGTATCATCACCTTCATGTTCTTGTGCTGATGCAGCTCTTCATGTTTCTTTATGATGTTGTCAAGGAAAGCAAGGCCACGCCCTTTTCCTCCCAGTGTTCCGTCTCCTATGCGGGCAAAATGTGAGTAGGAGTCGAAGCGGTCTTTATTGAATACTGCAACGACACCCAGGTTCTTCATGTGGCGATATGCAACAATTGCATCAAAGATAAACTGACGATGGGCTTCAACATCAGGATATTTATGCCATGTTATATTCTTCAGGAATTCTGATACGGGGAATATAGCACGTGCTGCCAGCCATCTGGAGATATGGTTGCGTCTGACATGTAGCTCAAGGGAATCTGATGGTATCGTGAGAATATTGTCCTGTAGCTCTTTCAGGTTTCGCACCTTCAGCACTACCTCCTTTGTCTTAGGATTGCGGAAGCGGAAGTCTCCAAAACCGAAATGGCTTGCAAGAAGACTATGAAGATCTACATCAAGTTTCTTTGAATTTTTATCTACATAATGAACCCTCAGTTCTGGATTTCCTGCCTGCAGTTTCTCTATATCCTCTGACGTTTCCATGATAAGAGGCAGGTATTCGTCTGCCTCACGGACAGCATTGAGGAATTTCATTCCTGCCATAGGATCTATCTCACCATCCTTTGGGAATCGACAGTCGGAAATGACTCCGAGCATGTGTTCCTTATAGCGGGAATATATCTCCCACGCCTCTTCATAGTTACGTGCCAAAAGCACTTTTGGACGACCTCTCATGCGAAGCATTTCTGCTGTCATGGTAAGGGCCTCTGTAGCAAAGTTAAGACTCTGCGTAAGAATGTACTTATAAAGGTGTGGTAATATGGAAGAATAAAAACGTATATTATCCTCCACAAGCAGCAGGCATTTTACGCCAGCTTCCTGCGTATCATTCTCCACATTCATCTTGTCCTCTATAAGCTTGATGATTGAGAGAATCAGTTCTGTATTTCCCAACCAGCAAAAGACATAATCGAATATAGAGAGATTCAGATTCTCCATTCTTCGGCTTATGCCATGTGAGAATGGTGTCAATACGACACATGGTGTATCTGGAGTTATCTCTTTCGCTGCCCTTGCTACATCGAAGGCATCATTGTCAGCATTACCTGGCATACAGATGATGAGGTCATAGTGTAGCTTACTGATGGCATCTGAGGCTTCTTCTATCGTACATACCTGTGTAAAGGAAGGTGGATAGCGCAAGCCCAACTGCATGTATTCCGAGAAAATCTTCTCGTCAACACGTCCGTCATCTTCCAACATAAAAGCATCATAGGGATTGGCTATGATGAGCACATTGAAGATGCGACATTGCATCAGGTTCAGGAAAGAGACATCCTTTAAATCCATTTGATGAGTTCTTCAGGAGTAACGAGTTTCTGTTCGCCTGTTGTCATATTCTTCAGCATCACCTTTCCCTCTGCCATTTCGTTTTCTCCCACAAGAGCTACGAAAGGTATATTTAGGGCATTGGCATAGCTCATCTGCTTCTTCATCTTTACAGCATCAGCATACACTTCTGTTCGTATGCCAGCCTCACGACAAGCCTTTGCAATAGGCAAACAATATGCAGCTTCTTTCTCACCAAAGTTTATGAACAACAACTGTGTGCCATTGATAGCCTCCTTTGGATACAGGTCAAGCTGATTCAGGACATCATATATGCGGTCTGCACCAAATGATATTCCTACGCCAGAGAGTCCTGGCAAACCAAAGATACCGGTAAGGTTATCATAGCGTCCACCACCAGTAATGGAACCTATCTGCACATCTGCAGCCTTCACCTCGAAGATGGCACCAGTATAATAGTTCAAGCCACGTGCCAAGGTAAGATCCAACTGTAGTTCATTCTTCAACATACCATCACAGGCATTGAGTATGAAACGCAATTCCTCAACACCCTTTTGGCCTACCTCTGAATCCTTCAGCACCTCTGCTATAGTATCCAGTTTCTGGGCATTTGTCCCCTGTAGGTTGATGATAGGCTGCAGCTTTGCTATTGCCTCTTCTGATATGCCGTCATTACGTAATTCTTCATTGACAGCATCTATACCTATCTTGTCGAGTTTGTCGATAGCAACAGTAATGTCTATAATCTTGTCCGCTTCTCCTATTGCCTCAGCAATACCTGTGAGAATCTTTCTGTTGTTGATTTTTATTATTACCCTTACTCCGAAACGTGAGAAGATGGTATCTGTAATCTGCATCAAATCCACTTCGTTCAGTAAAGAGTCAGAACCTACCACATCAACGTCACACTGATAGAACTCACGATAGCGTCCCTTTTGTGGTTTGTCGGCACGCCATACTGGCTGTATCTGAAAGCGGCGGAATGGCAGCTGCAACTCTTCTCTATGCTGTACCACATAACGTGCAAATGGTACTGTAAGGTCATATCTCAAGCCCTTCTCGCAGAATTTTGTAGCGAGTTTCAATGTGCTTGTTGTAGCGACCTCGTCAGGTGTCATTCCGTGCAGGAAGTCGCCACTATTAAGAATCTTAAACAGCAGTTTATCACCCTCTTCGCCATATTTTCCCATCAATGTGGAGAGGTTCTCCATTGCTGGTGTTTCTATCTGGCGAAAGCCGTAGAGTTCAAAGACTCCACGTATGGTATTGAATATATAATTGCGCTTGGCCATTTCAAGGGAGCCAAAATCTCTGGTTCCCTTTGGAATACTCGGTTTCTGTGCCATTTACTTTCTTACGATGGTTTGTTCGCGGTCTGGACCTATAGAGATGATGGTGATAGGAGTTTCTAACTGCTCTTCGAGGAATTTGATGTAATCCTTGAATTCCTGTGGGAACTGGTCCTCAGAGGTATATTTTGTCATATCCGTCTGCCAACCTTTCAGTTCCTTGTAAACAGGCTCTATACCCTCTTCTATGCTATAAGGGAAATCAGGCGTCTCAACACCATTCACCTTATAAACCACACAAGCCTTGATGGTTGGGAAAGTATCAAGTACATCACTCTTCATCATGATAAGTTTTGTAACACCATTCACCATGATAGAATAACGCAGAGCCACAAGGTCTATCCATCCACAACGACGCTCACGACCTGTTACAGCACCATATTCATGACCAATATCACGCATCTTCTGCCCTGTCTCGTCAAAGAGTTCCGTTGGGAATGGTCCTGCACCAACACGAGTGCAGTAAGCCTTCATTATACCATATACCTCACCAATCTTGTTAGGACCAAGTCCCAAACCTGTGCAAGCACCAGCGCATATAGTATTGCTGGAGGTTACGAAAGGATAAGAGCCGAAATCAACATCCAGCATAGTACCCTGAGCACCTTCGCACAACATACTCTTGCCAGACTTCAGCATCTTGTTTATCACATGCTCTGAATCCACCAAGGTGAACTGCTTGATATACTCGATTCCCTCAAGCCATTTCTTCTCCACCTCTGTGATATCATAGCCGGTATAGTTCATGGCACGCAGAGTCTCCTCGTGACGAGCCTTATGAGCAGCATATTTCTCCTCAAAGTTCTCCAAGATATCACCTACACGAAGACCTGTACGGGCTATCTTGTCAGAATATGTAGGACCAATACCCTTACCAGTTGTTCCTACCTTATTCTTACCTTTTGAAGCCTCTATGGCAGCATCAAGGACACGGTGTGTAGGCATGATGAGGTGTGCCTTCTTTGATATGTACAGACGTGACTTCAAGTCGTGTCCACTCTTCTCCAAATCCTTTGCCTCGTCCATGAAGAGATCTGGAGCCAGTACAACACCATTACCAATAATATTCACCTTTCCACCCTGGAAGATACCAGACGGAATAGAGCGAAGCACATATTTCTCTCCATTGAACTCAAGAGTATGTCCTGCATTAGGACCACCCTGGAAACGAGCTATTACATCATACTTAGGGGTCAGCACATCAACTACTTTACCCTTTCCTTCATCGCCCCACTGAAGACCGAGGAGCACATCAACTTTACCTTGTGTCATGTTTTTTATATTGAAGATTTAATATTGAACCTTGAGAATCGTGGCCAAAGACCACACATAATGCGTTGCAAAGTTAATAAAAAAATGTCGAAAAAAGAAGAAAAACACAAAAAAGTTTGTTTTCAGTTTTGGTTTTCGTTTTGGTTTTAATACAAAGTTGCGTTTTTCATACAATAAAATAGGTAAAACATCGTTTTATAAGAGACTTATTGTATAAAAAATGACCAAACGACACATCATAATACTGATATCATTTCTACTTACCCTGTGTGGCGCCGAAGTGTCTGCACAAAATGAGTTCTTGCTCACGGGTAAGGTGATGGACAATGATATGAATCCCGTAGAACTTGCCTCCGTATCTTGTCTGGGCCAAGGAAGGGCCACAATGACGAATATGAAGGGCGAATTCTCCATCAGTCTCATTTCTGCTGATTCTGTTGTAGTGAGATTCTCCATGATAGGCTATAAGAGCAAGACTCGTGTCTTCAGAAGACCTCGTGGCAGACAAAACATTCAGATTACCCTATCACAAGACGAGACATTGCTTGATGATGTAACTATTGTCGAGAGACGTCGTCAGACAGGCGGCACAGAAGAGCTAGACATCACAGACATGAAGATGGCACCTTCTACAACCGGCAATGCCGTAGAAGAGATGATACAGACTCAGGCAGGTGTAAGTTCTCATAACGAGCTATCATCACAATATAACGTCAGAGGTGGTTCGTTCGACGAGAACTCTGTGTACATCAATAACATAGAGGTCTATCGTCCTTTCCTCATCCGCTCTGGTCAGCAGGAAGGTTTGAGTATCATCAATCCTGATATGGTGCAAGGCATCAAATTCTCTACAGGTGGTTATGAGGCACAATATGGCGACAAAATGTCATCAGCCCTCGCTATACTGTATCGCAAGCCACAACGTACTGAGGGCTCTTTCTCTGCCAGTCTAATGGGAGGAAGTATTTACTTTGGCTTTGGCAACAAGAAATTCTCATGGGCAAACGGCTTTAGATACAAGCAGACAAAAGCCCTCTTGAAGACCTTCGATACAACAGGTGAATATGACCCACGATTTATTGATTATCAGACATATCTCTCATGGACGCCCAACCAACGTTGGCAGATAGATTTCATAGGTGATATATCACAGTCAAAATATAACTTCTATCCGAAAGACCGTGAAACGACATTCGGAACACAAGACGACATAAAAGCATTCAAGGTATATTTCGATGGACAGGAGAAAGACCTCTTCCGCACTTATTTCGGAGCCTTGACCATCAAGCGTAACATCAATGCTAACACAGCTCTCTCGCTCATTGGTTCGGCCTTCCACACCAAGGAACAGGAGACCTATGACATACAGGGACAGTACTGGCTCACACAGACAGAGACACAGCAGAATCTGGGTGTCGGAACATACATGGAGTATGCCCGCAACTACCTTACTGCCAACGTGGGTACCATGAAACTGCTTCTCGAGAACAAGAGCCAACACCACAACATCCAGACGGGGCTCAGCATCAAGTGGGAGAAGATAGAGGAGAATACTCGAGAATACGAAATGCGTGACTCTTCAGGATATGTAATGCCACATACAGGCAACAACCTGAATATGATATACACCATAGCAGCAAAGAACACCCTCAGTGCAAGGAGGATAGAATTCTATGCGCAGGATGCGTGGAAATTTACTTCCCCTCTGGAGACTAATCTCTACACCCTCAACTATGGCATTCGCTTTGCTAACTGGTCCTTCAACAAGGAGACAATAGTCTCTCCTCGTGTCAGTCTTGCCGTAATACCTCATTGGAATGAGAACACCACTCTTCGCTTTGCAGCAGGTCTGTACTATCAGGCACCATTCTTCAAGGAGTTAAAGGACACTACAACCGTAAGTGGTGTAACATATGCCACCCTTAACAATAAGATAAAGTCACAGCAAAGCATCCACCTCATTGCAGCCTACGACCTACGCTTCAAGGTTGCAAATCGTCCATTCAAGTTCACTACAGAAGCATACTACAAGATTTTATCAAACCTCATTCCTTACTCTGTCAACAACGTTAAGATAACCTATAACGGCATCAATGAATGCAATGGTTACATAGCAGGTATCGACTTCAAGCTCTACGGTGAATTCGTACCAGGAACAGACTCCTGGATATCCTTCTCATTGATGAAGACAGGAATGAAATACAGAGGTGCTACCATACCGCTTCCTACAGACCAGCGCTATGCAGTAAACCTCTTCTTTACCGACTATTTCCCTGGTACAGAGCGTTGGCGTATGTCATTGCGCCTAGCCTTTGCTGACGGACTGCCGTTTGGTCCTCCGCATACTGACAACAGCCGCCAAAAATTCCGTGCTCCTGCATATCAGCGCGTAGATATCGGCATGAGTTTCCGTGCCTTCAAACGTGAGAATCAAAAAGACAGGCGCTTCAACCTGAAGAATATCTGGGTTGGCCTTGACTGTCTCAACCTCCTTGGTCACAACAACGTCAACTCCTACTATTGGATTACTGACGTCACAAACCATCAGTATGCTGTTCCTAACTATCTCACAGGCCGACAACTCAATGGCAAAGTAACGCTTGACTTCTAATGCAAGAGAAATTAAAAGAGATAAAGCAGAGTTTCAGGCTCTACATGAATGGTGTCACAGCCCAATCGCTTCGTGACAAAGGTGTCAACTACCACCTCAACTGGGGCGTATCCCTGCAACATCTGCAAGAGATGGCAGCAGAGATAAAAGCAGAGGCTCATACTCCTGCTGAACTCAGCGAACTGGCTTCGTTATTGTGGAAAGAAAACATTCGTGAATGTAAGATACTCGCAACTATGCTGATGCCTGCTGACGATTTTCCTGCCGACCTCGCAATGCTGTGGGTAGAACAGACACCTACACAAGAGATTGCCGAACTGGCAGCAATGCATCTCTATCAACACCTACCCTATGCCAAAGACATGGCTCTGCAGCTCATTGCACAGCCATACGAAATGGCACAGCTGCAAGGCTACTGCATAATGTCACGTCTGCTGACAATAAAGATGGTACTCAACGATAGTGAACTCAATGAATTCATTGACCAAGCCCACTGCGCCTTCAAATCAGCCATCAACCATCAGCAATCTTCCATATCCCTTCGTCACTCCATCCTCAACGCCATACAAAAACTATCCAAACACACCCCACACCTAAACGAATACTTTGAGGTAGCCTTCTTTGGAGGATAAAAAGAAATAAGTTTTAAGGACGCGGAATTTTAATTAAACCCTTAAAATTTATCATACATTACAACAGCATCACGAGAAATATTGTACCCACGAATACCAAGGCTGCCAAATAGAGGTCTTGCAACAAGAAGCCCGTGGGAGCGACCTCCGTCGCGTGGCGTTCCTGATGTGAATACTTCTTATATACTCGCCAACCGATATATCCTGAAACGATGCCCCACATCATTCCGACACAGATGTCGGAGAGGTAGTGTTGCCCGAGATACAAACGTGTCCACATATTCACCAGCGCAAGACACACCATCACTACCGTCATCACTCTATGACGCACGAGCAGTATAAAGAAGGTAGCGAGAGCTGTATAGTTGGCGGAATGGGAGGAAAAGAAGCTGTAGTTGTTCTCTGCATATCCTTTCACTACATGAAACATTTCCCTCAACTCCGGCACATTACAAGGACGTACCCTGCAAACGAGAGGTTTTACAATGAGGTTGCACACGCCTGCTGACAGGGCGAGCGTGACGCATACCGCAGCCACACATATGAGGCGCTCACGTTTGTTGCTGTGGTTGTGCAGGACGATGTAGAGCAACATGATGAAAAACGGCACCCACGCCAATGGGTTTGTCAAATTAATAGCAAGGTAATCTACCAAAGAACTGTCACTGCCCCAGAAAAGCATTATTCCCAGGCGGTCAAATAAATTTATATCGTTCATATTTGCTCCACATTAGCGGCCCTTATCCAACCTTCTCTGCCATCAGAGAGACGAATGCCGAACCATCCTTTCATATCCTTGTCTGTTATACGGACACATGTTCCTTCATGGATGATGGCAGTATCCGGAGCCTTTGTTGACGGCAGATTCTTTATGGCAACTGCTTCCTTCATCACAATGGCTGTATCGTGTGTATTAAGTATATATTTTCTATTCCATGCAAAAAAGACGGAGAAGCAGAAGATAAGGAACAATACTACGCAGGTATAAAAGGACACTTTTCTGACTGCCATATTGCTGACAAAAAGGTATGCCAAGAACAACAGCAGAGCAGCTATCAGCGATACAATAGATATCATTGCCCAATTGTCGATGGTATTTGTCATTACAAGGGCTTTATACCACTCTACGAAAAAGATGTTACTCTCCGGAGGCATCTTGTCGATGGTCTTGGAACGTGTAATATTTATGTTGTGCTGGATGTCTTTATTGAGGGGTTCTGACTTCTGTGCCCTCATATAGCACAACATAGCGTGGGCATAGTCGCACTGCTTGTAGAAGGTATTGCCACGTTGGAAGTATTCTTGTGCGCTGTTAGGGTCAGGTGTTGCCGTAGTGGTCTGTCCTGCGTAGGCGCAAAGGGCAAATGCCATTAGGGTTATGATGATTATCTGTCTCATTTACCGTCTTCTATATTTTCTATTGCTTCTGAGGCTTTGTCGTAGGTGTGTTCCATTGCTACTGCAGGATCGCCTGGGGCATAGCGGGCGAACTCACACTCATCAAGGGCCTCTATGAATTTTCCTATTGTCTCTTCGCTGACTTTTCGTGTTGCAAGTTTCCCGGAGATATTCTCTCGAGTAAGTTGCTCTACTGGTATGGCGAGTTTGTCGCCTACATATCCCCACAAGGCACGAAGCACCTCGTCATAGAACTCATTTGTCTTGCCAGCCTTGAGCAGCTTTGCAGCTTTCTTCAGACGTTTTGTTGCCACCTTGTTAGCTTTCTTTCCACGATATGCCGTGATGTCAGCCAACTCCATAGCACGACGACGGAAGATTATCAGCAGCACAAGGAATATTGCTAGCACGATGCCATTGAGGGCAAGATATGCCGTACTGCCAAAGAATGTATTCTGCGGGTCTTCAGCCTCATTGCCACCAATCATAAAGTTGTGGATATCCTTATCACTTTGCTGTGAATAATCTGTTGCAGAGCCTCCGCCCTTGCCTTTCGTCACCTTCAGCGTCAGAGGTTCTGTAGTAAGGGTTTTATAGGATGATGAATGAGTATCGAAATATACGAAGTTGATGGCAGGAATGGTGTATTCTCCTTCTGTACGTGGAACGAGTAAGATGTCATATATCATACTTCCCGTAACACCTTCACCAGTGAGACTCGTCTTGTCTGTCACCTTAGCGTCATATTTCTCAAACGCCTTTGGCAGGTCGAGTACAGGCTCCTTGATGAGCTTCATATTTCCTACGCCCTTTACTACGAAGTGCAGATTGACAGGGTCGCCTGCTCCAACCTGGTTCTTATCGAGGGAAGCTTCAACAGAGAACACGCCCACACCACCTGAGAAGTTTGCAGGCTTCTGTGGCAAAGGATCAACCTGGATGCTGACACCTGGGGCTTTTATCTCCTTATTCACCTCCACATAGCCAGAGCCGCCATTAAAGAAGGCTTCGAAAGGATCTACGTTAGGGTCTTCTTGCACCACGATGCCCTTGAAGGTAATAGAAGGAATCTCCAACTTTCCTGACATCTGCGGGAACATCACATACTGACTCCATGTAACGCAGTTATATGGTCTGCCGTTGACATTCTCTACATGGAACCTCTTCTGCTGTGGGAGAGGTATCTCTTGCGTATGGAAGCCGTTAAGGTCTGGCATCTTACCTTGCAGCTGAGTCAACTCTACTTGAGTGTATACCTTATATGTCAGAAGTATCGGTTCCTGCTCATGAACATGCGACTTGTTGGCAGACACCTTTATGAAGAGGTCATTGCCCGTTATTTGTGTTCCAGCACGATTTACACGCGCAGGACTGCGTTGCTGCTGTTGCTGACGACTTCCTCCATTCTGACCAGCATTCGGATTAGGATTTGCGGTAACTGTTATCTTCAAGGCTTGTGAAGAGGCATTAGAACCTGCTACAGTAGCATGAGCAGCAGGTATCACGAAAGTACCTGTCTTCTTTGCCAAGAGAACATAAGTATAGGTTACGGACGAGGTATGTGATGTCTTTCCGTTTACCATTGAGAAACTCTGCTGCGTAGATGTCGATGGTCCCATGAGAATCTCGAAGGCATCCGGCGGTGTCCCCATGCGGAACCCCTTTACGTCAGTAGTGTTTACAACATATCGTATCTGAAACTGCTCACCGTTATATACTGCTGTTGGGCCATCAACCCTTATGCCCTGAGCCTGCAAACCCAGAGAGAGCATCGATAATAGCGTGCATAGTAATATAGTAAGTATTCTTTGCATTTACCAATTCTTTTCTATGTTGCGACGAGACGGTTGTGACATAGCCTTCTGCAATCTCTGCTGCGTTGCTTTCTCTTCCTGTACAGCAGCATTGAGCAACTGCTCTGCATTCTCCTTACTCATCTGACCATCCTGAGGACGTTCCTTGTTTTGGTTTTGGTTTTGGTTTT
>JAFVGI010000049.1 GCA_017475005.1 Prevotella sp. | reverse complement strand
GAGAAAGAACTCAATTACTTCAAGACCAATGGGCTGCAGCCACGCTACTTCCCAATAGGCTATGACGGTCTCGCTTTCATTATAAATAAGGAGAACGTTGATTCATGCATACATGTTGATGATATAAAGAAGATTCTTCTCGGACAGGTTACTCAATGGAATCAAGTCAACGAAGGCTCCAAACTTGGAGAAATTGACGTGGTCTTCGACAACAACAAGTCTGCAGCAGTACACTGGGCAGTAGATTCCATACTCGGTGGCACACCTATCAACAGCAAGAATATCACGGCTGTCAAGACCAGCGCTGAGGTCATCAATTATGTAGAAAAGACCAAGAACGCCATCGGCATCATAGGTAGTAACTGGCTCAACGACAAGCGCGACACTACCAATGTGACCTTTAAGAAGAATATTCAGGTCATGAACGTCTGCTCCGTACCTGGTGCAAAGGCAGGCGAGATGAATTCGTGGAAACCCTATCAACTATACCTGCTTGACGGACGCTACCCATTCGCCCGCACCGTCTATGCTCTGCTCGTTGACCCATACCATGGGCTCCCTGTTGGCTTTGCCAACTTCCTACAGTCACCCATCGGACAGAAGATTGTTCTAAAGTCCGCCCTCCTACCCTATCGTGGTGACCTACAGTGGCGTAAGGTGCAGACGAAAAACGACTAAACAACTAAACGACCAAACGACTAAACGACTAAACAACCAAACAACCAAACGACTAAACGACCAAACGACTAAACGACCAAACGACAATATAACTAAACAATAACAAAAAGAAATGAAACTGAAGAACCTATTTATCGGAGCGCTGATGGCACTCATCGCTGCTCCAGCTATGGCACAGGCACCTGTCGCTGACGAAATTCAGAAGCAGGCAACAAAGCTTATCCTCTCAAAGGATGTGGATGGTTTGAAAGACTTGGAGAAAGAGTACAAGAAATCACCCACATCTCTCGTAAGCATTGCTAAGGCATATCTCGCAGCAGGAGAGGTTGACAAGGCTCTCGCTACTGCTCAGAAGGCTGAAGCCTTTATCAATGAGAATCCTAAGAAGGTTACCGCACAGGACAAGTGTCTCACCTTCATCGTTCTTGGTAATATCGCTTCTGCAAAGAACGAGGCCGGTAATGCCGTAACATGGTATCAGCAGGCTATGTATGCTGACCCACAGAATCCTGATGGCTACCGTCTCTACGCTACTGCTACCAGCAAGAGCGACCCACGTGGTGCTCTCGATGCTATGGAGCAACTCCGTCAGGCACGTCCAGACTATCCTGTTGACCTCATCGCTGCAGACATCGCCAATGGTGCTGGCAAACCTAAGGAGGCTATCAAGTATTATTCTAAGGTAAAGCTTGAAGACATGCAGCCATATCAGATTAGCGCATTCGCTACCAACCTCTATCTCACGCAGAAGGTTGAAGAGGCTGTTAAGGTTGCAGAATACGGTCAGACCGTTGCTCCACGCAATGCCACCCTCAACCGTATCGCTTTCTGGGGCAATACCGATTTGAAGAACTGGGATAAGGCACTTGCCAATGCAGACAAACTGTTCAACCACTCAGACTCTGTAAAGATCAGCTCTGATGACTACGGCCGCAAGATTAATGCCCTCCGTGGTGCAGAACTCTACGACGAGGCACTTGCTGAACTCAACAAACTTGCTAACGACCCAATGATGCCAAAGGCAGACAAACTCTTTGCCCTCAAGCAGATTGCCCAGACCTATTCTGATAAGGAAGACTATGTGAATGCCATCCCAGCCTACGAAAATTACCTCGCAGAGGCAGGCTTGAAAGCTTCAGTTACCGACATAGCAGCTCTCGGTCAGCAGTATATGTACTATGCACAGCAGAATCCAGCCAAGAAGGCAGAGTCTCTGCAGAAGGCCGACGAGGTATTCGCAAGACTGGCTGCAATACCTGATGCTAAGGAATACGCAGTCTATAAGCGTGCACAGGTTGCTAACCTTATCGATGGTGGTAAGGGTAAGGCAAAGCCATTCTACGACGAACTCATTGCTACACCTAACTGCAATCCTGCACGTCTGAAGGAAGCATACCTCTACAACATCTCTTACTATGGCAATGTAATGAACGACATCAATGCTGCAATGCCTTACGCAGAGAAACTTGCTGAGATAGATCCTGAGAACGCTGTTGCTAAGCAGGTACTGTCACTGAAGGAATAATATGCAAGATATAAAACTTATCGCTCTTGATCTCGACGGTACACTTACCGACGATAAGAAAGAGATAACACCTAACACCTTGGAAGCCCTCATGCAGGTGCAGAGCCAAGGTGTTAGGCTCGTTTTGGCCTCTGGCCGTCCACCTTACGGCATGCGTCCCCTTGCTCACCAACTACATATGGAGAAGCATGGTGGCATAATCCTCTGTTATAATGGCGGTCACGTAGAAGACTGTGCCACTGGCGAGGTGTATGTGGAGAAAACCCTGCCAGAAGAGATGCTCCCCGTGCTTCATGATATGCAGGAGCAGTCAGGCATGACACTCATGACATACTATGAAGACAAAATATACACCGAGCACCCAGATGATGAGTATGTAGGCATCTCCTCTTTCAACAACAAAATGCAGGTGGTCGGTGTAGAAAACTTTATCACAGATGCTCCGCGACCCCTAAACAAATGTCTGATGGTGGGACATCACGACCTGCAGGTAATGTGGGAACCACGCATCAAGGAAGCGACAAAGGATAAGATGTACGTCTGCCACAGCACACCCTATTTTATTGAGCTCCTGCCCCTGGGGATAGATAAAGGTCCTTCGCTCGTACAATTATGCGAACAACTCGGCCTCTCACCTCAGCAGATGATGACATTTGGCGATTCCAACAACGATGTCGAGATGCTCCGTCTGGCAGGCATCGGTGTCGCTATGGGCAATTCCGAGAACGATATTAAGCAGGTAGCCGACTACGTTACACTCGACAATAACAGCGACGGCGTAGCCCATGCCCTGCGTCACTTTGGATTATTGTAAATACCGTTCAGACCGTTGTTTTTCCAACTGCAGAAGGTGAGACACCCTCTATTTTTTTAAACACACGAGAGAAATATTTAGGGTCTGCAAAACCACAAAGTCACCAAAGTCACAAAAGTCACCAAAGTCACAAAAGTCACAAAAAGAAAGTGCACTCATCCTCACGGACTGGTGCACTCAAACAATCATTAATTATCAACCCTAAAAACTATTCAAAGAACTTATTGGTTGTTACCGCAAGGTCATAGCCCAATTCAGCCCAACCTCGCAATCTGGCCACCTGAGCGGTGTTTGCTCCCATCTCAACCCTTGTCATAGCGAGCATCAGCTGAACTACGAGGTATCGGTTCTTGAGGTCAATCATGGTTTCTCTATCCACCCAGAAAGGCTCTGACTGACGAGGATTCATGAAAGATAGCACAGACTTAATGTATGCCTCGGTGTCATTCTCGGAACGTGGAGCCCAGCTCTCAATTATTTCTCCAAGTGTTCTCACGTTGCGTTTAGCATACGAGCGCAGTATCATCACTGCTGCCCTGTAGCCGTAGCTGAATGAACAGAACTGAACGAAACCCTTTCTGTCTTTTAGCTTGCTGCCAAACCAATTCGTCTTCCTATCAAAACGAATGTTCAGTGGATTCATGTTGACGTATGCAAGCGTCTGGTCAAAGTTTCTGCTACTCATGGCTTATCCCTCCTTCTTTACTTCTTTCAACTCGTAAACTGGTGGCAAATAGCCCTTAGTGTTGGGCAAGTATGACAAACCATTAGCCCCATCGTACTTGCGATAGCCGAAGTACATTGACATCTCTATCTTCTCGCGGTTCTTTACGGCCTGCTCCAGGAGCAGAGGGTTAAGCCTCTTGTTGATGCTCACCACTGTCTGCTGTTCATAGCGACCATTCGCACCCTCTTCAAACCACTGCACAACCAAATCACGGTTGTACCACAGTTCACCACTCTTACTGCTTACGCCTGAGCGCTCTGCGCTGTAGGCAATGATTTCAATTTCTCTTTTCATTGTTTAATTGTTATTTGATTTCACTTACCTTTTTATATATAGTTTCCGATGTACAAGGTGCTCCTACTTCATTTTCGACACAATATTCATTTAAGGAGCAATTAAAACAATTATTATCATGTTTTGTCTTTGGCTTATACATCTTGTGGAATTCTCCGTCTATGCAGATGACAACTTTATGCTTCATTTACTTGTTATTTGATGTTATTTTTCGCCATCGGTCTTGCGCGAATTTCTCGACAACACCAGCCTTAACCCAACGGCTGATTATCTTTTTTGTCTGTGTCTTATAACCGAGTATGTCAGCCACTCTGCGCACCTCAGCCTTGTCAAACTCGCCTGGCAACCTCTGTAGGAGAGTCTTCTGCTGAGTTCCGTCAGGCAGAGCTGACTCTTGTATGGCCTGCATATACTTCTCGCCAAAGGTCTTGCAGATAGCATCAAGGTCTTGCTTCATCCACCACTCAATCCACTTTGCGCAAGCTTTTTTGTCTTTGTCGGTCATGGGCTTGGCATAGAGCTGTGTGCAAAGCAGTGCAAGTCGCTTGCCTCTGTCACCCACTCGTCTGCGGAATGTGTCACGTGCCTCATCGCTGTCTATCTGTGCTTTTCTGCACTGCTCCTTTTGGAACTTGTTGCAGGTGGGCAATATCCAGTCTATGTCAACATACTGCAATGGCTTGAACTCGTACTTCCAAGGTATCTCCTTGTCAAAGTCGTCATCGTCCACTGCATACACCTCAGAGAGGTCAACCTTCAACGGCTCTGCATAGGTCAGTGCGTCACATCTGTCTATGAATGCGTTAACCTTGGCCTTCTGCTTTTTGTTTATCATCTTCCAGTGAGGCGGTACTTCCTGAAACTGCTGATTGTCGATGTGCATGAAAGAGCATCGTGTAACAAGTCCGTTGGTCACGTTGCGGAAGTAGTTTGCAACTTGGTCGTCAGTGCCTGCAAGGAGCACGTTCCAGAACAACTGCACCTTACCCTTGAAGGTGTTTGAACTCTTGTAGTTCTGACCATACGTTCCGTTGTCCCACGCTATGCGCACCATGTCGTCCTTGTTGCCACCTGCTGCACGTATGCCCTTGCGCCATTGGTCTATTTCAGCGCAGTATGTGAACATGTGGTGACCTTTGTTGTTGCGTTGCTTCTCCAAGAATTCAGCCTCAGAGTTTTTCGCCTCCATGATACGGATAGATGTCGTTGGCAGTTTCTCTCCCTTATCGTTGGCACTCTTCTGCTGAGCCTTGCGAGCGAACACTGCATCACGAGCGTCATTCACCTCGTCACGTATCATGATGTCACGGAGCAGATAGTTGATGTAACGCTCCATGAATGACTTACCACTTGATGGTGGAGCATAGACCACAGAGAAGAATGAGGTCGAGATGGTCTTTGCATTCTGCGGGTCTTCCGCTCTTACATAACTTGTCAGTGTGCCAAGTATAGGCAGGAGTGCGTTGATGGCAGGCAGTTTGAAATCGTTAGGTGCTATTTCAATCAGCTCTTTGATAATAGGTGGAGGAGTAGGCATCAAATCAACTGGGTGTGGCTTGTTCTCATCCTCCTCTATCTCTGGCTCAGGCTCGCCTTGCTTTTTCTTGTAAAATCCGTTCTTAGCGAGGAATATAAAGAACTCGCGAGGTATAGAACTGTTACTATTAGTCCTGCAAATAGACTGACATTGAGAAAGAGTGTTCCTATACTCCTCGGCATTGTCTCCTCCGAAGCGAGGCAGAAGGTCATGTAGCACAAGGGGGTCATTATCGCAAATATTGCGAAAATCACGAACCATCTTGTTATAGAAATTGTGCTTTTCTCCTTGCTCAGGCTCTCCATAGACCTCGATGTACTTGTCGATGATGTCGGTAAGTAGTGTGCCCTTGTACTTGTAGTCTGCATACGTGGAGCGGAGCGGTTTCCACTCACTCTCTGCATTTCCACTGCCTGATACTTTCTGTTGCTCATATCTTTTTTGGTTCAAAGGTTCAAGTCGCGCTTCGCGCTGGTTCTTGCGCTCCAGTAGGTGCTCAGGCGAGCAAGCTCGGAGCAAGGAGTTCAAGGGGTTGTCCTTGTTGTCCAAGTTGTCGTTGAATAAATCATCATCGAGGTATAGCAGGTTGTCGTTATCTGCCGTTGTCGTGAAGAACACCCTCGTGATATCCTTCGCACCCTCATCAAACTGCACTCCAAGGAGGTCAGATGCCCATTGCAGGTTTTCCTCCTGCGTCATCTCCGTGTGACGCTTAAACACTAAGTGATAGCCCTCGCCTCTGGCACTCTTCTCCAGCATCAGCAGTCCCAGCTCATCCTTCTTGCTTAAGATACGCTGCTTCACGCTCTCCAGTTCCTCAGGCTTCAGGTGGTCAATGTCCATGCCCACCACGTTGCTCATCGTCGTTGAGCCAGCCAGTGTTCCGTCAGCGTTCGGCAGGCATGAGTAGTTCATCTGCACCAGCTGCATCTTCTTTTTCTCTTCGCCGTTTCTCACAGCCTTCAGCAGGTTTCTCTGCCTCGTGCTGTCACGCAGAGCCAGATACTCCTCCCTTGTCGTCACGGGGCGCATCATCTTTACGCTTTTCTTGCCCCGCTTCTCGTAATAAATTACGTGTACACTCATTTCTTTTTCATAATTCTTAAAATGTTTAGTTCAACTCTTTAGTTCTATATTTTTAACATTGAATTTTCTACCTTAGCATATAGCCGTCTTGCAGTGCCAGGCGACAGGTCGTAAGTCAAGCCGTCAACAGTGGAGATTGTAGCACCTTTGACTAGTTGCCAATCTTCAGTCTTTGAATTCTTCTTGGGGAGAAAATCAAAGTGGATATATGACACAGCCTCTAATGGAACTACTTCAATAAAGTTCTCTTCTACTCTGCAAGCATGAGGCTCTTTGCCTCCCACCATTACATTTAAAAATTCCATAAATCTTTCCTCCTTAAATTTCATTTCTCCTATGAATATGGAACACTGGAACGAAAATAGATTCTCCTTTAGGGTTTAATATTATTAGTTCCACGCGCATCCACATAAGTAGTCCATTATTTTTTATGACATCGTTCATTGCGTCAAAGTCAACTTGAAGCCATGGATATTGTGCTTTCTTGTAAACGTTAATCATCGTTTTATCATCAGAATCGACCTTAACAGTATATGTAGAAGGTAATCGTTCTTGCAGTTCTTTTACTATTTCTTGTAAACTTTTCATAGTCAGTCCTCCATTAGATGTATTCCTCAAAAAGTTTCATTGCCTGCTTCATGGCCTGAGTCATAAAAGCTACTCTGTTCTGGTAGCCTTGTATGCTCTTGGGCACATTCACCGCAAGTCGAAAATTGTTTTTACTCTCATAAAGAGTGGCACTCCCGTTTGAGCGCACAATCTTCATGTTCTTTTCAGATGGTTCAAGTTTCTGGCATGGAGTAAAAAGATACTCGCCATACTCATTCAGCACGCCATACCCTTTGTACCGCTTGCCTACTTCCATTTG
>JAFVGI010000048.1 GCA_017475005.1 Prevotella sp. | reverse complement strand
CTGATGGCAACGATGCCCTTATAGCTTTGACATCAGAGGGAAGATATCGTGTTACGCTGAAAGGTATTCAGGCATTACCTGACGACGGCAGTCTGAAGAAATATCTTGATGCTGCCAATATGAAGAAGATGGCTGACACCCGTATACGCTATAGTGCAGAATTCAGCAAGGAAGCCATTACTCGTCCGTTTACAGCATATTCTTCTGCGAATATCGTATATCGAGACAAGGAAAATATCATGTGGGTAGGTGGTGACTTCGGCATTGTGGCTTGTGATATGAGTTATCCTCTGAAGAAAGAAAAGCCACAGGTATATCTCCGCGAAATCACCATCATGAGCGACTCCATATTATGGGGTGGATATATGCAGAAAGACCTGCGTCCCATCTCCACAATGGACAATATAGAAATACCTGCTGACTGCCACACAATGACTGTCAGATATTCAGTGGCCAAGAACTCTGTCTTCTCGCCAGCAAAATATCGCTATCGCATCAATGGTGGAAACTGGACAGCATGGTCTTCTGAGACAATGGCGCGTTTCAATAATATGCCTTATGGCCCTACCCTCCTCGAGATAGAAGCCCAGGACCTTAATGGCAACATAAGCGATGCAGCAAAAGTATCGTGGTTCCATCAGTTGCCACTCTACTTGAGATGGTGGGCTATACTATGCTACATTTTCATCATCATCATGATAATCAGAGGACTTGTCAGATGGAGAATGAAGAATGTTGAGAAGGCAAAGATAGCCCTCGAGAGGATTGTCAAGGAACGCACCAAAGACCTCAAGAATGCCCTTGATGAGAAAGAGCGCATGCAGGCTGATATGGTACGTATGGAACGTAATGCCACAGCAGGTAAACTGACACAAGGACTCATTGACCGAATATTGAATCCTATCAACTACATCAACAACTTTTCAAAGCTCACCAACGACTTGGCAAAAGACCTGTCAGAGGATATTGAGGATGAGAAGGAGAATATGTCTGAAGATGGTTATGAGGATTGCATGGACATCCTGGATATGATGCACCAGAATCTTGGTAAGATTGAGGAGCATGGTGTGAATACTACTCACACTTTGCGTGCTATGGAGGCTATGCTCAACAATAACATCGGAACACCTCGTGACACTAACATCTCTACCTTGTGTCAACAAGCTGCTGATGTCACGAAGGAATATCACAAGATGGACATAACCACCGACATCGCTTCTGACATACATGCCAACATAGACCCAGAGTCTATTAACAAGGCTCTGCTGTCATTACTCAGTAATGCTGTATATGCTGTCAACAAGAAGGCAAAGAAGGCACAGTACAAGCCAGAGGTAAAGCTATCTCTGAAGCCTGTTGACAATAATGTAGAAATACGCATCTATGATAATGGTATCGGCATCGAAGACACCATTCTCGATAAAGTCTATGACCCATTCTTCACCACCAAGACAACTGGTGAGGGAACTGGTGTAGGACTATTCCTCACACGTGAGATAATACAGGCTCACGGAGGTACTATAACGCTCAATTCCGTAAAGGATGACCATACAGAATTCTTGATTACCCTAAAAAAACTATAACCGCCATGACAGAATCAGAAAAGCAACAGCAGAAACTCGCTGCATTGGGAATGCTTTCGGCAGGTATTGCACACGAAATACAAAATCCACTGAATTTCGTCATCAATTTCTCTAAGATGTCTGACAAGCTACTGAAAGACCTCAAAGAGATTATCAATGATGTAGCTGACACATTGGACCCAGATGATGCTGCAGATATCCAGGATATTGCAGATGACCTATCTACCAATATGCAGAAAATCCAGGAACATGGTGAACGTGCCATAAGTATCATACAGGGCATTCTGCTCATCTCCCGTGGTAAAGAAGGAGAGCATCTTCCTACAGATATCCCTCACCTGATGCACGAATATGTGTGGCTATCGTATCATGCCAAGAGAGCTAATGACAAGTCTTTCAACGTCAGCATCATAGAAGACTATCAGGAAGAAATGCCAAAGTTGATGGTGATACCGCAGGACCTCTCACGAGCAGTTCTCAATGTCATGAATAATGCAGCATACTCCGTAAAGGAACGCAGCATAAAAGAAGAGGAAAAGAATAATTCTGACTACAAACCAGAGATAAAGGTATCTGCCATTTATGAAGATGGTAAGCTGACCATTAAGATTTCTGATAATGGTACTGGTATCCCTGAAGAGGTACAGAGCAAACTCTTCCACGAAAACATTACCACAAAGCCCGTAGGACAAGGTACAGGACTTGGCATGCAGATAACGCACGACATCATTGTCAATGCCCACAAAGGTGAGATAAAAGTTGACTCCAAAGTCGGAGAAGGTACCACCTTTACTTTCATCATACCAGTAGAGAGTGTAAAGTGAAAAAATCTGTAAAGAGGAAGAATAGGATGACCATCACATCACGTTATACAAGAACCATAATAACGACTCTTCTGGTAACGCTGTCAATACTTACTGTTAGTGCCCAGGCCACCTCTACTGATGCTGTCCAGCTATACTCAAAGGCACAGACGGAATACAGCAACGGGCAGTTTGACAAGTGTAAGGAATCGTTATATGCCATGCTGCCGTCTGCCAAAGGTATGCTTAAGACGAGTGCCTATAGGTTGCTGGCTCTCTGCTCTCTTGAACAGGGTGATATCGAAGAGGCTAAGAATAATGTGGCATTGCTGCTGAAGTCTGACCCTTATTTCACGCCCTCTCTTGGTGACCCCATGCGTTTCCTCGATATGATTAGCGAAGCGAAAGACCAGTCAGCAGGCATCACCACAGCATCTCGACAGGCAGAGACGCTTGAAGAGGCTCCTGTGCCTGTGACACTCATCACCGACGAGATGATACGCCATTCCGGAGCACAGACGCTGCAGGAGGTGCTGTGTCTCTTTGTGCCAGGTATGACGATGGCTGAGGGTATGGAGACAAATATCGCTATGCATGGTGTCTATTCCCTGACACAGGATAAGATACTCTTCATGGTTGACGGTCATCGTCTCAACAGTTCCTCGACCAATGCCGAGGCGCCTGATTTCCGTTCCAACCTCGATAAGATAAAGCAGATAGAGGTACTTCGCGGCCCCGCTTCTTCCCTGTATGGTAACGTAGCCCTAACGGCTGTGGTGAATATCATCACCTACAAGGGAGCAGAACTCAACGGCACACGCATCAGCGGCCTTGCAGGCACGCAGCGTTCCTTTGGCGGCTCACTGGTTGTCGGAGGCGGTAACAACGTCGTTGACATCATGGGGTGGGGCTCAATGTACAACAGCCTCGGCTTCAGAAACGAAATTGACAATATCACTGGCGGCAAATCGATACTCTACTCCCACTCTACTGACGGCCGTCCGGCATACGACATCGGTCTGAAAGGACGTTGGCAGGACTTCACCTTGAGCATCAACCTGCAGCGTTCCAAGCGCGTGCCTTACATGAATGTGTTGCAGATTAACGGTCTCACCTCGTTGGAGGATGTCATCGTCGGGGCTATGCAGCAGGCTGATGAGAATGATATTTTAAAAGATTTAATGGGAATGTATGGCATCCAACCGGTTGACACTCGTCCCGATGTCAATTCCTTCCGCAATTTCACCTACGACAGGTACGGGAAGATTAACGGTGAGACACCAGGCATCACACGCTCCAACAACCGCATCAACATCGACTACGCCCACTCTTTCGGTAAGTTCGATGTCCAGGCATCGGCATACGTTAATTTCGAGAGCACATCACTCTATAACGCCCTTGGCGACTCCGTCAACAGCGCCGTGATATCCGACAATGCGGTAGATCTTCTCGAAACACTGATAGGATACAGTTACATATCCCAGGGAGAAGACCCCACGGCTGCAATAAATCAGCTTGACCAGAACCTTCGCGGCAAGACAACGGCAGACGTCATGAAAATAATCCTCATGCCTGCAAGTAACGACAGCGAGAGTGAACAGCTGAGAAGGGTACTGGCAACAACACCGGCAAACTACAATGGTGCCTATCAGAAACTTGACTGGCAGAACAACACCTACGGTTTCCAGGCACAGGGACTTACCAACTACAACCTTCTCGGACACGGAACGGTAATTCTGGGAGCACAGTTCGAGCAATTCTCCATGACGGGCAAGAATTTCACTATGGGTGGAAATTATACCGCTGCCGCTAACATGTCATCATCGTCAATCTTCCGCAAGGGCAGCGAGACATCTCTTTCAGGATATCTGCAGATAAAGCATTCCTTCTCACCCCGCTGGATTCTCAATGCGGGCCTGCGTTATGACAACAAACGACGCTTCAATGGCTCACGCCTGAGAAGGCTCTCACCACGTCTCTCTGTGATACATAAGCTTGACAACAATTGGACTATTCGCGGCAACTACAACTATTCCTTCGTCGATGCTCCATACCTCTATCGCGCCTGCATCCTTCCTATCTTCAGCGGCGGCGAGGATATGAAGCCGGAGACAATGCACGGTCTTAACTTCACCACTGAATACCACAAGGGAGGCTTACGTGCCGAGGTGGGTACATTCTACAACCTGCTCAACGACCTCGTGGTTCTCAATCCGGCTATTGCACAGGCTTATGCCAGAGGAGGACTGAGCGATACATATATCTTCAATAATACTGGTAAGGTGTATCTCTTTGGTGTTGAGGGCTCAGCACAGTATCAGCGCCGCAACCTCTTCGCCAACCTCAACGCTACATGGCAGCGCGTCGTGAAGCACGAGCACTATCTCGTATATAAGTCCCAGACTTATTCCACTCCCGCTTTCCATGCTAACCTCACCGTTGCAGGAGCGCCCTATCGCGGTAAGGGCAGCGGTTTCTTCGACGGCGGTACGCTGTGGCTTCGCGGCACTACGCAGTTCCAGACAGCTACCTACTACCCCACCATCGACCTGCTGCGCACTATGGTAATGGGAGATTATGCTACTGTCATGAATCGTGTTGCACCACAATGTGTCGTAGGCATCGGAGCTATCTATGAGTGGAAACACCTCGACATAAACCTTTCCCTGAAGAACCTCTTCAACAATAACTATCACATTGGCTCGATGCTTTCTGACGGTGTTCCGTATGCAGGACGCTCATTCCTTGCCAAGGTTACAGTAAAATTCTGATGACTACACAACAACTTACCGACGAAGCACTCTCTTTGCTCCAGCGACTTATCGCCGTTCCCTCTGTCTCACGCGACGAGACGGCGGCTGCCGACTTGCTTTTCGATGTTATGACCGGCTATGGTCTCAATCCCAGTCGCAAGGGCAATAACGTGTGGTGTCTCTCCAGCAAGTGGGACGACGAGAAGGACATCATCCTGCTCAATGCCCACATCGACACCGTAAAACCAGTCAGCACCTGGACACGTGACCCTTTCTCTCCAGTTATCGAGGAAGGACGTCTCTATGGTCTTGGCAGCAATGATTGTGGTGGCGGTTTGGTGGCACTCCTTCAGGTGTTCCGCAAACTCACCAACCGTCCTGAGCAACGCTATAACTTTGTCTATCTTGCCAGCTGCGAAGAAGAAGTCAGCGGTGTTGGTGGCATACGTTCTGTCATCAGCGACAGTCCCCTCTCCTCTTTGTTCTCAAAATCCTCTGGCATCACCGCTGTTGTCGGTGAGCCGACAGGCATGCAGCCTGCTATAGCAGAACGTGGACTGATGGTGCTCGATGGTATCTCTCATGGTAAATCGGGACATGCAGCACGCGGCGAAGGTATCAATGCTATCCACAAGGCCCTCGACGACTTGCTCTTTATACGTGACTATCACTTCGAGAAGACATCACCTCTCCTTGGTGACACCAAGATGCAATGTACTGTCATCAATAGTGGCACACAGCATAATGTGGTGCCTGACGAATGTCGTTTCATCGTCGATGTGCGCACCAACGAATACTATACTAATGAAGACGTGTTGGAATTCCTGCAGGGTAAGCTAAAGAGTACCCTCACGGCTCGCTCTACTCATCTGCGTTCTTCCCATATACCAGAGAGTCATCCTCTCGTCCAGAAGTGTATCGCTATGGGAATGACACCTTTCGGTTCTCCGACCTTAAGCGACCAGGCCCTGATGCCTATACCATCGTTCAAACTCGGGCCGGGACAGTCAGCACGTTCCCACTCCGCAGATGAATATATCTGTATCAGCGAGATAAGCGACGCAATAGAAAAATACCTGCACCTACTTTCGTAAGTACAGGTATTTATTTTTTTGTACACCCTCAGGGATTCGAACCCTGGACCCACTGATTAAGAGTCAGTTGCTCTACCAACTGAGCTAAGGGTGCAACAACCATTTTCTCAATTGCGGGTGCAAAGGTAATACTTTTTTTTCAAACTACCAAATTTTTTCTCGTTTTTTTTACTTTAAACGTTAACCTTTAACCGTTAAACGTTATTCCACAGAATAAATTCTCACTTTCGAGTTCAAGCCAGATGGTACAGGAGCCCATTTGTCATATTTAGTCCTCTGGTATTTTATATCCACCACATTAATCTCCTCAAACTTTCGCCATTCCACCCCTTTTCTGTCAAGGTCTGCGATGCGGTTGGCAGGCAGATTCGTCACCTCGATGCGAAGAGTATTCTTTCCCTTCTTCAGTACAGAGCTGTCAAAATTCAGTATGTATGGCACACTCCAAGCACATCCCACAAAGACATCATTGATATACACCCTTGCTGACTCTCTCACGTCGCCCAGGTCAATGGCATATTGTCCTTCCGGCTTACCCATCTTAAAGGTTGTCTCATAGACGCCTGTTCCCATTGTCACAGCAGCTTCTTGAGAAAGAGTCTCCCATGTCTGTGGGCTGTTCAGGGTGAAGGTTCCATTTACCTTTGGTGCCTCCTCCGTAAACCTCAGCGTCCATTTGCCATCCAATGGGATTTCTGAACCGAAAGCCTCAGTAACATAACGCTCCGGCAGCTGTGCGTTCTGCGGTACAGAGAAGGTATGCAGAATGATAGACTCTCCAGAACGGAGATTCATTCTGATGCTGTTGTCTTCTATATCTGCTGCAAACGATTTCTCTGTCAGCGGCTCAAACCATTGTGCATCCTTAAATGGTACTGCAAGCGTTACGAAACCATCAACATCGTTAGGTGTCAGGTTGGCAATGAAATAATCATATCCCACATCCGACTTTCTGCGTATCATCTTCAGCCCATATTGTGTCTTCATCATCTCCGGCACAGCCACCTGTTGCAGTTTCTTCTCGTCGTTGCCGTATATGATGCTTACACCCTGCTTCTGCAGTTCTTCAATATGCTCCTTCAACGCTGGTGTCAGTATAGCGCCATCAGGTATCAGCAGCGCCTTATACTGTATCCCTGCCTCCGTCATAATGCCACAGGCGCCGTTTGCGAGCGCTGCCGACTGGCACGCCAGCAGCTGGCGGTCTGAGATATAGTCGCAGTCATAGCCCAGCGAATCGAGTTCCAGAATGGAACGCTTGAAGGCTGGTGCCAGTTCTCCGAGATTATGAATAGCAAACTGCATCAACAGCGTCTTGGTATTATCCTTCCACAGATTACGGACGGGGAAATATACCAGCACATCATTATCAGGCTTTCCGCTCTGCAGCATCGTCTGACAGGTCTTTACGTAGCGGTTGAAATACTCCGCATCCCTCCAGATGCTGTTTGTCGGCGACATATCAATAGAAGCATAGAACCTCCATCCGGGCCATTGGTCATCCTTTGGAGAATAGCAGATGCCGTGAAAGAACATCCTGTTCACACCTGCACAGAACATCAGGTCGAGGTCGGGCTTCATCTGCGACAACGAGGTGCGGAAATGCTCCGTCAGCCACGTAAAGGTCTCGGACGACACGAGGTTCTTACCACTCACATGGGCAGCAGATGGGGCATACTTAAACATTGAATAGTCCGAGTCATTCAGCTTCGTCATACCAGGATCTACACGCAGGCCCTTGATGCCAAATTCCGAAAGCCCGAAGCCCTCTATCTCTGGTATATCCACAGCAGCATACAGGTCTAACAGGTTTGCCGGAGAGCCATGAGCCTGATTTCTCACCTTCATATTATGACCGTGTGCCCACGCCACCCATTGCTTTGTGAAGTTATCCAGCAGCATGTCCGAGAGAGTCTCTCTGTAGTCACTCACCACCTGCGGATCTCTGTCCACCAGTTTGTTGATATTCTCCTTGAGGGAGTATCCTCTGCGTTTCTCAAACTCTGCCGGCAAGGTAGGAGTCCAGTTAGCTTCATACACCTCATACGAATCATTAAAGATAGTATTTGGCCAAGGTGTATTTGTCTCGCTGAAGGCCTTGTCAAACTTCTCCAGATAATGCTTTACGGCATCCTTGTCAAAATGGTCTATCACATATCCCTGTCCACCAGGCGCAGCACGTTTTACCTGCTGACGGGTGCGACTGATATAGAGGGCTATCACACGAACCTTGTCCTTCTCGCCCGTAGGGTAACACTGCACAAAGTCCAGCTTCGCATATTTCTTCTCCTTCGCAGGAACAGCGAAGTCGATGCCCTTGTCAAAGTTCGCCTTTGTCACGATGGTATCTATCATCAATGCCTTGCAGGCAGCCTCCTCAATAGGTGTCGTCGGACCGCCAAAGGGCCATCCTGTACCATTATTCATATCTATCTGAATACCCAGACGCTTTCCCTCTTCTTCCACATACCTCAACATCTCCATCCATTTCGGAGTGAGATAGTCGATGTTATTGGCCTCATTACCCTTCACACCATACAGCGGAGTAATCTCCAATGCCTTGATGCCGTGACTGGCATACTGCTCCATATTCCATCGGAGGTTTTCCTTATCAACGGCACTTCCCAACCACCACCAGCGGGCACCTGGAGAGGTAGTGTCCTGAGCGAAGATAATTGACAATTGACAATTGACAATTGAAAGGAGAAAAACAAAAAGAAGGAAACGTTTCTTATTCATGATGGTATGGTTCGTTTTTGTTAATAGTACATGCTCGGTATAGTTGTTCTGCGAAAATCAGTCTCACCAGTTGGTGTGAGAATGTCATCTTCGAGAGTGATATTTTCTCGTTAGCCCTCTCATAAATTGCCTCCGAGAAGCCATAAGGCCCTCCTATGAGGAACACCAGCCGTCGTGCTGTCTGCTGCCGTTTTGCCAGCCACGAGGCAAACTCCACAGAACGGTATTCCCTACCCTTCTCGTCAAGAATCACCAGTGTGTCCGAAGGCTGCAGCAGTTTCAGTATCGCCTCTCCCTCCAATGTCTTCTGCTGGTCTTCTGAAAGCGATTTCGTATTCTTCAGCTCAGGGATAACGGTCAGCGCAAAAGGCATATAGTGCCCTATGCGTCCCACATAGTCATCAATACCCGCCTGAAGATGTTTGTCTGTGGTCTTGCCTATAAGGATTAGTTCGGCCTTCATCTGTCGTGCAAAAATAACAAAAAAGTATAATTCTGCAAGGCAAATAAAAAAAAATTATAAAAAAATAACATACATATTAGGTTACTATATTTTTTTTTCATATCTTTGCAGACAGCATGTTTAAGAAAATCATTTTCAAACCTAAACGCATATAAGACAATGGAAAACAATGAAGCTTTGATAGCTCAGTGTCGCCAGAAGGCGCAGGAGTGGCTGTCCCCATCCTTTGATGAAGAAACCCGTAAGGAAGTACAGGCAATGTTGGACAACAGCGATCCGACAGACCTCATTGATGCCTTCTACCAGCTGCTGGAATTTGGTACTGGTGGTCTGCGCGGCATCATGGGTGTTGGTACCAACCGCATGAACAAATATATCGTAGGTATGGCAACACAAGGTTTTGCCAACTACGTGCTGAAGGCCTTCCCTGGCAAGAAAGACCTCGCTGCCGTCATAGGTCACGACTGCCGCAACAACGGCCGTATGTTTGCTGAGACAGTAGCATCCATCTTTACTGCCAACGGCATCAAGGCATATCTCTTCGAGAGCCTGCGCCCAACCCCAGAAATCTCTTTCGCCATCCGTCAGCTCGGAGCACAGTGTGGTGTTAACGTAACAGCATCCCACAACCCTCGTGAGTACAACGGCTATAAGGCATACTGGGAAGACGGCTCACAGGTGCTGCAGCCACATGATGTAGGCATCGTGGAAGAGGTTAAGAAGGTAAAGATTGAGGACGTTAAGTGGGACCTCAACCCAGACCTGCTGCAGATTATCGGTGGTGAGATGGACTATGACTATATGTGTGCCGTTAAGGAAGGTATGGTTGACCAGGATGTCATCCTTCGCAACAAAGACCTCAACATCGTCTATTCTGCTATGCACGGCACAGGACGTGTCCTCGTGCCTCTCTGCCTGCGTTCTTGGGGCTTCCAGAACATCAATGTAGTACCCGAGCAGATGGTCGTCGATGGCAACTTCCCAACTGTTGTCTCTCCAAACCCAGAGAATGCAGAGGCAATGACACTTGGTATGAAACTGGGCACCAAGCTCAATGCCGACCTCGTAGTGGCAACCGACCCTGATGCTGATCGTCTCGCTATAGTATGCCGTAACGACAAGGGCGAGTGGCAGATTCTTAATGGTAACCAGACAGCATGTATGTTCTATTGGTACACCATCAAGAACAAGAAGGCCCTCGGTCAGCTCAACCCATCAGACTTCATGGTGAAGACCATCGTGACCTCTGAGCTCATCGCAAAGATAGCACGTGCCAACGGCGTAGAGTGCTTCGACGAATACACAGGCTTCAAGTGGATTGCTTATCGCATTCGTGTCAACGAAGGCAAGCGTAAGTACATCGGTGGCGGTGAAGAGTCCTTCGGCTACCTGCCATACGACAAGGTACGCGATAAGGATGCTCCTGCTTCAATCTGTCTCATCTGCGAGATTGCAGCATGGGCAAAGGATCAGGGCAAGACCCTCTACGACCTGCTCCTCGATATCTATAAGGAATACGGTTTCCAAAAGGAAGCAGCCGTCAGCGTTACCAAGCCAGGCAAGAGTGGTGCCGACGAGATAAAGAAGATGATGGAAGACTTCCGCGCTACTCCTCCTACAGAGATTGCAGGCAGCAAGGTAGTATGTGTCAAGGACTATAAGAGCCTCAAGCAGTATGCCGACGGCAAGGAGTCAGCCCTCGATATGCCAACCACAGCAAATGTGCTGCAGTGGTTCACAGAAGACGGCATGAAGATTTCCGTACGTCCTTCCGGCACAGAGCCAAAGATAAAGTTCTACTGCGAAGTACCAGTGCCAGGCTTCGACGGCAACTACGAAGACGCCAACGCCAAGGCAGATGCCCGCATCGCAGAGATAAAGAAGTCGTTAGGGTTATAACGGTTAACGGTTAGCGGTTAACGGTTAGCGACCTTAGACCTTAGACCTTAGACCTTTGACCTTAAACTCTTTAAACTTTAAACGTTAAACTTTAAACGTTACAGAATGAATACTCTAGCTTTCAATGAAGTACGCACCTATTTCTGGTCCGCTGTCTTCATTCTCAGCAACCTCGTGTTGCCCCAGTTATGTCACCTCATTCCGCAAGGCGGAGTGATGCTTGCTCCCCTGTCGTTCGTCATTATGGCAGGTGCATATACCTTCGGGTGGAAGCCGGCCCTTATTGCCGCTGTCCTCTCCCCTTTGGTAAACCACTATGCCACAGGCATGCCAGCATGGGGAGTGCTGCAGGTAATGACACTTAAGCTCATCGTCCTCGCTCTTGTAGCAGGCTTTGCAGCCCAACACTTCCGCAAGGCGACACTGCCAATCCTCGCAGGCGTCGTAGTGTCAGCAGCAGTCCTTGGAGGTCTTGGCGAACTCGCCCTCACAGGCGGCATCGCAGCCACCATTGCCGATTTCACCATCGGCTGGCCCGGCATACTCCTCCAGATTGCAGGAACATACCTGATATGTAGTAAAAGGTGAAAGGTCAAAGGTCAAAGGTGAAAAAAATAAGCCGTAAGCTACAAATTGCTTACGGCTTATATTTTATTTAGTTAAAAGAATCCGAAGAAATAGACTACGGCAACCTTTTTGGCATCGCCCATGCTTCGTGCTTCGCCTATCTTACTGCCGTTTCTGTAAACATCACCGTTAGAGCGTACTTCGCCTACTTTGCTTCCATTTTCATACACATCACCATTCGAACGTACTTCTCCAACCTTGCTACCACTCTTGTAGATGTCGCCGCTCGAGCGGATTTCGCCTCTGCAGCTACCGCCTACATAGATGTCGCCGTTAGAGCGCAACTGGCCCTTCTGGCTGCCACCTATATATACATCGCCGTTAGAGCGAATCTCGCCAAACTTGCTTCCGCTTCTGTAGAGTTCACAATCGCGACCGCCGCTGCTGATGCGGTTGCTTTGAATCTTGTCTTTAAAGAAGAAGAAATACACAGCTGCGGCAACTATGGTCTTATTGCTGCCACCACGTATTTTTCCGATGGTAGAGTGCGAACTGTTTTCTACATCGCCATTGCAGAAGTAGCCAGCGGTGCTGTGGTAACTGTCTTCGAAACAGCCGTTGCGATAGTAGCCGATGGTTGAGTGAGAACTGTTTTCTACTGTACCATTGTCTCTGATGTAGCCAATCGTTGAGTGGCTGCCGTTTTCTACTTCGCCGCTCGTCTTGATGTATCCGATGGTAGAGTGCGAGCTGTTTTCAACTGTACCGTTTGCGCGGATGTATCCCAGCGTAGAGTTGGAGCTGCTTGTTATCTCCATGTTCAGCGCAGCCCACTCCTTCTTCAGGGCCTCTTCGCGCTCAATGCGGGCTTGACGCTCACGCTCGGCACGCTCTTTGGCCTTTTGTTCGACCTTCAGCTTAGCCTCTTTCCACTCGGCCACCTGTTTCTTCGATATCAGCGAGCCGTAGAAGGTAAAGGCCACCAGCAGCGGACTAACGTGGCCCTCGAAACTACCAATGGTTTTGTCGAATGCATAGGCAGTCTTCAGGTTCACCTTGCCTATCACCTCGCCGTCCATCGATACCGTGCACTTCTCTGGATCGAACTTCAGGGTGCCCAGGTTGGGCGACTGGATGGTTCCGTCGTTGCTCATCTGACCCACGTTAGTGCCCTTTTTGCTGGTCCACACGCCCGTGTTGGGGTCTAACTTGTAGCTCACCTTCTGTCCGGCCAACTCACCCTCGTCGTACGTCTGGTTGAAGGTAATCTCCAGGTTCACTGGGTCCCACTCGCCAATCTTTGTGTCGCCCCATTTTATGACATTAGGTGCGCCTGTCTTAGCGGGTTGCGGGATAGTTGGTGTGATGCTCTTGATGGCCGTTTGGATAGAGTCCTGACGATGCTTTGCTTCATCTTGTGCCTTCTCCTGCTTTGTTTTGATACCAGCAGCCTTGCGTGCTTTGTTCAGCAGACTGCCCCACTGTGCCTCAGTCGGGGTGCTAAGTGCAAACATGGCTGCCATAGCCATACAAAGAAATGTAGTACTACGTTTCATAAACATTTACAATTGAATAAGGTTAATCAATCATTTCACCGCAAAATTACGCAATATATCCGAATGTCGCTCCAATTTATCGATTAAAAATTGTTAATCAATAACAAATAACCTATAACCAATAAGACTTTAAATCTTACTTCTCCCGCTCTTCCTATACTCTAGGCTGCTCCTAGGCTCCTTCTACCCATACTCATGAATAAGCCTAGGAGCTGCTTAGGAGCAGGCTAGGAGCAGCCTACAGTATGGCTACCCTATGGTTTGGCTGAAAATTTCTTGTGATTTTAGGGGACCTATAGTTCATGACCCGATTAAGCAGGCTTACTTGACTCACGAAACCGGTATAAATGCCTCACTAACCATAGGTTCATTTTTTAGAGTAGTTGTGTCTGCCTCCTCAAAAGAAATCAAAGAACCGTCCCTTGATCATTACTTGATCATTTTAGTTTTATTTCAAGAATTGCCTGCGATGGTACAAAAAATCCGCACTTAACATCATAAGTACGGAACTATTTTTAGTTAAGAAAATTGAATTCTCGGCTACATCTGGGCTAACCGCTAAACTTTTTCTAGTTTCTAGTTTCTAGTCTTTAGTTTCTAGTTTCTAGTTACTAACAACTAATAACTAATAACTAATAACTAACAACTACTGGCGATGGCTTAAAAAAAATTTTAATACAGAGGGTGTATCAAACGGGCTTCCTCCAGATAGGTCAGGTATTTTAGCGTGGTAAAAATAGTTTACATCTATCCGCGCAATATGTAAACAGCAATTTACTATATTCGCATGGATGTGTAAAACGCGATTAACACTTTCCGGATGCAAATGTAAACAAAAAATCACATTTTCGGACTAAAAACCAAGAAAAAAATCACATTTTTCAAATGAAACTGCCAATATCACATTAAAAATCTGCCAATATTGGCGTTTTTTTAACGTGACCGAACCCATTTCCGAATCAATCCCGTAATTTTTTACGTGCTGTTTCTATAATAGTGTCCTTTCCTTTCAGGAAGTCCTCTTTTGTGAGGTTTACTGCCACATCTGGAGTCACGCCATTTTCGGTACATGCTCCGTTGATATCATACATCGGACAAGCGGAGAAACGCACGCCCCACCCGTTTGGCAATTCTGCAGAAAACGGCATACCGGAGCCTCCTCCTGTAGCATCACCGACGATGGTGTGTCCTAATGCTTTCATGTACTTTACAAATTCGTTGGCTGCGCTATAAACACTTCTGTTTGACAATACGCAAACAGACTTCTGCCACCGAAGACCTGCTGACGATTCCAGCCATTGTTCCTCTTTGGCCGAAAAATCCGAACGCCCGGTTCCCGTCTTGTGAGACATATATCCCACCAGCTTTCGCTCATTACAGAAGCGTGACGCCAGATGCTGTGCCTCAGTCAGTTGCCCGCCTCCATTATTGCGCACATCGATTATCAACCCGTTGCACGGAGCAAGGGCATATAATACCTCATCCAGATTTCCGTCACCAAAGGAATCCACAAAACTGCCTACATATATATAGCCGATATTGTCATCAAGAGTACAATAATACATGCCTGAAACAATGCTATATTTCGTACCAAGATATCTGCGTTGCAGAGAGTCAGAGAAATTCTTAGGATAGTCTTCTTTCCACGACCAGTTGCGGGAATAATCGAAGGATGCTGAGATATTTACGTGTCCGTCACGCAGTTCTCCCACCATATTACTCAGGAAATCAAACAACTGATAGCGTGACATTCCTTTGTTCATATTGCGACGATAGCGTTCATGAACCTCATCCCAGTTTACGCCCAGCTGTGCCTCTTTTTCAGCAAAGAAACAATAGTGTTCATCTATTATGTTCCATAATGCTTCCATATTATTCTCCACGTCTGACTGGTATTCATCCACATCGACGCAACCTGTCAATAACGTTAACGATAAAGCTAACGAAAACGAAAACCAAAACGAAAACGAAAACCTTTTCATTAGTTCATAATGCATAATTTTATTTAACAAAAACCATAAAAACCCCATTGTCTGGATGTAAGTGCATTCAGCCCTTTTCCGATGTAAGTCGTATCTTTCTACTTACAAGCGAGCTTGCAGCTAAAAATCTCCGCCTTACCTCTTACCTCTTACAGAGTCTTAACATCCTGTCAATGGCAAAAACCTCGGTTTGTTCCAAACCTGAAAAACATTTCTTCAACCTTAACGATGACCTTAACCAAAACTTTTTTCTGTTCTACAAGAGATAAAAAATTGTTTTTTAGGACCAAAGGTCTGGTGTTTTTGCCTGACGATGGTTTGAATCACGCAAGTGATTGTGGTAAGTGGAATAGCTGTGGCTTAAAAGCTTGTTTTTATAGACACAGGTATTACGCCTGACACAAAGGCTCTGAAAGAGCATCAAGACATCGGAAGGGGTTTTTCCGTTTTTTTTCCTAAAACCCTCTACCCGCGCGAGGCCGTCTTTCACCTTTCACCTCTCACTTCCTAATCACCACTCCTATTGTTGCTGCATTATAGTACTGATGCTGCTTAAGGTTATTTGGCTTTGCCTGACGGATGTCCGATATATATCCGACTCGCAAGGAGGTTCTGTTTCTCAACGGGATATCAAGACTCACCTGCTGTCTCATCTGGAAGGTAGCAAGGGAGGTGAACACTATATTATGGTCATAGTTTCCGCGAGAGAAAATCTCATAATATGACTGCCCATAGTTTGGTGAGAACATCATTCCCAACCAAGGCATCCGCATCTGATAATTTACCGTTATCGTCGAGAGAAATTTCAGGAACTTTTTGTCGGGCTGTTTCATAATAGCAGACAATTTGTACGAAGCCATTATCTGTGGTCCGACAGCTAACGATACATACCCTTGTGCAGGATTGTTTGTATTACGGGTGTTGTATGCAAATCCCAACCACAAATCCGCCATTCCACCGACTCTCAGCGTCAGTTTATCGTCACACCACGACCACTTATGCATCATAGCAAAGGTGAAGTCATAATGTCCGGAAACCTCATCTGCGTTATTGGCACGATTACTGGTAAAAGACATATCTCCCTCGTGTTGAAACATCACCTTCGTTTTCAACACCTCGGATATAAAGCGAAATTCTATTCCTCTGTATTTTTCTGGCGACAGATAAGTATCAAGATGGTTTGCGTGCCCTATGGCTATCTGGGTAGCCACCTCCTGTGCGAAGGAGTGTTGCCAGAATGCCAATAGAAATAATAGCGAGTATATAACCCTCCTGCTACTCATTATCAAAGATTCTCAGCTGTCCGCTCAGCTCGTCTATCACCTGCTGCTGAGATTTTCCTGCATCAGGGTCAAGATTCTCTTCTTCCTGCTGCTCGTCATCTGCGTTATCAGACTCATCAACCGCTTCCGGGAAGCGTGTAGGTTCCAGTTCCTCTACCCCACTTATGTCAAAAGTAGAGATACGTTTTCCTTTTGCCTTAAAGCCTTTTACGCCGATAAACTGTTCGCAGTCAATCTCTTGCGGTTCGCGGAAACTGTCATTACCGCCAAATGTAACTTTTATGCGCGGATAAACGGTATCTGTCAACAGCAGCAGTTCCGTACCGTCGTCTATACCATTATCACCCAAGAAGTTACGATGGTTCTTTACAGCCTCCATCTCGAAGCGTTTGATGTATCCGAACATATTATTCCCAGCATCCTTGAGGACGGCTGTCCACACCTTGTGGGCATCCCATTTTTCTATGCGCAGGATATTCTGTTCGAAGTGGTTATTAGGATCGGCTGTCGTGACATAGAAATCACCATTCTTAAGCACAACGAGAATACTGTCATCATCGTGGAACTTACCCAGCAACTCTCCGTGTCCGTCAATATTCAGGCGGTTTACGTCAGCATCCCACCATATCTCGCGGCCTCCCAATGTAGAGTGTCCGTGAGACTTGAGACCTATCCTGTGTATCGGATTCTTTGAGAGCTGATTTCCTCTTGCCGATTTTCCCTTTACCTCAAGGGTTGAGAAATCGTAATCATAGAAAATCTTCTTTATCTTTGGTCCTGGTTCCAGAGTCACCTTTATCACCTCTGCCTCACCATTTGCGTTTGCCGTGAAGTAGATCACACGGCTGCCAGGTGTTCCCATCGTGATGTCATACTCCTTGTCTCGGGTGCTGGAATCGATGCAGAATCTCTTGACATAATATCTGCCTGCCTTTCCGTCACGATAGACGCAGTTATAGATGGTGCGTTTGTCGCCTTTCTTCCACACCTGCAGATGAAGTACATTCTTTCCGACATCCATCTTTTCAGCCACCTTGGTGACTTTATATTTACCATCCTTATAGAAAATGATGATATCATCGATATCGGAACAGTTGCAGACATATTCTGCCTTCTTTAATCCTGTTCCCACGAAGCCCTCCTGACGGTCTATATACAGCTTTTGGTTTGCCTCAACCACCTTTGTTGCCTCGATAGTATCGAAGTTACGTATTTCCGTCAAACGAGGATGCTCTGCGCCATATTTCTGCTTCAGGTGTTCAAACCATTCGCATGTTATGTCAACCATCCTGCCGAGGTCTTTCTCTATCTCTGCTATCTCTGCCTCAATCTTTGCGATAAGTTCGTCAGCCTGATCCTTTGAGAACTTCAGGATGCGTTTCATCCTTATCTCCATCAGCTTCAGGATATCCTCCTTGCGCACTTCGCGCACCATCTGTGGATAGTATGGTGTCAGCCTCTCATCGATATGCTCACAGGCAGCATCCATAGTTGGAGCATTCTCATACTTCTTATCCTTATAGATGCGTTCTTCTATGAATATCTTTTCCAAAGAGCAGTAGAACAGTTGTTCCAACAGTTCATCACGCCTTATCTCCAGTTCCCTCTTCAGCAACGCCATCGTCTGGTCGGCAGAAGCAGCCAGCACATCACTGATGGTAAGGAATTGTGGTTTCTTATCCTTTATGACGCAACAGTTTGGCGATATGCTTATCTCACAATCGGTAAAGGCATAGAGTGCGTCGAGGGTCTTGTCTGACGAAACGCCAGGTGCCAGATGCACCAATATCTCAACGTTTGCGGCTGTCAGGTCTTCCACCTTACGCACCTTTATCTTTCCGATATTTACTGCTTTTGTGATAGAGTCGATAAGTGTTTCAGAAGTCTTCGAGAATGGAATATCCCTGATGACGAGCGTCTTCTGGTCCAGTTTCTCTATCTTCGCACGCACCTTGATGCTTCCGCCTCTCTGGCCGTCGTTATAACGTGACACATCGACGCTGCCTCCTGTTGGAAAATCTGGATACAGATGGAATTCCTCACCTCTCAGATATGCTATAGCCGCATCACATATCTCGTTAAAGTTATGCGGCATTATCTTTGAGTTCAAACCAACAGCGATGCCCTCTACTCCTTGTGCCAGAAGCAATGGGAATTTTACAGGCAGCGTAATAGGTTCCTTATTACGTCCGTCATACGACATCTGCCACTCTGTCGTCTTGGGATTAAATACCGTTTCCAGAGCGAACTTACTCAGTCGCGCTTCTATATAACGTGGAGCAGCAGCGCTGGAGCCTGTCAGTATATTTCCCCAGTTACCCTGTGTATCGATGAGCAGATCTTTCTGTCCCATCTGCACCAAGGCATCACCGATAGAGGCATCTCCATGTGGGTGGAACTGCATAGTGTGACCGACGATGTTCGCCACTTTGTTGTAACGTCCGTCATCCATACGTTTCATAGAATGCAGGATGCGTCGTTGAACAGGTTTCAAGCCATCCTCTATATGTGGCACAGCACGTTCAAGGATTACGTATGAAGCATAATCCAAGAACCAGTTTTGGTACATCCCACTGAGATGGTGTACTGCGGAAGCGTCAAAGCGGTTATTACTCATTGTATTTTAGGCATTTTTTTACCTGGGCGACCGATATAGGTCAGCATAATATCAAAACGCAGAGTGCTATAGCTGGGCACAGAAGAATTCGATGATGTTGAGCCATATCCTAAAGTATGTGGTATTATCACCTCAAGCGAATCTCTAACATGTGTATTCAGTAGTGCAGTCTTAAAACCATCCACCAAATCCTTTACAGCAAACTTGACAGGAACGGCTGTAGCAGTATCCAGCTTTTCTCCATAATAAGACGTATCAAACTGCACACCATCCACTGCATACGTTGTTGTGTCCTGCACGTATGCATCGCGTGGTATCAGCTTACCACGATAGTGCACATATACAGAATCCGTCTCAAGAGGTTTCTGAGTGTCCTCAGCATGCTGACAGGGCTTGAGATAATGAACAACGATATAATCCGTCGGAGCCGATGACGATGCTGTTTTATATACAGACTTTACCAGTTTCCAGTTCTTGCTGCCAGCTGCGATAGAATCCTGTGCCTGCTGGAATTTCTGATTGAAATATTCCGTATTGCGAGCTTCCCAGTTATCGTAATTCGTCAGCTCGTCCTTTTCCTCCGTACATGATGTCACAGTCGTGAGGAGCATCACGCAACAGGCGGCCAGTATGATATGTACTTTATTATGCATTATTTCTTTTTTACTGAAGTTTCTTGAGTAAAGAAGTTATAGAAACCTTATCCTCTATTATTCCCTGCAGGTCTGCAATATTCACACGCTCCTGCTCCATTGTGTCGCGATAGCGCAGTGTTACAGTATTATCCTCGAGGGTTTGGTGGTCTACGGTTACGCAGAATGGTGTACCAATAGCGTCCTGACGACGATAGCGCTTTCCTATCTGGTCCTTCTCCTCATATTTACAGTTGAAGTGGAACTTCAGGTTGTCGATAATCTCACGTGCCTTCTCTGGCAGGCCGTCCTTCTTTGTCAGAGGGAATACAGCCAGCTTCACAGGAGCAAGAGCAGCAGGCAGGTGAAGCACTGTGCGTGTCTCGCCATTCTCCAGTTTCTCTTCCTCGTAAGAGTGACACAATACAGAGAGGAACATACGGTCAACACCTATTGATGTCTCGATGACATACGGAGTATATGACTCGTTAACCTCTGGGTCGAAGTATTTTATCTGCTTACCTGAGAATTTCTCATGCTGTGAGAGGTCGAAGTTTGTACGTGAGTGGATACCCTCAACCTCCTTGAATCCGAATGGCATATGGAACTCAATATCTGTTGCAGCATTAGCATAGTGAGCCAGTTTGTCGTGATCGTGGAAACGATAGTTCTCTGCGCCCATACCGAGGTTCTGGTGCCACTTCATACGTGTTTCCTTCCACTTTGCGAACCAGTCGAGCTCTGTGCCCGGCTTGATGAAGAACTGCATTTCCATCTGCTCGAATTCTCTCATTCTGAAGATAAACTGACGAGCTACTATCTCGTTACGGAACGCCTTACCAATCTGTGCTATTCCGAAAGGAATCTTCATACGACCTGTCTTCTGCACATTGAGGTAGTTTACGAAGATACCCTGTGCTGTCTCTGGACGCAGATATATCTTCATGCTATTGTCAGCAGAAGCGCCCATCTCTGTTGAGAACATCAGGTTAAACTGTCTTACGTCAGTCCAGTTGCGGGTTCCGCTGATAGGACATACTATCTCCTCGTCCAGTATTATCTGCTTCAGCATATCGAGGTCCATCTTGTTCATAGCCTCAGAATAGCGTGCATGAAGGTCATCAAACTTCTTCTGATTCTCCAGCACACGAGGATTTGTCTCGCGGAACTTTGCCTCGTCAAAGGCATCACCGAATTTCTTCTTAGCCTTCTCTACTTCCTTAGCAATCTTATCCTCATATTTCGCCATCTGCTCCTCGATGAGGACATCAGCACGATAACGCTTCTTTGAGTCGCGGTTATCAATAAGAGGGTCATTGAAAGCATCTACGTGTCCTGATGCCTTCCATATTGTTGGGTGCATGAAGATACTTGAGTCAATACCCACGATATTCTCATGCAGCAATACCATTGACTGCCACCAATACTGCTTGATGTTGTTTTTCATCTCTACGCCATTCTGACCATAGTCATAAACAGCGCCTAATCCATCATAGATGTCACTTGATGGGAATACAAAGCCATATTCCTTACAATGACTTACAATCTTCTTAAAAACGTCTTCTTGTTGTGCCATTTTTCTTTATTTATAATTTATTCCTTAATTTATTATATTAGTTGGCATTCTCGCTGATATACATCAGTCTTATAAGCCTTACTTCCTCATCGGTGTATGCTCCGGCGAATTCCTCATACGCATTCTTCAGGCTGTCTGTCTCAGCTTCAGCGAAGTAGCCATAGATGTCGTCTATCTGTTCTTCATCCATCACATCCTCGATATAGTAGCTCAGGTCCACCTTCGTGCCGCTATATACTATCGCCTCCAGTTCGTCAAGCAGTTCCGGCATCTTGAGGTTCATAGAGCGTGCTATGTCATCGAGAGGTATCTTTCTGTCAATACACTGTACTATCTTCAGTTTGCCCATAGAGTTCTTTGCCACCGTCTTTACGCGGATATCCTCTGGGCGCACAATGTCGTTCTCTTCGCAGTATTTCTTTATAACATCCAAGAAAGGCTTTCCGAAACGCCTCGCCTTTCCCTGCCCCACTCCTTGTATTGTCTGCAGTTCCTCAATGGTAGTAGGATACATCGTAGCCATCTGTTCCAGCGAGGCCTCCATGAATACTATGTATGGCTGCACATTCTTCTCCTTCGCCACATCGCGACGCAGATTCTTCAGGATGTGGAACAGCTCTTCGTCGAGGGCACCACCCGTTGCAGTAGCTTCAACCTCTTCTTCTGAGAAGGTGTTATCTTCCACAACGTAGAACTTCGTGTCCTTAGTATATTCCTTGAGCCATTTCTTTCCGGCAGTGGTGACCTTCAGATTTCCGTAACTCTCTACTTCCTTCTTGATATAGCCCTCCACCATCGCCTCGCGTATTATCGGGTGCCAGAGTTTTTCGTTCATATCCTCTCCACAGCCGAATTCTGCATGTTCGTTGTGTTTATGAGATACTATATCGTCTGTAGCGCGTCCTTTTACGAAGTCTATGACATATCCCATCTTGAACTTCTGCTTCACGGCCAATATTGAGGTCAGCACAGCCTTCAGTCCTTCTGCAGCTTCTACTTTTACCTTTGGATGCTTACAGTTGTCGCAGTTTCCGCAGTTATCGTATGGATAGTCCTCGCCAAAATACTTGAGCAGCATCTTACGGCGACATATTGAAGACTCAGCATACGCAGCCGTCTCTTGCAGCAGATGTTTTCCTATCTCCTGCTCCGCCACCGTCTTGGACTCCATGAACTTACCCAGCTTCATCAGGTCTTTGTGCGAATAGAATGCTATACACAAACCCTCTCCGCCATCACGTCCTGCACGGCCTGTTTCCTGATAGTAGCCCTCCAACGACTTTGGTATGTCATAGTGTATCACAAAGCGCACATCCGGCTTGTCGATACCCATTCCGAAGGCTATCGTAGCACATATCACATCGATGCGCTCCATCAGGAAGTCATCCTGTGTCTCGTTGCGAACAGCTGTATCGAGACCTGCATGATATGCTGCCGCCTTTATGTCGTTTGTCTTCAGCACCTCAGCAAGGTCTTCGGCCTTCTTCCTTGACAGGCAATATACTATACCGCTCTTGCCCTGATGCTGGCGTATGAACTTTATTATCTGTTTGTCGATATCCGGAGTCTTTGCGCGAACCTCATAGTAAAGACTTGGTCTGTTGAAGGAACTCATAAAGTCCTTCGCCTTTGGTATGTCCAGATTCTTCTTTATGTCGGCTCTCACCTTCTCTGTTGCCGTCGCCGTCAGAGCGATTATCGGAGCCCGTCCGATAGCATTGACAACAGGACGGATGCGTCGGTATTCTGGTCTGAAATCATGTCCCCATTCTGAGATACAGTGTGCCTCATCTACAGCAAAGAATGACACCTTCACCTCCTTCAGGAACATTATATTCTCTTCTTTCTGCAACGATTCAGGTGCAAGGTACAGAAGCTTCGTAACGCCATTCTTCACGTCCTCCTTCACCTGATCTATCGCAGCCTTGTTCATTGAGGAGTTCAGGCAATGGGCAATGCCGTCATGTTCACTGATACCATTTATCACATCCACCTGATTCTTCATCAAAGCAATCAAAGGCGATACCACAATTGCCGTTCCCTCCATTATGAGAGACGGTAGCTGATAGCACAACGACTTACCGCCGCCTGTTGGCATAAGCACGAAGCAATCCTTCCCATCAAGCAGATGCCTGATGATTTCCTCCTGCTGACCCTTGAACGAGTCGAAGCCGAAGTACTCTTTAAGCGGTTTTAGCAAGTTGACTTTCGGCATATTCCTTTGTCACTTCAAATTTTGCAAGATTCTTTGATGGTGCCTCATACATGGCATCCGTCATAATATTCTCAACTATTGAACGCAATCCTCTGGCTCCAAGTTTATACTCTACAGCCTTATCAACGATGTAATCCAACGCCTCTGTGGTAAATGTCAGCGTTATCTTATCCATCTTGAAGAGTTTGATATACTGACGTATGATGCTGTTCTTCGGCTCTACGAGAATACGTCTCAGAGCATCATGATCCAGCGGATCCAGATGTGTCAGCACAGGCAGACGACCTATTATCTCAGGTATCAGTCCGAACGACTTCAAGTCCTGTGGTGCTATGTACTGCATCAACGCGTTCTTATCTATCTTCCTCACATTCAGCACACTCTGATATCCCACAGTATGGGTATTCATTCTTTGTGCTATCTTGCGCTCTATGCCGTCGAAGGCACCGCCGCAGATAAAGAGGATATTTCTTGTATCTACATGCACATAATCCTGATCCGGATGCTTGCGTCCGCCCTTTGGTGGCACGTTTACTATAGTACCCTCCAACAGTTTCAGCAGACCCTGCTGCACACCTTCACCACTGACGTCACGTGTAATACTAGGATTATCGCTCTTGCGTGCTATCTTGTCTATTTCGTCAATAAACACGATGCCTCTCTGTGCAGCAGCGAGGTCATAATCGGCAGCCTGCAGCAGACGGCTCAGAATACTCTCCACATCCTCACCGACATAGCCTGCCTCAGTAAATACCGTAGCATCCACGATGGTGAAAGGCACATTCAGCAAACGTGCTATGGTGCGTGCCAAGAGGGTCTTTCCTGTACCCGTAGAACCAACCATGATGATGTTTGACTTCTCTATCTCCACACCATCTTCATCCTCTGGCTGAGCCAAACGCTTATAGTGATTGTACACAGCCACACAGAGATATTTCTTTGCTTCATCCTGACCAATGATATACTGATCCAGATATTCCTTTATCTCCTGCGGCTTTGGCACCTGCGCCATATTCATCCCGCTCGGCTGACTGCTCGGAGCAGCCTCACCAGGTTTCTTATCGACGGTTTGTATAATGTTGTATGCCTGCTTTACGCAATCAGAACATATAAAGCCATCCATACCCGTAATGAGCAGGGCTACATCATGTTCGTCTCTTCCGCAGAAGCTACATCTATTTATTTTCTTCCTCGCCATTTGTCTGTTTTTTCTTCAGCACCTGATCTACCATACCGTACTCTCTTGCCTCTTCTGCCGTCATCCAGTAGTTTCTGTCAGAATCAGCCCACACCTTGTCATAAGGAGTGTGTGAATGCTCAGCAATGATGGTATATAGTTCCTTTTTAAACTTCTGTATCTCTCTTGCCTCTATCTCTATGTCTGAAGCCTGTCCCTGCACGCCTCCCAAAGGCTGGTGTATCATCACCCTTGCATGAGGCAGAGCCGAACGCTTACCCTCCTGTCCAGCCACCAGCAACACAGCGCCCATAGAGGCAGCCAAACCTGTACACATAGTGGAAACATCAGAGGTGATAAACTGCATCGTATCATAGATACCCAGTCCTGCTGTTACGCTGCCACCAGGACTGTTGATATATATTGAGATATCCTTGCCCGGGTCTGTAGAGTCAAGATACAGCAACTGTGCCTGTATGGTGTTGGCTGTATAGTCGTTAATCTCTGTTCCCAAGAAGATGATGCGTTCCATCATCAAACGTGAGAACACATCCATCTGAGTCACGTTCAACTGACGCTCCTCCAGGATGTAAGGATTGAGATACTGATTCTGTGCTCTCAGCACATCATCCACCATCATACCGCTCATACTCAGCTTGCCAGTAGCAAACTTTCTGAAATCACTTGTAATATTATTCATAATCATATAAATATTTCTTTTTCAATAAATCGGGAAAACACACGATTTCAACAACAAAATTACAAAAAATCGCCGAGAGCCACAAATATTTAAGAAACTTTAACTGACTACAAAATATCAGCGAAAAAACAAAAATGCACTGTGTAGGCACACAAAAAAGCAAAAAAATGCAAAATTTTTGATGATTTTTTTACAAAATGCTTGTGAGTTTAAAACATTTTCTATACTTTTGCACCCGCTTTCATCAGGATAGCAATAGAGAAACATGAAATTTTCATTCATATTATATATATTTGCAGCTTCGCTTACGCTCACAGCATGCACAGCAGCTTCTGCCGATGATTATGTAGAAGTTTATGAGGATGGTGTGGAGAATGTTGGTGATGCTTTGACCAAGAACAAACTGGCCAAGATTACCTATGATGTGCAAGACGAGATAAATGGTCTTGAGAACAGACTTGGTAATATCAGAAAAATGTCCGATGAAGATTCCGAAAAGGTTTTGGCAGCACAGACAAAGTTTTATCATGCTGTCGAAAAACGCGATAGGGAATTATCAAAATAATACTAAAGACTTGCTAAGGCGAAGAAAGTGATGATGATGCCTATGAAGAAGGCAGGCATCCAGGTGAGCTTTGGCTCTGACACTTTCTCGAAATGTAGATAACGGCTATGCAGCCACGTTATTACATATACTGTGATAGCTGCGAGGACGAAGCCTCCGAGGATATCTCCAGGATAATGATAGCCTAAATAAACTCGCGAATAGCAGATAAGCAGCGAGAAGAAGGACATAGTGATAATGGTCCACCTATCCCGAAGCCAATAATACAACATGAAGGTGAGCATCCAGTTGTTGGCAGAATGTGCCGACGGGAAGCCACAGCCCCCTCCCCTGACATCATTGACACGATAGAGAAGCGCGAAAACAGGATTTTCAGGATTGTTCGGACGCAAGCGACCAATAACAGGACGCAGGAATTGGGAATTCGCCCAATCAGTAACAAGCATACCAAGAGCTATCATGACGAGAATCTGCAGCGCCCCGCGCCATCCGTAATTGCGCCACACCACATAAAGCATAGCACAATAAAGGGGAATCCATATGGTCTTCTGTGTGAGAAGCCACATGAAACTATCAAGGAACTCTGTATGATGTCCGTTGATTAACAGCAGTAGTTGTTCATCCATCGGCTGCAAAGGTATAAAAAAATTGCAAAAAAACATAAAAAATCGACGTTTTCTTTTGTAAATTACTTCTTTTTTGTACTTTTGCACGTTGAAGTAAACTATTAACCTATTAGAATAAAATTTCTGAGCAAACATGAACAAGTGTTTCTTTGCGGTAGACCTTGGAGCTACCAGCGGACGTACGATTATTGGTGGAATAGACAACGGAAAGATTGAGTTGAAGGAACTCACTCGTTTCCCCAATAACCTCATTGAGATTAACGGGCATTACTATTGGGACATCTATGCCTTGTACTTTGAAATCATAAAAGGCCTTAAAGAGGCTAAAAACAATAATGTCACCATTACCTCCATCGGTATCGACACATGGGGTGTGGACTTTGTGTGCGTTGCTGACGACAACTCTATCAGTCAGCCAATAGCATACCGCGACCCTCACACCTTCGAGGCTATGGAGGATTACCTTGCTAACGTGAAGACAAGGGAACAGGTGTATAACATTACAGGCATACAGTTCCTGAATTTCAACAGTATCTTCCAGCTGCATGCTATGAGGAAGGCCGGTAATGTAGCCCTGAAGAATGCAAAGAAGATTCTCTTCATCCCTGATGCGCTGAGCTATATGCTGACTGGCGAGATGGTATGCGAATACACCATCGCTTCTACAGCACAGCTGCTCGACCCTCGCACCAAGCAGTTAGATCCCGACCTGCTGGCATCTGTCGGACTGTCACAGGATAAATTCGGCAGAATGGTGAATCCAGGTAATCTCATCGGAAAACTGCGCCCTGAGGTGCAGAAAGAGACGGGACTGGGAGCAATACCTGTTGTTGCTGTTGCAGGACATGATACAGGAAGCGCCGTTGCTGCCGTTCCTGCTGCAAACGAGAATTTCGCATATCTGTCATCAGGCACATGGAGCCTCATGGGAATAGAGACAAAGAATGCCATCATCAATGAAGTGTCATACGACAGGAACTTCACCAACGAGGGTGGCATCGAGGGCACCACACGCTTCCTGAAGAATATCTGCGGCATGTGGATATACGAACGCTGCCGCAAGGAGTGGACTTATGCTCCGAAGTCGCATACAGAACTGATAGCAGAGGCTATGAAGCAGCCCGCTTTCCAAAGCATCATAAATCCTGATGACCCGATGTTTGCTAACCCTGTGAGCATGATTGATGCCATACAGGAATACTGCAGGCAGACAGACCAGTATGTGCCACAGGGATATGCTGAGATATGCAGAATTATTTTCGAGTCGCTGGCCTTGAGATATCGTCAAGTATATGAATACCTTGAGGAAATGGCAGAATTCCCTATCGCTGTACTTCATATCATCGGTGGTGGTTCGCTGAATGCTTATCTGAACCAGTTTACCGCAAACTCTTGCGGCATAAAGGTATTGGCTGGTCCGCAGGAGGGTACTGCCTTAGGCAATATCATGGTGCAGGCAAAGGCCGCAGGAGAGGTGAAAGACCTCTGGGAGATGCGCCGAGTAATCGCCAACAGCCTCGAACTGAAAGAGTTCACCCCAGCCGACCGCGAGGAATGGGACAAGGCGTATCAACGATTTCAGGAAATCTTGAAAGTGAAGAGTGAAAAGTGAAGAATGTATTTTAAACTAAATAATTAAACAATTATGGCTAAACCATTAGTAGAAACCAAAGCAAGAGTAGGTGTCTTCAGCATTGCGCTGCAGGCTTACCTGCCACAGTTCCCACAACTAGTACCAGAATTTGAAGCTCAGTATGCAGCTTTCAAGAAGACTTTACCTGATACCATCGAGATTATCGACGGCGGTATGGTAACAACGAAGGAGCAGTCAATGGCTGCCGGCGATAAGTTCCGCGCTGCTGATGTTGACCTCGTGATACTGCAGATGCTGACATACTGCACATCATACAATATGCTACCTGCTGTTCGTGACCTCGACGTTCCTGTTGTCATCGTCAACGTACAGAAGAAGCTGGCTCCTGATTATGCCAAGACAGACATTCCTACATGGCTGGGTGAGCTGTATGCTTGTGGCGCCATCGGCGAGATGGTTGCCGACCTCAATCGTGCCGGCAAGCGTTCTGCTGTCATCACAGGTGTTGTAGAAGGTGGTGACCCAGAGGTGCAGGCAGAGATAGAAGACTGGTGTCGTGCAGCACAGGTGCGCCGCCGCTTCCGCGATACCAACATCGCACAGATTGGCCGCCCATATCCTGGCATGATGGACCTCTATATCGACGAGACAAACCTCTATCACCGCATGTTCGTATATACCAAGCAGTTCGACTGGGAGAAGATGTGGGCTATTGCCGACAATATCACCGACGAGGCTGCCATCAAGGCAAAGGCACAGGATATCCTCGACACCTTCGACATCGAGGGTGGCGGCACCATCGAGAAGGTATGGGATATGGCAAAGTATGTCGTTGCCTTCGAGCAGTGGGTAAAGGACGAGAAACTGGGTCTCATAGCAAGCCACTACGACGGCTTCGCACAGGGTGTGGCAGGCAAGCTCGACTCTATGCTGATACCAGCATTCTCTATGCTCATCAAGCAGCACACAGCATGTGCCGTAGAGGGTGACATGAAGGTCGCTATGGCGATGTCTATCCTGAAGACCATCTCTGGCACAGGAACACTTGCTGAGATGTATTCTATCGACTTCCCTAAGGACATTTGTATCATCGGTCACTCCGGCTCTGGCGACTTCGACATCTCACAGGCAAAGAAACCTACAATGAAGATTGTGCCAGTATTCCACGGAAAGAGCGGTGGCGGTTACCTGACACAGTTCTATCCTCCAACAGGTCCTGTTACTTATCTCGCTATCACACAGGACAAGAACGGCGTCTTCAAGTTCGTCGTTGCTGAGGGTGTCAACGAAGAAGGTCCTATCTTCACATTCGGCGATACAAACATGCGCACCAAGTTCTCTCTGAGCTGCCGCGAATTCGTCAACAAGTGGAGCGAGGCTGGTCCTACACACCACATGGCTGCTGCCGTAGGTCGTCATATCGACACCATCCTGAAGGTGGCTAAGATTTTCAATATTGAGTGTGAGGTTGTTTGTCGTTAATTGACAATTGAAATTGATAATTGATAATTGACGGAAATGGCAAACAACAGTTCTTTAAAGAGCACCCTTGCGGTGTCTCTGAATAATTATCTGGATGCTGGCGCTATTGTTGCTGGCTCCAGCGGTGTAACACTGTGGCAGAACTACCTCGGTCTCTCCGAGATGCATCTGGGATGGCTCAATGCCCTGAGTGCGAATGCCCTTGGTGCTGCCATCGGTGCTATCATCGGTGGTTTCCTGGCCGACAAGTTCGGACGTAAGTTTATCTTTACCTACAACCTCCTGGTATATATGCTGGGTGTGCTGATAGTGATGTGCTCCGTCAGCTTCCCGATGTTGCTCACAGGTTTCCTCATCACAGGTATCTCCGTAGGCATCGGTGTTCCTGCCTCATGGACGTATATCTCTGAATCGTCTGAGGTAAACAACCGAGGCCGTAATATCTGTATCTCCCAGATGTCGTGGGGACTGGGTCCTATGTTCATATTGTTCTTCGGAATGCTGCTGGCCCCAGGCGGTGTGCTCTATGCTCCCGTTGAGTCGCTGGCTCATGCCATAATAGGTGCTGATGCAGCACAGGCAGCAGCAGAGGTATTCAGCTCTCGTGTAGTATTCTTCACGCTGTTCGTGGTGGCATTCGTAGCATGGAACCTGCAGCGTCAGCTGGAGGAGAGTGCAGAGTTCACAGCCCAGAAGGCAGAAGAGAAGAAGAGCATCGTGGACAATATCAAGTTGCTGTTCACCAACGGCATTGCCGTAAAGACAGTATGTTTCCTGGCTGCTATATACCTCACATGGAACCTCGTGGCTTCGGTAATGGGATTCTTCATGCCTCATATCTATGAGACGGCAGGCAACCTGACCAACGAGACAGCCAATATGCTGAGCTGCGTCAGCTGGGTATTTGTTGTCGTGACCACATTCATCATCTCCTTCTTTGTTGACAAGGTGGCCCATCGCTTCTTCTATGTCTTCGGACTGGCAGCTGCCCTCACGGCATGGATACTCATTATCGGTGGCGGAGTAACCACCATTGGTGGCATCTGGCTCTTCACCATCCTGTGGGGCATCAACAACGGTAGCTCCGTACAGGTATTCTACGCCCTCTGGGGCTCAGAGCTGTTCCCAGCAAAGTTCCGTGCCGGTGCCCAGGGACTGATGTTCTTCATCGTTCGCGGTCTGTCAGCAGCATGGGGTCTCGTCTTCACATATATATATGGTGACGATGGCAAGGGATTCACCACTGCCGCTTTTTGTATGGTAGCCCTGTTGGCTATTTCGCTGATAGTAGGTATGATCGGCATGCCAAACACCCGTGGCAAGTCGCTGGAGCAGATTACCAAAGAACGCTACGGAGAAAACTGTTAGTTAAGAGTTAAGAGTTAAGAATTAAGAATTAAGAAAATATGAAATCAATTTTAGACGGCCGCGAAGGATTGAAGGCGGTAGTATATCAGATTGCCGAGGTAACAGGTTACCTGTGGCAGAAAGGTTGGGCAGAACGTAACGGCGGTAACATCACCGTCAACGTCACCGAGTTTATGGACGATGAGTGCAAGGCCATGAAAGCCATTTCGGAAGTGAAGCAGATTGGCATGGTGCTGCCCCACCTGAAGGGAAAGTATTTCTATTGTAAAGGTACAGGCAAGCGTATGCGCGACCTCGCAAAGGAGCCAATGCAGAACGGCTCTATCGTACGCATCTGCGACGACTGCGCTAGCTACGAGATTATTGCCGATGAGCCAGTAGCCCCAACCAGCGAGCTGCCAACACACCTCGCCCTGCAGAACTATCTGCTCGAGACAGGTTCCTGCTATAAGGCAACACTCCACACCCACCCTATCGAACTCGTTGCTATGTCACACATCCAGCGTTTCCTCAAGGGCGACGAGATGACAAAGGTGCTGTGGTCAATGATTCCTGAGACACTCGCCTTTGCCCCATTAGGCATCGGCATCATCCCTTACGACCTGCCTTCTTCCGTAGAACTGGCAAAGGCCACCCTCGAAGGCATCAAGAAGCACGATGTAGTGATGTGGGAGAAGCACGGCACCGTTGCTGTAGGCCAGGACATCATGGACGCCTTCGACCAGACCGATGTACTCTGCAAGGCAGCCAACATCTATATGTGTGCCAAGGCTATGGGTTCAGAACCCGATGGCATGACAGACGCCCAGATGAAAGAAGTGCAGGATGTCTTCAACCTCCCCAAGACCCGTCCCTGCTAAAATCACGAAATATTGTCAATAACAAACAAGGGCAGGAACTGCGCAATGCAGTCCTTGCCCTTTTACTTTTCGCTAACCGCTAACCTTTAACCGTTAACCGTTAATGGGGCCATATCCCATACATGATGTAGTTGTTATTGCTGTCAATGCAGCTGTGAGTGCGGCTACTATCACCTTAGCCAACACCTGCCAAAAAATCTATTCATCCATAGTGTTTAATTTAAAAGGGGGAGTAAAAAAAGGGAGTGATAGAGGAGTGAAATAAGGAAGCAGAGCATCATTGCTATACTGTCCGTTTTATCATCAACCGATGGGCACCGCCCAAGAAGAACAACACCAACGCGTACCTGAAGCACGTGGTGGAGATAAGCGGCCTGAATCCCGATGCCATCATTGCCTTCAAGGAAAAGCAGAACATGATAGACCTCGCCTACGCAATGACGATGTAGAGAATGGCAAAGCGGTAGAGAAACGAATCATAGCTGAGGGCTATGAGATGGTTAGCGGTTAAGGTTATAGTTTATAGTCAGTGGTAAGTTTAAAGTTTAAAGTGTAAAGTTTAAATATTTTTCCGTACTTTCTTAAAAAAAGAGGCATATCAACGTATGATATGCCTCTTTTTTTATATATAAATAATGTATTATTTGTTCAGTGCAAGTGCTACGTTTACGGCGCATGCTACTGTACATCCTACCATTGGGTTGTTACCAATGCCGAGGAAGCCCATCATCTCAACGTGTGCCGGTACTGAAGAAGAACCAGCGAACTGTGCGTCAGAGTGCATACGTCCGAGGGTATCTGTCATACCGTAAGATGCAGGTCCTGCAGCCATGTTGTCTGGGTGCAGCGTACGACCTGTACCACCACCAGAAGCTACTGAGAAGTAAGGCTTACCAGCGAGTACGCGCTCCTTCTTGTATGTACCAGCTACTGGGTGCTGGAAACGTGTTGGGTTGGTAGAGTTACCTGTGATAGATACATCTACGTTCTCCTTCCACAGAATTGCTACACCCTCACGAACGTCGTCAGCACCATAGCAGTTCACCTTTGCACGTGGGCCGTCAGAGTATGACTTTGTCTTAACTACCTTCAGCTCACCTGTGTAGTAGTCGAACTGTGTCTGTACGTATGTGAAGCCGTTGATACGAGAGATAATCATAGCAGCGTCCTTGCCAAGTCCGTTCAGGATGACACGGAGTGGCTTCTGACGTACCTTGTTTGCCATCTCTGCAATCTTGATAGCGCCCTCAGCAGCTGCGAATGACTCGTGACCTGCGAGGAATGCGAAACACTCTGTCTCCTCACGGAGCAGACGTGCTGCGAGGTTACCGTGGCCGATACCTACCTTACGGTCGTCAGCAACAGAACCAGGGATACAGAATGCCTGCAGACCGATACCGATTGCCTCAGCAGCATCAGCAGCTGTCTTGCAGCCTTTCTTCAATGCAATAGCAGAACCTACTACGTAAGCCCACTTAGCATTCTCGAAACAGATCATCTGTGTCTCCTCACATGTCTTGTAAGGGTCGAGACCTGCCTTCTCACATATTTCGTTTGCTTCCTCAATAGAAGAAATACCATTCTCGTTCAGAGCAGCGAGTATCTGCTTGATACGACGATCTTGTGACTCAAATTTTACTTCGCGAATCATAATATGTTCCTCCTATTAGTTTTTACGTGGATCAATAAATTTAACTGCTCCCTGCTCTGGCTTTGTGCGGCCGTATGTGCCAGTAACAGACTTGAGTGCCTCATTGGCATCCATGCCCTTCTTGACAGCATCCATGAACTTACCCATGTGAACGAACTCGTAACCACAAACCTCATTATCCTCATCAAGGAACTGCTTTGTGATATAGCCTTCTGTGAGCTGGAGATAACGTGTGCCCTTAGCCTTTGTGCCATAGAGTGTACCACACTGAGAAACGAGGCCCTTACCGAGGTCTTCAAGACCTGCACCGATAGCAAGACCGCCCTCAGAGAATGCAGACTGTGTGCGACCATATACGATCTGGAGGAAGAGCTCACGCATTGCTGTATTGATAGCATCGCATACGAGGTCGGTATTGAGTGCCTCGAGGATTGTCTTGCCAGGAAGAATCTCAGAAGCCATAGCAGCTGAGTGTGTCATGCCTGAGCAACCAATTGTCTCTACGAGTGCTTCTTCAATAACGCCATCCTTTACATTGAGAGACAGCTTACAGCAACCCTGCTGTGGAGCACACCAACCAATGCCGTGGGTCATACCAGAGATGTCCTTAATCTCCTTGGCCTGAATCCACTTTCCCTCTTCAGGAATTGGAGCAGGACCATGGTTAGGACCTTTTGCAACGACGCACATGTCGTTGATTTCCTTTGTGTAAATCATAATGTTTTTTATTTTTGAAAATTAAATAAAATATATGTTCTGGAAACAAGTATTCACTTAAGTCCCATTTGTGCGCAAAGGTACACAAATTTATATAAAATCACAAATTTTATAACACCTTTTTTGTTATATATAAAGATTTTTTCGTAATTTTGCAGCAAATATTAAAGTAGGATGAACAAAGAACAGGAACTTTTACGCAAGAAAAGTCCGGTACAGATAAAGAACAAGAAGGCCGCTTTTGACTACCATTTTGTAGATACTTATACCGCCGGCATAGTATTGACTGGCACAGAGATAAAGAGTATCCGCATGGGAAAGGCGTCGCTGGTGGACACCTTCTGCTACATTCATAATGACGAGATGTGGGTGAAGGGCATGAACATCAGTCCGTATTTCTATGGCTCATATAACAACCACGAGGCTCGCAGAGACAGAAAACTGCTACTGAACAAGAGGGAGATTCGCCATCTGAAAGAGGACACCAAGGCTGTAGGTTTTACCATCGTCCCTACCCTACTCTTCATTGACGACAAGGGACGGGCAAAGTTGGACATCGCACTATGCCGAGGCAAGAAGGAATTTGACAAACGTGAGACTCTTAAATTGAAGCAGGACAAGAGAGAGATGGAAAGGGCTATTAAACACTTTTAAAGTTTAACGGTTAACGGTTAACGATTAATGGTTATTGAAATTTGGCGAACGTTTTACTTGATAATGCAATAGATCAGTTTGCGAAGCTTCCTGGGATAGGTCGCAAAACTGCATTACGCTTGGTGCTGCACATGTTGCGTCAAGAGGAGGCTGATGTGACGGCGTTTGCTGATGCTTTGACAATATTGAAGAGAGATGTGAAGTATTGCAAGAAATGCCATAACATCTCTGAGAGCGAGTTGTGTCCCATCTGTGCTGACAAGACGAGGGACGGCTCTGTGATATGTGTAGTAGAGAATATTCAAGATGTGTTGGCCATCGAGAGGACAATGCAGTATAAGGGCCTCTACCACGTCTTGGGAGGCATCATATCACCAATGGATGGCATAGGACCGAGTAACTTGGAGATAGAGTCGCTGATAGAGAGAATAAGAGACGGACAGAGCGGAAAGGATGGAGAGCAGCAGATAAAAGAGGTGATATTTGCACTTGCAAGTACCATGGAGGGAGATACAACGAATTTCTATATCTCCAGAAAGCTGCGTGAATTTCCTGACGTAAAACTGAGCGTCATAGCCCGAGGCATCAATGTGGGCGACGAGTTGCAATATACTGACGAGGTAACCTTAGGACGCTCAATTCTTAACAGAACACCGCTGTAATTAAGAGGTAAGAGATACGAAGGACGATGTATCGCTTAGCGAGTACGAAGTATAAAGTACGAAGTAATACTTCAAAATTCGAACATCACACTCGCAGCGAAGCGAGAATACATCAAAATTCCTAATTCAAAATTCAAAATTATATTTTCACTCCAAGGTTGGAGAGCCTGTTATACAATTCTTCTTTTGTGAGATTTTTTAATGCTTCGTTAGGCAGATAACGGGCGGTATCGCCTTTTTCGTCATGAACGAGTTCGGCAAGGAAATGAATATCCTGAAGGTCGGACAACAGGTTATCGACCAGTTTCATCGGAATCTTCTTGCTCCCTCCCCTTGCGACCACATCAGCATTGAGCATCTCCTTTATCTCTTCTGCAGTATAGGCATCCTCACCATTGCTGAAACGCTCTGCAATATGTTCCATGATGGTCCATGACAGCTCCAGGCGTGTATTGAAGGAATAGCCTGAGGTCTCGCTGGGTTCGTTAGAGAAGAAATCTTCCGAATTCTGCTTACAATAGGTCAGCTCGGCTCCCATGAGGCATATTATCCATGATGTCTGCAGCCACAACAGAAAGAACGGTATCATGGCAAAGGAGCCATAGATGGCGTTGTAATTGGATATCCATATCTGGGAATTGATATACACCATCTGGAAGATCTGCATACATATACCTGCCAGGACGCCCGGCCAAAGGGCAGAGCTGAATTTCACCTTTGTGTTAGGCATAAAGACATACAGGCAGACAAAGCCTGCTGACAGGAGGATGTAAGGTGACAATTCTATAAAGAATGTCATGATAGGTCCCAAGACAATGACATCGCTAAGTTGATCCTGCAATGCCGTAACCCATATTGACAGACCAGAGCTGACAACGAGGAAGATAGGCAACAGGAAGAATAATGAGACATAATCCGTAATGGTGCGAAAGATGCTTCTGGGGTGCTTCACATGCCAGATATCATTGAAGGCACTCTCGATATTTGAAATCAGCATCAGCGTTGTCCACAACATAAAGAGAAGTCCGATGCCGAGGAATATTCCTTTCTTAGTATGTACGAGATAGGAGTTCACGAATCCTATTATCGTCTCTGCTGCATCCGGTTGTGACGACAGAAGGTCACGGAACCAGTCTTCGATATACACAGAATATCCAAAACCTCTCGCAACAGCAAAGAATACTGCGAGAATAGGTACAAAGGCAAGCAGCGAGGAGTATGTAAGGTTACTCGCTGTACCAATAACACGCTTTTGGTCGATATCTGCGATAAAAGCGCGAATGAAAGTGTATATGGAGTTGGGATAGTTTATAGTTTATAATTAAGAGTTAAGAGTTAAAAATTAAAACAGAAATTCAGAAAAAAGAAATCAGTATCTCTATAAGCCGGGTTCTGTACTGGTGAAACCAGTGCCCTATCATTTATCTAAGCGTTCTACCCTCCACCGTATTCCGAAGAATTCGGGCGAGCAGCCCTATCATGACGATGGTATACATGAACTTGCAGCCTCCAGAAAACACAGCATAGTTGTCACCAACTACCTGGTGGTCTCTTACACCACCTTCTCACCCTTACCTGCGCACATTATCCGACTTCGTTTGACTCAGCAAGAATTATGCGCCGGCGGTTATTTTCTTCTGTTAACACCTACTGTCACCAATAGCTTGTAGTTTCGCAAGTGGAGCGCTCTGCGCTGCCCGGACTTTCCTCTGACACAAGAATGCCAGCGATAAGGCCAAGATACTGATTTTACTTTTTCTTAAAAGATTTTTTTCTTTTTTCCGAATATTCTATATAGTTTCCAGCCAAGAAGTGCCCCGTCAATGACGTTTGAAGAGTCTGTAATCCAGTTCATCACACGTTTTGTCGGTGACAGGACAACAGGTTGTTCCTCATTAACAAGAGAATCCCAATTTTTCTTGAGTGAAGACTCCTTTGCAGTAATATCTGTCTGCATAGAGTCACACTTCTTCTTGAGTTCTTCTGGAGCGAGGTCAGCAAACATACGTGCCAATGGTGCGAAGAGCCATTTGTCGCGTGTGGCATAAGCTATTATCAGCAATACCACATAGAACAGGCTGACACACAAGAAGGCAGCAGGCTTTGACCCCACAGCACTCTCAAGAGAATAGGCGGCAGCGAAAGAAAGACACGCAAGAACGAGCATCAAAATCAGCAGTAACACTATAATGAAGAATAGCATCCCCACTATAGACACTAATTTATGCATCACGTCAAGCCGAGTCTTTTCTGACTTCAGCTCCACCCATCCTTTGGAATCCTCAATCAGGGCGACTATCTTCTTGACATTTGCTTCACTGGAAATCATGCCTCAACAACGTCTTCTGCCAGTTCTTCTACCTGATTCTTAGAAAGATTGATATTATATTTCTCACAGAAGTCCTTTACCTTATTCTGAATGTCTTCAGCAGTCTTCTTGAGGTCAATCTTGTCATAGTACTCTTTTGCGTAATCCTGAAGCTTTGCACGTGTTTCCTCACCCTTTTCAGGTGCAAGTAAAAGTGCTGCTGTTGCACCTGCAACGGCTCCGCCGATAACAGCTGCGATGTAACCTAATGTCTTCATAGTTAAAAAATTGATTTGTTGTTAATAAATTGGTTAATAAATATAATAAATACGTTTTCAAATGCAAAAGTAACAAAAAAATACATCAAAACAAATTTTTTTTACATTTTTTTTCGTACCTTTGCAACGAATTAACAGAATTATATCACTTTAATACAATAACACGAAAATGAAAAAGTTTTTTTATTTCAGTGCATTAGTATGCACAGCAATTGCATTCACAGCTTGTAGTTCTTCAAAAGAAAGTGCTTATCGTAAGGCATACGAGAAGGCTAAGGCACAGGAGCAGCAGCAGTACGCACAGCCAGTACAGCAGCCACAGCAGGAATATCAGGCACCAGTACAGCCACAGGCACCTGTTACCCCAATGGTACAGCAGCCTGTTCAGCAGACAACAACTGTTATGGACAACACTCCTGTACGCAGAGAGAATGTTAACGTTGTAAGCGGTTCTGGTTTGAAGGCATACTCTGTTGTTGTAGGCTCTTTCGGTGTACGTGCAAATGCTGACGGTCTGCAGAACACTCTGAGAAATGCAGGTTATGATGCACAGATAGCATACAACAGCGATCGTAATATGTATCGTGTCATCGCTACTACACACGACGACAGAAGCAGCGCTGTCAGCACAAAGGAATCACTGAAGGCTACATATCCAGACGCATGGCTTCTGATGAAGTAAATGCCTAGGATACTTGCTATAGACTACGGAAAGAAGCGCACCGGGCTTGCTGTAACAGATGAATTACAGATAGTGCCCGGTGCGCTTGATACTGTAGATACCCATACACTTTTCGAATATCTCGAAAACTATATCCAACGAGAGTCTGTAGAACGCATTATCATTGGAGAGCCCAGACAATCCAACGGAATGCCTTCAGAGAATATGGCACGAGTAAAGTCCTTCAAAAACAGATGGAGGAATGCTCATCCGGAGATACCCATTGAGGGATATGACGAGCGTTTCACTTCAGTACTGGCACACAAGACAATGCTTGATGCAGGACTGCACAAAAAAGCAAGACAGGACAAGGCCCTCGTTGACAAAGTTTCTGCAACAATAATATTACAAGATTACTTAAGCCACAGATGATATTACCCATCTATACATATGGTCAGCCCGTCTTGAGAAAGATTGCTCAAGACATTGACGCTACCTACCCCGACCTCAAAAACCTTATTGTCAACATGTGGGAAACCCTTGCAGAGAGCGAGGGCATCGGACTTGCTGCTCCACAGATAGGACTGCCGATACGATTGGTGGTAATAGACCTTGACCCACTGAAGGAAGACTTTCCGGAATATACTGGATTCAAGAAAGTATTCATCAATGCACATATCGTAGATTATGACGATACGAAGACTGAGAGTTCTTCAGAAGGATGTCTGTCGTTACCTGCAATACACGAGAATGTGGTTCGTCCCACCAAAATACATGTGACATATCAGGATGAGAATTTTGAGAAGCACGACGAATGGGTGGATGGATACCTCGCACGCGTCATGCAACACGAATTTGACCACCTTGACGGAAAGATGTTCATCGATCGCATCTCACCACTGAGGAAGCAGCTGATAAAATCAAAGCTGAAGGCATTGCTGCAGGGACGTTTCAGAACTGGCTACAAGGTTAAGGTAGCCAAATAAGAAAAAGATGCTTAAGCGTTTACTGTATGTCATATTTTGCATATTCCCCATATCATCCGTATATGGGCAATATAACGTTGACAAGTTGATTCTCAGCGGACGCATAGCATTACACTATGAGGATTATGTCCTCTCCATACAATATTTCAATCAGGCTATAGCAGCCAAGCCCTACCTGTGGGAACCCTGGCAGTTGCGTGCCATCGCGAAATACTACCTCGATGACTGGCAGGGAGCAGAGAGCGATGCTACTGAAGCATTGAGACTGAATCCGTATGTCACCGAGCTCTATGACCTTCGTGGTATCACTCGCATCAAACAGGATAATTTTACTGACGCTATAGCCGATTATTCCAAAGCCATCTCTCAGGAGCCAGCCAATCAGAATTACTGGTACAATCGTGCTGCATGCTATCTGGAAAACAAAGACTATGATGCCTGTCTGCTGCAACTGGACACCCTTATACAGAAATGGCAGAAGAATTCCAGCGCATACCTCATGAGGGCAGAGGCTCTTATGAATAAGGGTGACACCATAGAGGCCGAGAAATGGATTGACAAAGGTTTGGAGATTGATGGGCACAACGCCAGCGCATGGAGAGTAAAGGCGATGTTTGCCTTTACAAAAAGCATGTGGAAGGAAGCAGACGAATACTATACCAAAGCTCTGCACTACACACCCAAGGACGTAAGATGTTACGTCAACAGAGCTCATGTAAGATTGAGGAACAACAATCTGCGTGGAGCTATGAGCGACTATGATACGGCATTGGAATTAGACCCCAACAACTTCCTTGCCCACTATAATAGAGGTTTGCTGAGACAACAGGTGGGTGATGACAACAGAGCCATCGAGGACTTCAACTATGTCCTCAGCCTGGAGCCTGGCAACATTATGGCACTATTCAACAGAGCTATACTGGAAGACAGAACAGGAGACCTGAAAAGTGCTATTCGTGACTATTCTATCGTAATAAAGAAATTCCCCAACTTCTGGACAGGTCTGAAATTCCGTGCAGAGTGTTATCGCCGTTTAGGCCAGACAGCAAATGCCGAGAAGGACGAATACCGCATCTTGAAGGCCCAGATGGACAAACACCTCGGAGTACAGAACAGATGGTCGTCAGCAAAGTTGCAGCAAATGCGAAAACTGTCTGATATAGACCTTGAGAAGTATGACCAGATAGTTGTCGAGGACGATGCCTCACAAGAGCCGGAATACAAGAGCGAATATCGCGGAAAAATACAGAACAGACAGATTACGGAGCATTACCAGCCATATATCGTGATGCAGCGTGACAGTCTGGTAGAGAAGACGGAATACACAGAGGTCAAAGAGCCAAAGACGGCACAGGATTATTACAACCTGGGTACTCACCAGGCACGTGACAGCGTATATGCTGAAGCGATAGAGAATCTCACAAAGGCTATCAAGATAGACCCTTATTTCTCACAAGCTTATTATAACAGAGGTCTTGCATATCTGCATACCGATGAGATAGAAAAGTCTCAGGCCGACTTGTCGAAGGCTGGAGAGTTAGGACTATATTCTGCCTACAGCCTCATGAAACAGAATAATAAGAAGAACAAAAAGAAATAGCACCACTATGAAAAGACTTTTTCTTACAACGATATTATACTGCAGCCTTTTCACATTGCCAGCAATGTCCCAGACTCTTACGGAGATATATGAGAGCATCCCTGACACCATAATAGCGAAGAACGCTGGTGTTGTCACAGAAGTGACACAGAATAGTGACAGCCTTGTGCTCTTCAATATTAATAATGCGAAATACGAACTTGCGAAGGTTGCTGACAGCAAGGTAGTATTGCTGATTACCCTACCCCTTCCAGAACCAGATACGCGCGCATACCTATATAATATAATAAATAGTGATGCCACATCCGGAAGACTCATCTGGCAACTTGAAAACGTCCGTGATTTCTCTGACGGAGCCTTCCGTTTTGCAGAAGCAACAATCACTTCCGTCTCTCCATTATTGACGCAAGTTACATTAAGAGAGCCATTTGCACCATCAGACAAAAAAGAAGACCCTGTTTTGTTAAAAAATATAAAAGTTTTCTAGTACGAGTACAAAAAATTTGTAGATATAAAAAATAATCCATACCTTTGCATCGTGTTTTTCATGGTATTAGATTATTAAGGTTAATGAAGGTTGATTGTCGTGAGACAGTCAATTTTTCTTTAAGGGCTGACATTTTTTTAATGCCAGCCCTTAATCTTTTCCCCTCTCTATAACCGATAAACGTTAACCGTTAAACGTTATTTCTTACGTTTATATCCATACACTCCATCGCTTCCTTCGAGCACCAAGGAATCAGGAGTCAGGGCTATGATATCAAAAGTATCGGCATTGAGAATCAGTTGACAGTTTCTCATCTGCCATGAGGTATAAGGCTTTGACTCAATATTGTTTTTGGCCTCTATTATGCCGTTCTCCTTTATAGTGAAGTTACGGTCCAGCGAAATCCAATGACCCAGCAATGATGTTAGGTTCACAGCCTTTGCAACCATCTTCATTCCCCTCTTCGGATCAGAAGGGTCAGGCATTGTCGTCACACAGATATTGTCGCCAGCATACAGACCGCCCTGAATATTAGAAAGGATAGTATCCTGATTCATTGCTACTGCCATCTCGCGACCATTGTCTGTAACAATCGTCAACACATGCATACTGGTAGCATCGCCCACAGTACCATATATCGCACTGTCAGGAGCCCCAACCATTTCATCCTCGATATCCATGTTAGGTCTCGTTGTATTAGTACATGCTGCGACAAAAAGGATAGTCATAATACACAGCAACACACCTTTTGCTTCTTGCCAAAGTTTTTCCATCTCTCCAAGAGTTAAGTCCTTAATATTACGCCCCATCTCCTGAGCTTTTTTCTCTATATACTCGAATCGAGTGATAAACTTACGGTTCGTGTGTTCCAAAGCCGTATCAGGGTTCATATGATATAATCGTGCAGCATTCACGATGGCAAAGAGCAAGTCGCCCAATTCCTTCTCTGCTGCTTCTTTGTTTCCTTTCTCAAATTCTTCTTTCAGCTCTCCTATCTCCTCATATACCTTCTCCCATACATTTCCTCTCTCTTCCCAGTCAAAGCCCACATTACGTGCTTTGTCTTGAATGCGGTAAGCCTTTATCAAAGATGGCAGCGACTTCGGAACACCAGACAGGACAGTCTTGTTACCATCCTTCTCCTTCTGCTTCACCTGCTCCCATATCTTGCTTACCTCATCTGGGTTTTCAGCAGTCTTGTCGCCATAGATATGCGGATGTCTGAATACCAGTTTGTCAGCTTCTTTCTCCAACACATCCCCCATATCGAAAAGTCCCTTTTCCCTGCCTATCATGGCATAGAAAACAAGATGCTCCATGACATCACCCATCTCTTTCTGTATCTCCTTTGGATCATCAGAGAGGATGGCGTCACAGAGCTCATATACTTCCTCAATAGTATGAGGTCGAAGCGATTCGTTTGTCTGTTTATTATCCCATGGGCATTTCTCTCGCAACTCATCCTGTATGTCGAGGAGGCGGGAGAATGCCTCTAAGATTTCAGATTTTGTATGCTTTTATTCTTCAACTGTTGCATCACATGCCGCTAAAACACATTTCGCAAATTATGTCCACAAAGTTAATGCTTTTTTGCGACTTCTCAACCATTTCTCATAAGAATACGTCTGTTTTTAATATAAATTAAGGCAAAAACCACTTCCAGTTACCAATTTCTTGTTTCGATTAAAAGAAAAATGGATGAATTTCAATGCCGGAGGTTTAGGTTTAAGTTTAGATGTTCTTATATGATAATAAGGTATTGTAAACCCAAATCAGGAGATTGAAGGTTTAATCTTTAAAGTTTAGAGATGCATGCATCTATACATGAGTAAACGTAAACCTAAACTTTGCCGAATGAAACGGCTTGATGTTTCCCAAAATTCACATTTTTCTTTTTACTGAAGATGAACCAATTTATACTCTTCCCTTCTCATTCCACTTTCCTTTTGACTGAAAAACGTTTTCATGAAAAACATTTCATTTTGAGTTAACTTCTGTGGTATAGAAAGAGAACTCGCCTAAATGTAAGTTTTCTGCAAATCGACGGAGTTTTTCTAAATTTTCGCAAAACAACTATGAAAGTCATTTCGGCAGTAAATATTTTATTAACTGGATAAAATTCGACAAACTCCATTATGTCCGAAGAGAGATACCTCGTTTCTCATTTTCGTAGAAACTCGCTGGGAGTGAGACCGAAGTGTTTTTTGAATACACGAGTAAAATGTTGCGGATATTCAAAGCCGAGGAGTTCAGAAGTTTCTGAGATGGTTTTTCCGTCGTGCAGATAGGCGGTGGCTCGTTGCATCACGAAGTTGCGGATGATGGCTGTGGCTGTCTCGCCTGTAGCCTGACGGATAAGGTCGCCGAAGTAGTTAGGCGAAAGGAACAGCTCCTGAGCACAATAGCGGACGGTG
>JAFVGI010000047.1 GCA_017475005.1 Prevotella sp. | reverse complement strand
TATAAAAATTAATAGACTACTTCAGGTCACTTTGTTGAAACACCAAATGTCACGCAGTCACGCAGTCACGCAGTCACGCTTATTGGTGTTTCAACCCCATTTGGTAGTTTAAAAATAAATTTGTAACTTTTGCGGAGAATATCGTTTAACGGTTAGCGAAATCTTTCCGTACTTTTTTGCAAAAATAGACTTTGGTTACTGCGGCATTATCTTCTTGAGCAGTTTAACGGCTTCGGTGACATTCGGAATGCAGCGTATTACGAGGCGGTTGTTGCTGCCGATTTTTTTGAAGTCGCATTGCTGCGGATGTCTGCCGACATAGTTCAATATGGCATCAAAGAAACGGCTTTGGTAGAAGACACTCTGCTCGTTGCTGACAAACTGCATCTGCATGAGGTGCTGCTTAAGGATGAGTTTCTCGCATCCAAGCTTCCTTCCTAAACGTCGTAACATTACCACCATCAACAGCTCTTCTCCCTCAGGCGGCATAGGGCCGAAACGGTCTTCCATACGTTTGCGGTAGGCCTCAAGGTCGCTGTCGGTTTCAATGTTGTCCAACTCCCGATATAATATCATTCTTTCACTGCTTCCTGGGACATAATAGTCGGGGAAATACATCTGCAAATCACTCTCTATGGTGCAGTCGTCAACAAAGTCCTCACCAGACAGATTCTCACCTTCTTCAAGCTGTTCCTTATAAAGGTCCTGGAACTCGTCGTTCTTCAGTTCGTTGACGGCTTGGGAGAGTATCTTCTGATATGTCTCATAACCTAAATCCTCCATAAAGCCCGACTGCTCTGCACCAAGCAGATTTCCTGCTCCACGAATGTCCAAATCCTGCATCGCCAAAGAGAAACCACTGCCCAGGTCGGCAAAGGTCTCAAGAGCCTCCAGGCGTCTGCGGCTCTCTGTCGGGAGATATGCCAGAGGAGGTGCGAGGAGATAACAGAAGGCCTTCCTGTTGCTGCGTCCCACACGACCACGCATCTGGTGGAGGTCGCTGAGGCCAAAGTGATTGGCGTCGTTGATGATGATGGTATTGGCATTCGGGATGTCGATGCCATTCTCCACGATGGTGGTGGAGAGGAGTACGTCATATTCGTAGTTTATGAAGCCTACTATGATTTTCTCCAGTTCGTCAGGCTTCATCTGTCCGTGACCGACGGCAATACGGCAGTCGGGAATATGGCGCTGTATTATCTCACGCATCTTGTCGAGAGTAGCGATGCGGTTGCATACGAAATATACCTGCCCGTCACGGGACATCTCGAAATTGATGGCATCTGTGACGAGTTCGGCAGAGAATGTGGCCACTTGGGTGTCGATAGGCTGACGATTGGGTGGGGGAGTACGCATGATACTCATATCGCGGGCTCCCATAAGAGAGAACTGCAGGGTTCTGGGAATGGGGGTTGCTGACATAGTGAGAGTATCGACATTACTCTTCAGCTGACGCAACTTCTCCTTTGTCGAAACTCCAAACTTCTGTTCCTCGTCGATGATGAGCAGGCCGAGGTCTTTCCATTTCACATTCTTGGTCAGCATGCGATGTGTGCCTATGAGGATGTCTATCTCACCACTCTCGAGTTTTTCAAGCAGTTCCTTCGTCTGTTTTGGGGTGCGCGCTCTGGAGAGGTAATCCACCGTTACGGGCATATTCTGCAACCTCTTGGAGAAGGTCTTGAAATGCTGCAAGGCAAGTACTGTCGTAGGCACTAATACGGCCACCTGCTTGCCGTCGCTGGCAGCCTTAAAGGAGGCACGGATGGCTACTTCTGTCTTGCCAAATCCTACATCGCCACAGATAAGCCTGTCCATAGGACGCGCCTTCTCCATATCCTGCTTCACCTCCTGTGTTGCCTTCATCTGGTCGGGGGTGTCTTCATAGAGGAAAGAACCCTCTAATTCGTGTTGCAGATAAGTGTCGGCAGAGAATGCAAATCCCTTCTCGTGGCGACGTTTTGCATAGAGCTTTATGAGGTCTCGCGCAATATCTTTTATGCGCGTCTTTGCACGTTCCTTGATACGTTCCCAGGCTCCTGTGCCGAGGGCGCTGAGACGTGGCGGCTCGCCAGTATCGGAACGTCTGTACTTACTTATCTTATAAAGGGAATGGATGGAGACATCGACCTTGTCATTCTTCTGGTAGATGATGCGGATGACCTCCTGATATCCCTGCTCGATGGTGCCGTCGGCATTTCGGGTGGTGGTAGGAACACGCACAAGTCCTGCAAACTTTCCGATACCAAAATCTACATGCACTATGAAGTCACCAGGCTCCATCTCCTGTAACTCCTTCATGGTGAGAGCCATCTTTCCTCTCTTGGCACTCTGGCCCTGAAGCTGGTATTTATGGAAGCGCTCAAATATCTGGTGGTCAGTAAGGAGGACCATCTTCATGTTGTCATCGACATATCCCTCATGAATGGTTCCCTTGACGGGGGTAGGTGGTGTGGCTGCGACAATAGAGTTTTTGAGTATCTCCGAGAGACGCTCCTGCTGCTTGTCGCTGTCAGACAGTATGTAGGCCTTGTAGCCTTTTAACTGGTATTCGTTTATGGTTTCTGCCAACAACTCGAAATTCTTGTGAAACAACGGCTGTGGCTGGCATGAGAAAGAGATGTTTGCTGACTCTTCTGTCTTTGAGGACAGTTCTATCCATCGGAAATCCCTGGCATTCTTCTCGAACTCGGTTGCGCGGATGAGGTTCAGCTCTGCTGTCAGCTCACGCATAATCTCTGCCTTGTCGGCTTCCGGAGCGGCCGTAAGCCTGTCAGACAGAGCCTGCTTGGAGAAGCCGTCCTTATAGATGTAGTCAATGGCGTCTGTCACATACCCCATGTCGTGGGTGACGATGACGGTGTCGTCGGGGAGCAGCTTGAGGAAAGGAATCTTTGGCGACTGCGAACGGGAAATCTCAGGCACTATGTCAATCTTCTCCAGCTGCTCAATGGACAGCTGACTCTCAACGTTGAAGGTGCGCAGGGTGTCAATCTCATTATCGAAGAAGTCTATGCGAAAAGGGTCGTCATTGCTGTAGGAATAGATGTCGATGATGCTGCCTCTGACGGCATACTGACCAGGTTCATAGACATAATCCTGCATCTGAAAGCCCAGCTGCTGCAGTTGTTTCTCAAGGTCTGTCGGCGGTATCTCCTGTCCCTTCCGAAGGGTGATATGACGGCTGTCGAGGTCCTGCTGGCTTATAACAAGTTCTGACAATGCTGCAGGGTAGGTGATAATCTTCAGAGGGGCTTTTGCCTCTTCTGTCAAACGTGTCAGGACTTCTGTTCTCAGTATGGAGGAAGAAGCATCACGCTGGCCGAACTTTACTGCACGCTTATATGACGAGGGGAAGAAGATGACATTATCGTCGTGCATATTCTCTAGGTCCTGGTACAGATAACCGGCTTCATCGGCATCTCTCATGATAAAGAGAATATTGTTCTGCTGTCTGGTAAAATGCAGGGCAATAGAACTCTGCGTAAGACCGCTTATTGCCGCCCTGCGTATATTGTTCTTCTTCAGTAGTGATGCCAAAGCTTTGCCAGAAGCTCCTTTGGCATAAAGAGACGATAGTTCGCTCAATAACATTTTCAGCGTGCAAAGGTACAAAAAAGAATCGGTGTGAAGAATATGAAGAGGGAAAAATGCAAAAAAAACTTAATAATTTTCTGAAACGATGCAGAGGATGTTCTTATTCGAGATATTTTTATTACCTTTGCAACAATGGTGGTAAAACATCACGAAATCGACAAAAATTATAGTTATCAATAATTGTTTAATTAAATCTAAACAACACCAATTTATGTCACAAAAAAGAGTTTATACCTTCGGCAACGGACAGGCAGAGGGTAATGCGCAGATGCGCGAAGCACTTGGTGGTAAGGGAGCTAACTTGGCAGAGATGAACCTCATCGGTGTGCCAGTGCCTCCAGGTTTCACTATCACAACTGATACTTGTAACGAGTATTATGAAGTTGGTCAGGACAAAATAGTAGAATTGCTCAACGACGATGTTATGGCAGCTGTAAAGCATGTTGAGACATTGATGAACTGCAAATTCGGAGATCCTGCAAATCCACTGCTTGTCAGCGTACGTTCTGGTGCTCGTGCATCAATGCCTGGTATGATGGATACTATCCTCAACCTCGGTCTGAATGACGTTGTTGCAGAGGGCATGTGTAAGAAGACAAATAACCCTCACTTCGTTTATGACTCATATCGTCGTTTCGTACAGATGTACGGTGACGTGGTTCTCGGCATGAAGCCAGTGAACAAAGAAGATATCGACCCATTCGAGAAAATTATCGAAGAGGTTAAGAAGGAGCAGGGCGTAGAACTTGATAAGGACCTTAGCGTAGAGTCTCTGAAGAAGCTTGTTGCTCTCTTTAAGAAGGCTATCAAGGAACAGACCGGTTCTGACTTCCCAGAGGACCCAATCACACAGCTGTGGGGTGCTATCTGCGCTGTGTTCCGTTCATGGATGAACGAGCGTGCTATCCTCTATCGTAAGATGGAAGGAATTCCTGACGAGTGGGGTACAGCCGTTTCTGTTATGGCAATGGTATTCGGTAACATGGGCGACACATCAGCTACAGGTGTTTGCTTCTCTCGCGACGCAGGTAACGGTGAGAACATCTTCAATGGTGAGTATCTTATCAATGCTCAGGGTGAGGATGTTGTTGCAGGTATCCGTACACCACAGCAGATTACAAAGGTTGGCTCACAGCGTTGGGCTAAGCGTGCAGGCATCTCTGAGGAGGAGCGCGTAGCTAAGTATCCTTCTATGGAAGAGGCTATGCCAGAGCTCTATAAGGAACTGGATGCTCTTCAGGACAAGTTGGAGAAGCACTATCACGATATGCAGGATATGGAGTTCACCGTTCAGGAGGGCAAGTTGTGGTTCCTCCAGACACGTAACGGTAAGCGTACAGGTACTGCAATGGTTAAGATTGCAATGGACCTCGTTAAGGAAGGCCTCATCGATGAGAAGACTGCTATTATGCGTTGTGAGCCACAGAAGCTCGACGAACTGTTGCACCCAGTATTTGACAAGGACGCTCTTGCAAAGGCAAAGGTTATCACACAGGGTCTGCCAGCATCTCCAGGTGCTGCATGCGGACAGATTGTGTTCCATGCTGATGATGCACAGGAATGGGCTGCTAACGGTCACAAGGTTATCATGGTACGTATCGAGACATCTCCTGAAGACCTCGCTGGTATGGCAAGTGCTGAAGGTATCCTGACAGCTCGTGGCGGTATGACATCTCACGCTGCCGTTGTGGCTCGTGGTATGGGTAAGTGCTGCGTATCTGGTGCCGGTGCCATCAACGTTGACTACAAGAGCAAGACTGTTGAAATCGAAGGCGTTACATATAAGGAGGGCGACTACATCTCTCTGAATGGTTCTACAGGTCAGGTATATGCCGGCGAAATTGCTACAAAGGCTGCTGAGCTGAGTGGTGACTTCAAGGCTCTTATGGACCTCTGCGACAAGTACACCAAGATGGAGATTCGTACCAATGCAGATACTCCAAAGGATGCTGAGGTAGCTCGTGCATTCGGTGCTAAGGGTATCGGTCTGACACGTACAGAGCACATGTTCTTCGAGGATCAGAAGATTGTTGCTATGCGTGAGATGATTCTTGCAAGCGATACAGCAGGTCGTGAGAAGGCTCTCGCAAAGCTTCTGCCTTATCAGAAGGCTGACTTCTACGGAATCCTGAAGGCTATGGACGGTTTGCACGTAAACATCCGTCTGCTCGATCCACCACTTCATGAGTTCGTACCACACGATCTCGCTGGTCAGCAGACAATGGCTAAGGAGATGGGCGTATCTGTTGAGGAAATCCAGAAGCGTGTGAACAGCCTCGCAGAGAACAACCCAATGCTCGGACATCGTGGTTGCCGTCTGGGTATCACATTCCCAGAAATTACTGCTATGCAGACACGTGCCATCCTCGGTGCTGCTTGTCAGCTGAAGAAGGAAGGCTATGACCCACATCCTGAAATCATGGTTCCACTGATTGGTATCCTCTACGAGCTGAAGCAGCAGAAGGCTATCATCCAGAAGACTGCACAGGAAGTCTTCGCTGAGGAGGGTATTGAAATTCCATTTGAAATCGGTACTATGATTGAGATTCCACGTGCTGCCCTGACAGCTGATCGTATCGCTACAGAGGCTGAGTACTTCTCATTCGGTACTAACGACCTGACACAGATGACATTCGGTTACTCTCGTGACGATATCGCAAGCTTCCTGCCAGCTTATCTCGATAAGAAGATTCTGAAGGTTGACCCATTCCAGGTTCTCGACCAGAACGGTGTTGGTCAGCTGATTAAGATGGCAGTTGAGAAGGGTCGTGCCGTTCGTCCAGGTATGCGTACAGGTATCTGCGGTGAGCACGGAGGTGAACCATCATCTGTTAAGTTCTGCGCTAAAATAGGCATGAACTACGCATCATGTTCTCCATTCCGTGTGCCAATCGCACGCCTCGCTGCCGCACAGGCAGCTGTAGAGGAATAATCGAAAGATGCTGAAAATTAGTGAGATACGAGGCAAGTACTTGGCAAACAGGTACTTGCCTCAGTTCTTTTCTGCACGTTCTGCATATTCTAAAAGCAGTCCTCCCTTTGAACTATTACAAACGACTTAGTGTCCAACCATTGTCGCCATGATAAATCATCTGACGTGTCATGCCTCCATCAATGCCGAGTTTTTCTCTGAACCTTATCCTGCCCGTTCTGCCGTAGCTGTCAAGACGCTACCGAAAGGCGCATTGGTTGAGATAGAAGTCGTTGCAGAAGTTGCCTGTTGCGCCTGTGATTAGGTCGTAATGCTGGAAAACAGGTGGGGTAGGCGATAGGTCATAATAGTCTATCTCAGCTATGGGAAGACAGAAATATTCTAACTTGTCATAGCTCGTATAGAGGCGAGGCAGCACGGGATTATTGTCAAAAATCCATCGCTTCACATCGTCCTCCACGTTGAAGTTCACCATTCCAGAGCATCTGACGGAAATATTATCAGCATACGCCAGTATCTCGACATTGGGATTCTGGCGTAACTCCTTATAGACAGCCTTCTCTTCAGAAGTGGCAAAGTAGAGCACATGCCCTTCCTGCTTCATGATTTGGAAGATACGTAACTTAGGACAGTCGCCCTCGCTGGTGGCGAAGGCGACTTCCTTATGGTCTTTCAGAAACTGAATGGCTTTGTCAAACATCTCGCTTACCATTTCAGTTCGTCCTGCAGGATGACACCGTCTGTCATAGGACTGTCAGCCTCTGTGAAGGCGTTGGCCTTGTACTGGATGCAGAGCATTGTCAGGTTCTCGCTGCCATTGTTCTTCAGCGCACGCTTACCGTCAGGAGAAACACGGATGATGGTGCCCTCGCTGACAGGGAATATCTCGCCATCCACCTGATACAGGCCTTCACCCTTCAGGATGATATACAACTCCTCGTGGGTCTTGTGGGTGTGCAGGAAACCGCTGTCCTGACCGGGAACAAGCGTCTGGAATGAGAACTCACTACCTGTAGCACCAACTGCCTGACCTGCGAATACTTTACCTTTTATAATAAAGTCAGGTCCCATTGGCAACTCATGCTCAATGATTTCATTTACTTTGCCTACACTAACTGCTTTGAAGTTCTTACCTTCTTTAATTGTCTCAATCTTTTTCATAATTCTTATAAGTTTATAATGTTAATATTCGGTGCAATGATGCGATTAAGCGAACTGATGGAGCAGCGAGCACAGAGTCAAGTTTACTTGAACTATGTCGAGTCGTGACAGAAGTCGATGACCATCAATGGCAGAATGAAGCTTGCTTCAGTTATGCCGAGCGTGAGCATCTTCGCGGTGTGATTTCTGAATTACGCCGCAAAGGTACGGCGAAAAGATCATTCCCGCAAGAAGGCACTTTTAGGTGACATAGTTACCAAAAAGTAGGAATTGTGAAAACGTCGGGCTTCAATAAAAATGCCTTTAACTTAGATTAACATAGTATAATGTCGCTACTTGGTAACTTTTTGTTACCTTTGCAACGATAACGTTAACGATAACTGTCAACTCTCAACTCTCAACTTTCAACTTTCAACTTAAAAAAATGGCAGACATACAGGCACAGTATTTTAATTGTCCTATCAGGCAAGTTGTAAGTCGTTTTGGTGACAAATGGTCTATGTTGGTACTCTATATGCTTCACACCAGCGAGACAGGTGTGTTGCGTTTTAATGAGATCCGTCGTTTGATGACAGATTGCTCCCAGAAGATGCTCTCACAGACCTTGAAGAATCTGGAGCAGAGCCATCTCGTTCATCGTGAGGTTTATCCTGAGGTACCTCCTCGTGTGGAGTATTCGCTGACTGAAACGGGCAGGTCACTAATGCCGGCTATAGAGGCCCTCGTTAAGTGGGGACAAGAACATTTCAAGGAAGTGGTGACAGATTAGAAATATGCTACTACCTAAATTCATAATCACGATGGATGGTGTGTTTCGCCTCGGTATGGTGAACCAGCACAGGCATCTGCTGAAGCCAGGAG
>JAFVGI010000046.1 GCA_017475005.1 Prevotella sp. | reverse complement strand
GGGTTGTAATAACGGTAGTTATGTGGTAAGGGATGTGACTTAGGCGTAAAAGTTTACTTTTAAAGACAAAGACATAGCACTTAACACAAAGTTCCAACGGAACATACAAACATCGAAAAGGGTTTTCTTGGTTTTTGTTAAATTAGAAATTAAAAATAAAACGATTATGGATAAAAAGAATTTCTGGCAGGTGTTGGCGAAGATGATAGTAGCCGCACTGACAGCTGCATTGACAGCAGTAACAACAACAAGTTGCATGGGATATGGACCGATTAACGGTTAACGAAGGACTTCGTACGAAAACCAAAACGAAAACTTTTTAGTTGAGCGTTATCGGTTATAACGGTTATCGGTTATTGTACACAAAAATACCGGAAGGATGTTGTCATCTTTCCGGTTTTTATTTTATGCTGAGCAAGTTCAGATATGACAAGGGACAGTCCCCTGGCACATCTTGTTTTGCAAAATTACAACTATTTTTCAAACTAACAAAGAAAAAGGTAATATTTTTCAAAAAACAAGTTTTTTGCGATTAACCCCTCCCACTCTCCCTCTGTATGGCTGCAAGGCCCATGAACACTGGGCTCAAGCTGAGGGAGAGGTGCTTTTGCCCCTTCCCTCCTTATGGTCTTAGTATTTATGGGCTTTCCGAGCACTTTGAGGGAGAGGGGGAGATGTTTTCGATAAATGGCGTTTAATTTTCAATAACCAGCCCTTATTAAAAATTAAGCATTAAACATTAAATTCGCTTCGCTCAGGAAGGTATTACATTAAACATTCTTTTAGTCGCTTCGCTTGTCGAAAAAACCTAAAACCTATAATTATTCTTTCAGTCGGGCAAGCCCTTAATGAAAGCATGCTAAAGACACGATTTCCCACCGTGGGAATAATTGTTTCTTGCAGTCGCTTCGCTTGGTGCAAGCGTGCTAAAGATACGATTACCCAGTGTGGGAACAAAACGTTCCCACGCTGGGAATACATTCGTTGCTACTCCATCGCCCAAGCGGACAAGCCGAGCGAGAGGCAGTTTTAGCGTGTAGAGTTGAGAGTTTTTGTATTCAAAAAATAAGTTTTTTTGCGGTTATGAAAGCAAAAAAACGGACGAAGCCGAATCAATATAACATCATCGTCTTGAAATCTACAAACTTTATCATCTTTGTCCGTTGGTGTTGGCCAAGGTCAATAAGATCTGCATCTCCACTAACAATATAGTCTGCTCCTATTGTCTCAGCTAGTGAAAGAAGATAAAGGTCCTTCGGGTCACGGATTGAGGAAGGGTTTGCTTTAGTATCAATTTCAACAAACCGACAGAAGGCACGAATAATAGCCAATAAATCTTTTACATCAGACTGACTTACTTTTTTACGAATCTTATCGCGTCTTGCGACATCACAGATTTCATTTAAGAGACGGTCACAAACATAAACATCAAAGCGCAAATCAGTCAACATACGACGAACAATATGAGTCTGATGTCCTAACAGAAACGATATCCAGAGGTTAGTATCTATGATAACCTTCATAGCTTATTTGGCATATCTTACGGCTTTAACTTCGTCCATAATTTCTTCATCGCTGAGTTTTGGCTCAGTTGGACGACTACCGACAAAACGGTCGAGCAATTCATCGCGAGTCTCAGCCTGCCAACCAAACTTGCGAACTAACTCCTTGAAAAGTGACCAGTCAGCAACTGGTACATTCACGTAAACGCCTTGAAGTGTTGCATTACCTGTCATAATCGTTTTACTTTATTTGTTCTCGGATGCAAAATTAAGAAGAAATTTTTATTCTGCAAAGAAAATCAGTAATTTTTTTCCTCTACACATGATGTTTATCCAACCATTGCAGGAATTTCTCTGCATTGGTGTTCATTATCAATTCCTCTGGGAAGTCTGCTTCCTGAAGCAGGGGATAGAGATATTTGTAGTTGGCTATGTCATAGTGTATATGGGCATCGCTGCCAAGGATGACGGGGACTTCGTACTTCTTGCACAGTCTCAGGATTTCAAGGTTGTTCGGCGTTGCCTTACGCCATTTGTTGCGGTTGGGATTCATGCTCGAATTGTTTATCTCGAGCAGCGTGCCTGTCTCTTTTGATGCAAGTACCACAGGCTCGAAAAACACATCTGCCGTACCGTCGCCCGGATGTGAGATGATATCTGTCCAGGGGTTTCGGATGGCATTAACAAGGCCTTCTGTATTCTCTTCTTTTGTACCTTTTTTCCAGCAAAGCCTATGTATGCCCGCTATGCGTATATCGAGGCGTGCAAAGTAGTCATCATCTTCATCAAGAGTACCTTTTGTATCCATGATATTCAACTCTGCTCCAAGCAGCAGGCGCATATCGCCATATTGTCTCGGTACTACATGATAATTCCAGAAATATATAGGTTTGCACGTACCGGGAATATTGGGGGCATGTTCTGTAATGCCATAGACCTTCAGGCCTTTCTGTCGGGCTTCGTTGACCATTTCGGTCAAGCTGCTGTAGGCGTGGCCAGACATTACGGTATGTGTATGTACGTCGAGTTCGATCATTATAAAGTTTAAAGGTTAACGGTTAAAGGTCGGACCCCACCCCGACCCTCCCAAGGGGAGGGGGAAAGGAGACCCCCACCCAGCCTCCCCAAGGGGAGGGGGAAATAATGTTCAATGAAAAAGAGGGAGCACTCAGCGAGCGTCCCTCTATGTTGTTTGGAATAATTTGTCGCAGTTGTCTTATGCTTCTGCAAATGGTATTACAGATACGACGCTCTTTGAGAACTTTCCTTTGTGGAAGTTTACTGTTCCGTCGATGAGCGCATACAGTGTATCATCCTTACCCTGTGCTACACCTGAACCAGGGAAGTGCTTGTTACCACGCTGACGAACGATGATGTTGCCTGCTGTAACTGTCTGACCACCGAAGATCTTGATACCAAGACGTTGTGACGCTGATTCGCGTCCGTTCTTAGAACTACCTACACCTTTCTTATGAGCCATTTCTACGTCCTCCTTGATTTTAAGCCTTTACAGACTTGATTACTACTTCAGTGAACTGTGCACGGAAACCATTGCGCTTACGCTCGTCCTTACGACGCTTCATCTTGAATACGATGACCTTGTCGCCCTTTACGAGTGGGTTCACCACTTCACAAACTACCTTTGCACCACTTACAGTTGGTGCGCCTACTGTTACGGTGCCGTTGTTGTCAACGAGTAACACCTTGTCAAACTCAACAGCCTGGCCTTCCTTGGCATCCTTCATGTGATGCACGAAGAGCTTCTTACCTTCCTCGGCCTTGAACTGCTGGCCCTGAATTTCTACAATTGCGTACATTGCTTTTAAATGAAATTTCAAGTTTCTCTGCTGGGCGGCATCTCCTCACGAGAAGCACTTACTCAAGCCCATAACAGACTAAATCGGGCGCAAAATTATAAAAAAATGCTGACATAGAGAAATTCAAGCTGTTACAGAACTTTATTTTTAGCATTTTTTAACCTTTTGCGGATATATTATGGTTCTTTCGCAAAATTCTGTGTTTAGCTTTCGCGCAGGGCTTTAAAACAAAAACCACAAAAACCCCTGTCAATGGCATAAGTCTTTTCAGACTTTTGTAGGACTTCAAGCAAAAGTGCCATTATAAGTAAACTTCTATGTCCCTTTTACTTAAATTCCTACACCTTCCTTCGTCAGGTTATGCCCTTGCCAGGCAAAAACCTTAAAAACATTTTTGTTCAACCTTAACGTTAACGTTAACCTTACCATTTTCCTGTTTTGTGAACAATGTAACGGAATAAGTTATTGTTTTTTAGCGAAGCGGTGTTTTTGCTTTCAAGGGATTGAAACCACGATAGTGGATGTGAGAAGTGGTGTGGAATTGGCGTAAAAGCTCGCTTTTAAAGACAAGTACATAACACTTAGCACAAAGGCTCTGAAAGAGCTTCAATCCCGAAGTAATCGGGCTCTGCACGCTTGGCTAGTCCAAGAAATGGTTTTTATGGTTTTTGTTTAAAGCTAACCAAATTACTTTCCCAAGCGTATTACTGCCATAGAATATGCTGGCAGATTAACAGAGAGATTTTTGTCTGCTTTTATTTTCTGGCTGTCCATCGATTCCCACTCCTTTACAGCATCAGGAGACTGCATTCCTGAGATGGCATCGTAGCCTGATTTCAACACCGTCATATTAGCCTTTGAGAAAGACTTGCCAAGAGCAATATCTACGACAGCCTCCTCAGGAAGAAGACTCACGAGTTTTATGATGACATCACCTGTCTTGGAATCGATGACCACAGACTTGTCGATACGGTTTTCGATGGCCTGGATGGACCTCTTTGGAAGAGGACGGCCATTTCTGTCTTTTGCCTCAACAACAGGAGTATAGTCGGCTTTTACGGAAGAATACACATAGGTATCGCCGCCATTCTGACCGAAGGCACGCTGAACATAGTAGTTTGCCGTCGGCCTTATCTCCGTATTATTAAAGAATATCATGTCGGGCGTCCATGAATAGTGTCCGTCTTTTGCAAGCAGAGGTGCATACGAAGACATCACGACAACATCGGCATTCTCCTCAAGATGTGTGAGATAGGCTGCCTCGATAAGGGCATTGGAAACGTTATTGCCTTTTGATGCCCACTCTCCAAGATACACCTTAGTGCCATTACGATCATAGTTGTCGTAGAAATCACGATGATGGAAATACCATCCAGGACTGTTATAGTAATGCTCATCGACAACCTCTGTATTGTTTTCCTTTGCTGCACGCCAGCCGTATTCGTAGTCGGAACCCTCCCAGAAAGGTCCTACCGTTCCAATGACAGTAATTTCAGGATGCTTTTCCTTTATTCCCTTCGAGAGAAAATTATATCTGTCGAAGAAGATATCACCAAGAAGGTCTTCGTTACCTATTCCAAGATACTTCAGGTTAAAGGGCTTCGAATGCCCTGCCTTTGCACGCATTGCTGCAAGCGGTGACTTCCTTGCGTCACCATTTGCCCACTCTATAAGGTCGAGGAGTTCCTGCAGATAGCTCTCCATCGTGAGGTCCTTACCCATATATTTATATGGTGAAGGTTTTCCCTCAAGGTCTTTCAGGAACGGAATACCACCCTGCTGACCATTCTGACGATAGCCTTCTGCACCACCGCGACTGGAGTTCTGACAAGGCACACCAGCAGACAGCACGGGTACTGGCTCGGCTCCAATATCTTCACAGAACTGGAAATATTCATAGAAGCCCAATCCACGTGTCTGATGATAATTCCATATATTGAAATCCCCCTGACGCTCCCACAGATTTCCTACGGTAGCCTGCCAATGGTATATGTTGTTGATACCATTGCCGTGAGAAGCACATCCTCCAGGGAAGCGGACAAATCGTGGCTTGAGATCGGCTATTACTTCTGCCAAATCCTTACGCAAGCCATTGGCACGTCCTTTGTATGTATCTTGTGGGAAGAGAGAGACAAAGTCCAGGTCGAGTGTGCCTTGCTGTAATGGTTCTATCACCAAAGAAGCCTTTTCAGCAGCTGCGGTAGATACCAAGACAGCCTTTTTCTGTTTCCAGTCGTTAGTGGCAGTAATAATCACAGAAGCAAGTTGCCTGTCACCATCTGCCAATGACACCTTAACACGACCTTCACCTCTTACAAAAAGCGACAGATTGTACTTTGCCCTTGCCTTGACAGCAATACCGTCCCAACCCTCATTGACAAGCTTTGCCCCAAGGGATTTTGTCTCAAATACAGCATAGTGGGCATTATTTGCATGAATAGGATTTGCTGTAGAGATATCAAACGATGCATCACCTTCCACCTTCCATGAGGTCTTTGAATCCCATCCTCTGCGGTCAGCACCGGAATACTCAAAGTCGCGGTTCTGCACCAATTCTGCATACAAGCCACCATCTGCAGCATAACTGATATCCTCAAAGAAGATGCCCATGAGATTTGGGGAAATAGCTTTCGTATCATCCCAGTCAATCTTCATGTCCACCTTTATATCCTTCACGTCCTTAAAAAGCGTAGCACCTGTACGAACATAGTTTTCACTTTCCCAAGAATTATTCTGGTCGGCAAGACGCTTGCGGGCGATAAGGTTTTCTATAAAACAATATGGTACACGAACAGGTTTCTGCCAGTTTTCTTTTGCGTTTGCAACAATTTCGTCAAACTTGCCCTGGTCAGCAACATATTCATAATCCTGTGGCTTCCAAAGCACCAAATTATCTGACATAGTGTGTCCTACTTCCTTTGCCTTCAGATTAGGGATAAAACATGCCTTAAACTGCTTTCCGTCAAAGGAAATATTAGGATACCACATCTTCTTCTCACTTCCCCATGCTCCGTAATCGGAAGAGAAAATAGTACAGTTCACATGAGTCCAATGTTTCTTGTCATGAGAATAGGCTATCTGCAACTGTTGCACGCCTTCTGCAACGTCTGGCTTTATCCAAACAGAATCAACACGATTGGCATGAACGCAGAGCATAGTGACAGATGCCAAGATTACAGCAGAAAACAACTTCTTCATATCCATTTTATTGAATTATCCTTAAAAAATTATAATTGCGCCTGCAAAGATATGCAAAAAAAACATAAGTTTCGGTTTTTTTGAGGAGCATATTTGTACATTTAAGTTTTTTTTTGTAATTTTGCGCGCAAAATGATTTAAAAAGTAACATTATAATTTATTCCAAAACTATGAAAATTCTATTAACAGGTGGAGCAGGCTATATTGGTAGCCATACCGCTATTGAACTGGACAAAGCAGGCCACGAAGTGGTCATTGTTGACAACTTGGTAAATTCCAAAGAAGAGGCTGTTCGTCGTGTCGAGAAGATAATCGGCAAGGAGGTTCCTTTCATCAAGGCTGATGTTCGTGACCGTGAAGCTATGGACAAAATCTTCAAGACATACAAGATTGATGCTGTAATTCACTTTGCCGGTTTGAAGGCTGTTGGCGAGAGTGTTGCAAAACCTCTGGAATATTATGAAAACAACATGAATGCCACTTTTGTACTGGTTGACACAATGAGAAACAACGGATGCAAGAACATCATCTTCTCATCAAGTGCAACAGTATATGGTGACCCAGCCATCATACCTATCACAGAAGAATGTCCAAAGGGACACTGCACAAATCCTTACGGACAGACAAAGTCAATGTTGGAAGAAGTGCTGAGCGATGTTCAGAAAGCTGACAAGGAATGGAATGTTGTATTACTCCGTTACTTCAACCCTATCGGTGCTCACAAGAGTGGTCTTATTGGCGAGAATCCTAATGGCATTCCAAACAACCTGATGCCTTACATCACACAGACAGCCATCGGCCTGCGTGAGGAACTGGGTGTCTTTGGTAACGATTATGACACACCAGACGGCACAGGTGTTCGTGACTATATCCACGTTGTTGACCTTGCCTCCGGCCATGTAGCAGCCCTCAAGGCAATACAGAAGAACTGTGGACTTGCTATCTATAACCTTGGTACCGGTCACGGATATTCCGTTCTCGATGTTGTAAAGGCATTCGAGAAGGCTAATGGCCTGAAGGTGCCTTATGCTATCAAGCCACGCCGCCCAGGTGACATCGCTACCTGCTACTGCAACCCTGCTAAGGCAAAGGCAGAACTGGGCTGGGAGGCTCAATACGGCATCGAGGATATGTGCCGCGACTCATGGAATTTCCAGAAGAACAATCCTAAGGGTTACGAAGAATAAAAACATCTGATGAAGGAACCGCTGATAGGTAAAACGCTCGAGGAACTCAAGACAATAGCAACAGATCTTGGGATGCCGAAATTTACTGGAGGACAGATAGCCAAATGGCTATATTCCGACCATGTAATGAGCATTGACGATATGACAAACATCTCAAAGGTCAATCGCCAAAAGCTCTCCGAGCAGTTTACTATCGGTGCAATGCCCTTCAAGGAGGAACTTACCAGCAGGGACGGTACGAAGAAATACCTTTTCCCTGTCAGTTGTAAGGATGATAGCGAAGAGGGACACAACAAATGTGTCGAGAGCGTTTATATCCCCGACAAAGAGAGAGCCACACTATGTATTTCATGTCAGGTGGGATGCAAGATGAACTGCCTCTTCTGCCAGACAGGCAAACAGGGATATGAGGGTTCGCTGACAACCTCTGACATCATCAATCAGATATACTCCCTACCCGACCAGGACAAGCTGACAAACATCGTGTTCATGGGACAGGGAGAACCAATGGACAATCTCGAAGCTGTAATGAAAGCAACAGAAGTGCTGACAGCCGAATGGGGATATGCCTGGAGTCCGAGACGAATAACAGTAAGTAGTGTGGGCACACCAAAGCTGAAGTATTTCCTCGACAACAGCGAATGTCATGTAGCTATATCCATGCATACTCCCATCCACGAGCAGAGAGCACAGATGATGCCGGCAGAAAAGATGTTCCCAATACAAAACGTTGTAGAACTGCTTAGGAGATATGACTTCTCGGGTCAGAGGAGACTGAGTTTTGAATATATCGTCTTCAACAACTTCAACGACACCATGACCCATGCACGAGAAATAGTAAAGCTGCTGGAGGGACTTGACTGCAGAATGAACCTTATTCGTTTTCACCAGATACCAGGCATAGACCTGCAGGCCAGTGACGAAAAGAAGATTGAGCGACTGCGTGACTACCTCACGGCTCACGGAATATTCACCACAATACGTGCTTCACGAGGGCAGGATATATTTGCTGCATGTGGACTACTGAGCACTAAAGACAGACAGATATGAAGAAAAATAATGTTGCTATAGTTGGCAACGTGACAGGCAATGATGCATCCGTACTTAACAATATGTTGGGTGCAGAAGGAATGTCAGGTTTATATACATTTACTCTTTACGGAGCTGACGGACAACCGGAACAGGATGCCCTGAGGGATGCCATAGATGATTGCTTGGACGAGGAGATAGATATCGACTCCATCGTCTGCCTGCCTTTGACACAAGCTCCCCAGAAAGCTGTGAGACATGCATTGGCAGATGATTCCGCTACTATATTACCTGTCATGATTTGTGACGAAACACGTTTTATCACCGTAGAACCGGACGACATAGCGAAAAAGGCTGCATTATTGGAACAGTGTCTGAGACGTGACCTCAGCATCCTCATGCCAAGAATTGCCATCATCTCTTCCGACAGCGAACAGGCTGACAATATCAAGAAAATGCAGGAGAAAGGAAACAGCTTCTTTGGACCATTCTCCCCTGAGATACTGGAATCAGAAGAAGCAAGGGCTTTCGATGCCTTGATAATAGCAGACAAGGACAATAAGGCTGAAGAACAAATCAAGAAGCTTTTGGATGACAAGACTCCTGTCACTCTGCTCACAGGCATAGCACTGTCTGTCGTAGCAACAGAGCCAAGTAATATCTATGATGCATTGGCATTGGCAACAGACGTGGTAAAGAACAGGATATCTTATGACTTTCCGTTGAAGAATCCGTTACCAAAACTCTTTGTGGAAAAGAAAGAGGACGGTGACAAGGCTCGCTTTGCGAAGAAGAAAGGCGGGTTCGACCCAGCAGCACACAAGAGAGAGAACGTAACATACAACACCAAAGCTCCTGCAGAGGAAACGCCTGTTGAGGAACCAATGGTGGAAGAGAGTTAAACTGAGAGGAACGACAAATGGACGTAAAAGAACTTCAAAACATAAAGCAGAGATATAACATTGTAGGCAATTGTGCTGCTCTGAACAGAGCTCTCGATATTGCCCTGCAGGTTGCACATACCGACCTATCCGTACTGATTATAGGAGAAAGCGGTGTGGGTAAGGAGATTATACCTCGCATCATCCACGACTATTCTCCACGCAAGCGTGAGAAGTATTTCGCAATAAACTGCGGCTCTATCCCTGAGGGTACTATCGATTCTGAACTCTTTGGTCACGAGAAGGGTTCTTTCACAGGAGCCATCGGTGAGAGCGAGGGCTATTTCGGTGCTGCCAACAAGGGTACTCTGTTCCTTGACGAAGTGGGCGAGCTGCCTCTTGCTACACAAGCCCGTCTCCTACGCGTGCTGGAGAATGGAGAATATATCCGTGTGGGTGGGCAGGATGTCAGGAAGACTGATGTTCGCATCGTGGCTGCTACGAATGTAAATATACGAAAAGCCATCAGCGAAGGACGTTTCAGGGAAGACCTCTACTATCGTCTCAATACGATACCTATCCAGATGCCTCCACTGAGGGACCGTGGAGAGGATATCATCCTTCTCTTCCGCCTCTTTGCTATGCAGATGTCTGAGAAATACCACCTGCCGAGAATACAGCTTTCGGAAGATGCCAAGCAGGTGATGCTGAAGTATAAGTGGCCAGGTAATGTGCGTCAGCTGAAGAATATCACAGAACAGATGTCTGTCCTCTGTACAAAGAGGGATATCGATGTGGAGGATATTCTGAAGTTCATTCCGATGAATGAGGAAAGTACCCAGCTTGCAACTATCCCATCCCAGAACGGAGGAAGCAAGACTTACGAAAGCGAAAGAGAGATGCTGTTTAAGATTCTCTACGAAATGCGAGGCAATGTCAGCGACCTGAGACGAGAGATAAATTCTCTGCGCCAGAAGATTGACGACGGAGCAACAACAGCTTATGTTCCCTACCCTACTGTTCCAGGATATAACCAGGCACAGGAGATAGCAGAACCGGAGAACCTGAATATTGCTGACGTAAACAGAGCCATGCTGGAGAAAGCATTGGAGCGCAATGGCGGAAACAGGAAGAAAGCAGCAAGGGATTTAGGTCTCTCAGACCGTACACTATATAGAAGACTGAAAGAATATGGACTTTAAGAAATACATAATACTGTCATTCATTTGCGTGGTGACCTTGACAATGATTACGGCTTGCTCCGTATCATATAAACTGAATGGTGCCAGCATCGATTATACGAAGACAAAGACAATACAGATAAACGATTTCCCTATCCGTGCATCTTATGTATGGGGACCGATGCAGTCAATATTCAACAACCAGTTGAGAGACATGTATGGCTCATATACAAAACTCACACATGTAAAACGTAATGGCGACCTGAAGGTAGAAGGTGAGATAACCCAATACCAGCAGAGGAACAAGTCCGTATCGGCTGAGGGATATTCTGCTCAGACAGAATTGTCTATGACTGTCAATGTGCGTTTCACAAATACAAAGAACCACAAGGAAGACTTTGAGAGAAGCTTTACAGCCACAGCATCTTACGAGACAACCCAGAACCTCAACTCAGTACAGGAGCAGTTAGTAACACAGATGTCAAAGGACATATGTGATCAGATATTTAACGCAACAGTAGCAAATTGGTAATACATACTCTCATATCACATCCTGAGCGTCTGAATCGTCAGACCTTGTTCGACTTACGCAAGATAACAGCGGAGCATCCGTATTATCAGCCTGCTCGCATCGCGTTGCTGAAGAACCTCTTCCTGCTGCACGATCCGACGTTCGATGACGAACTGCGTCGCGCTGCAATATTCCTGACTGATAGGAAGGTGCTTTTTGACCTTGTTGAAGCGTCTCACTATGGCATAAAGACCAAGCAGGACAATGAGGATTTGCAAGAAGATAATGATGCTTCAAGCAGAGCAGCATCACTCATCGAGAAATTCCTTAACAATATCCCGACTGACGATGATGATGCCTCTTCAAGGACTCCTACTGAGGCTGACGCAAGAAATGATTATATGAGTTATCTGCTCTCAACAGACACAACTGTAACGGAAAGCAAAGACCATACCCTCGACATCATTGATGACTTCCTTACCAATGCCGGCGGAAAACTCACCCTCAAAGAGGAGACAGAATACGTGCCGGAGGTGGAGATGGCAAACGACAGCGAAGAGAGTGCCACAAAGGATGATGAGGTAGTAACCGAAAACATGGCCAGCATATATATCAAACAGGGAAACTACACCAAAGCTCTGTCTGTTATGAAGGCCATCAATAAAAAGACGAAAAAGAAGAATCCTTATTTCGAAGATCAGGAGAGATTCCTTAAGAAGTTAATAATTAGTCAACAAAAATAATAATTTAAAATTTTAAAACAATGTACACATTACTTGTAATTCTTATCGTATTAGCAGCATTGCTAATGATTGGTATCGTTCTTATTCAAGAGTCAAAAGGTGGCGGCCTGGCATCAGGTTTTGCCAGCGCTAACAGCGTTGCCGGCGTTCGCCAGACAACAAACTTCATCGAGAAGGCTACATGGACTCTTGCTGCTGCAATGGTGGTTATCAGCATCGCATGTGCTTATACTGCTCCACAGTCAGTAACTGAGGGTTCTGTAATCGAGAATGCTGCTACAGAGCAGGCAAACACTAACCCTCAGAACGTACAGGGATTCGGTGCTGCTCCACAGAAGCAGGCTACAGACAGCGCTGCCAAGAAGTAAGGCACTTACCACACATTCACAAATCCTTATATAGTTTCCCAAAACTTCATCATTATGCTTAACACTATCAAGATTCTGATGCCATCCATAATAATCGCCACAGTGCTGATATTATCAATTTGGAGTGCATATAAGCTACTCCTTGCCAAGGTGCTGTGGAAGAAATGTCTGGCACTGATTCCATTTCTGCTGCTATATATAATAGTATATGGCTTTACCTTTGGCTTCTGGCAGCTGAACATAAAAGAGGTGACATACGAGAGTCCTGACATTCCTGAAGCTTTCGATGGCTATAAGATAGTACAGGTTACTGATGTTCATAGTGGTGGCAGTTTCTGGGGACCATATAAGGGTTTGGTGAAAAGTGGCGTTGAGAAAATAAACGCCTTACAACCCGACCTCATCTGCATGGTGGGAGATATGCAGAATTTCCTGCCGTCAGAACTGGAGGAACTCAAGGAGGAAATGTCTTCTCTGAAAGCAAAGGACGGAGTACTCTCAGTAATGGGCAATCACGACTATTGCTCTTATTCCGGATTCTCTCCTGCAAGACAGGCCAAGGAGATAGAACGTACCCGCAATACGCATAGATCTTTCGGATGGAAGATATTAGTAAACGAACACTTCTATCTGCATCGTGGCAGCGACAGCATCCTCGTAGTAGGTGAAGAGAACTGGGGACTGAAGCCCTTCCCACAAAATGGAGATATCAAGAAGGCTCTCGAAGGGGTTACTATCAACCCTGCCACAAAGACAGCAAACACCTTCTCTCTCTGTCTCTCCCATGATCCGAATGCATGGAAGCATCATATCATGCCCGTCTTCGTTCCGAACATAACACTTGCCGGACATACTCATGGAGCACAGTTCTCATTATTCGGATGGTGTCCTATACAATATGTCTATGACGAATGGGGAGGTGAATTCTACGCTCCTATGAAGAACAAGAACTCTGAGGCTTTGTTGAGTGTCTCTACCGGTTTCGGTGGCAATCTGCCCTTCCGCTTCGGCATGCCACGTGAAGTCGTTGTAATAACACTCAAGAAAGTGAAGTAATTCATAATGCATAATTTTCACTAACCGCTAATCTTTAACCGTTAACCATTAACCTTTAACCGTTACCAAAATGATAGCAAGGTTTTTACTCACAGCACTAATTTTCCTGTCTCTCCCAAGCTTTGGACAAACACAGGACAGGTACTACCCTGTTGCCGTATGGCCATTCATGTACGAGAACTTTACCGAGGCACGCATCTTCGTAGGAGAAAACAACAAGGTGGTAAGGGCCAAATCCAACATCCATCTGCGCAAGACCACGCTGTGGTTTATCAGCGGTAAGGATGGCAAGACAAAGTTGGAGGCACAGCCAGGCACAATAAACAAAGTTATCTTCTCAAACGGCGACACCTACTACAACGTCGAGAACAAGATGTGTAAGGTTGTCAGGGAAGACACCGTCAATGGCAAGGTCATGCGTCTCTACAACTGTTCATACATCGATATGGACGACTTCAATAAGAAGTACCAGATGACACACATGGGAACTGTCGAGAGCAGTGTCTTGGGTGCAGGCTTTTCTGACTTCACAGCATCTGTTGCCAACAACAATGCCCTAACACGAGAGGATATGGAACCCCTGCAGCTAAAACACACCTTCTATATATTGAAGGACGGCGAAACCTTTGAAGCCCGCGAAAGCGAAATCCTCAGCCACCTCGATGGCAAAGAGGAAAGGAAGACATATCGTGGATTCACCCGTTCTGCAGAAATCCTATACGGCAGCGAGAAATCAATGCTCAACGTCTATAAAACATTCTTCCTGAAAGAATAACTTCGTACGAAAACGAAAACCAAAACGAAAAACGAAAAATGAAACTACTAACGACGCTATCACTTCTGATACTCCCCTTCCTGGCTGCCAACAGTCAGAAAAAAGACGACATCTGGCTCGACATCAATGGTGTCCGTGACCTCACTGCCGACTCTATCGCCTTTGCCAACCAGGCACGCCCTGTGCCGGGCTCTTCCCGCAAGGGCAACAACCCCGTACTCTTCCTCATAGGCAACAGCACCATGCGTACCGGCACTATGGGAAACGGTAATAACGGCCAATGGGGATGGGGATATTTTGAACACGAGTATTTCGACGAAAACAAGATAACAGTAGAGAACCACGCTCTCGGCGGCACCTCTCCACGCACATTCTATAAAAGCCCTGACCTGTGGAAACGTTCTCTCAGCGGCGTCAAGGCCGGCGACTATGTATTCCTCGAGTTAGGACATAACGACAATGGACCTATCGACGAGATTCGTGCACGTTCGTCTTATCGTCCGGACGGAAAACTGAGCATTTCCGACGATTCTATTATTATATATAATAAGGTGACACAACGTCAGGATACCGTCTATACCTTTGGCGGATACACACGCCGTTTCATCAATGAGGTGCGTGCCAAGGGTGCTACGCCAATACTCTTTACCCTCACGCCGCGTAATGCCTACGAGGCTAACGGCAAGACGATACAGCGAAAGCTCACTGACTTCACCCCTGCCATCTTCGCCATCGGCAAGGAGATGAATGTGCCTGTGATAGATCTCAACGACATCTCTGCAAAGAAGCTGGAGGCTTACGGCCCTTGGAAGACCGACTACCACTTCTTCCTCGACAAGATACACTCTTCTGCCTTCGGTGCCAAGATGAATGCTGCCTCTGCAGCAGAAGGACTCGCTAAATGTGACGACCCACAGGTGGCTGTCCTGAAGACATACCTCATTCCAGAGAAGGTATTCCCTGACTACGAGGAGAAGCTTCTGGCATGGGAGCCTAACAACTACGACAAGAAGGGCAATGTCATTCCGAAGAAGAAGACAGCAGAGCAGAAGAAGTCTGCAGTACGCATCTTCCTCTGTGGCGACTCTACGGGCAAGAACGAAGACAAGAATCCTGACGGCATGTGGGGATGGGGCTCACAGGGCTATACCATCTTTGACGAGAGCAAGTGTACCTTCATCAACTGCGCCAAGGCAGGACGTTCTACACGCACCTATCTCAACGAGAACCGCTGGGAAGAGGTATATCAGACCCTACGCCCGGGTGACTACGTCCTTATACAGTTCGGACATAACGACATCGGTGGCATCGACAAGGACAAGGAGCGTGGTGTGATACCGTGTGCCGAAGACTCTTGCAAGGTCTTTAAGTCAAAGAATTCCGGAAAGTACGAGGTAGTATATTCCTTCGGATGGTACATCCACAAGATGATTGTTGATGCCAAGGAGAAGGGTGCCATCCCTGTCATTCTCTCCTTCACTCCGCGCAACGAGTGGCCAAAGGGAAAGATAGAGCGTCGCAACAACAACTACATACCGCAGTGGGATGCAAAGGTGGCTGAGGAGAATGGCTGCGAATTTGTTGATGTCCACAACATCTCTGCCGATTTCCTTGACAGCAAGTTTGCCCGCAAAGACGGCGATGCCGCAAAGGCAAAGCAGGAGGCATCCATATACTTCAACCACGACCACACCCACACCTCATTGCTCGGAGCACGCAACAATGCACAAAGCCTCGCAAAAGGTCTTAAAGCAAACAAATCACCATTATGCAAATACTTAAAGTAATGCATAATTTATAATTCATAATGCACAATTTCCAATGTTAAAAGTTATCACACTTTTCATACTTCTTTTGCTGCACGGCATGTCTGCAGCAGCACAGAAGGTGTCTATTTTGGGTGACAGTTATTCCACCTTCGAGGGCTGCGTATCAAACGACACCAATGCCATTTGGTATTTCAAGGCCGACAGTCCACTACGCAATAAAAACAACGACGTCACGAAGGTAGAGGAGACATGGTGGCATCAGCTCATCAGCAATACCAAAGGCTTCAGCCTTGAGGTGAACAACGCTTTCTCTGGAGCAACCATCTGCTATACCGGATACAGCAAGGGTAATCAGCCACGAGTGCCCATCGCAGAGTTGTCGTCACACCGCGACTACAGCAACTGTTCCTTTGTCAATCGTAGTAACACCCTGGGCAATCCCGACATCATCCTCGTCTGCGGTGCCACCAACGACTCATGGTGTGGAGCACCAATAGGCGAATATGTCTATGGCAACTGGACAACGGAGCAACTCTATTATTTCCGTCCTGCGATGGCGAAGTTGATGTTCGACCTCAAGGGCAACTACCCTACCGCACAGATACTCTTTATTCTCAATAGCGAGCTGAAGGAAAGCATCAACGAGTCGGTACATACCATTTGCAAGCACTATGGAGTGCAGTGCCTCGACCTGAAAGACATCGAAAAACAAGCCGGCCATCCTTCAGTAAAAGGTATGACTGACATCAGCAAACAAGTCCGCAAAGCGTTGGGAAGGTAATAGAGTGAAGAGTGATTATTGAGAATTGAGAATTGAGAATTAACAATTGACAATTGACAATTGAGAAGAATAATGGCGCAGATGCACGAGCATTCTGCGCCATTAAATTATGCATTATGTAATTATATTCTTCTGCTCTGCCCTACTCTACCGTGACGAGGCAGGAGGCTGCCTTGCCTTCTCTCGAAGCCTTGATGGTGGCAGTGCCTGGACCCACAGGTGTCACCACACCGATGAGTATTGTCTCGGTGACAGTAGTCTTCATGCCCGTAGCAACTACCATGCCGTCATAAGTCTGCACGCTGTCATCTACTTCCTTGGTGATAGAGATTACCTCACCGGTACCGGTAACAATAGCGACCGTTGAGTCGGTCGTGCTCCATTCTACTGCGGTCTTGTACGTAGCATTCTCTGGACCCACGGTAGCCCTCAACTGCACAGGAGCACCGCCGACACTGAGAGTCAGCGTTGGTTTGTCGAACGTGACAGAGCCGACACCATATACGATGTTGTCATCGATATTGTCACCGCATGACGTGAGCATCATCATTCCGAGCAAGAGGCCCGACATAAGGCTGAGATATGGAAAACGATTTCTCATAGGTAAAATAGCAGCAATAGGACTGCAGAAAAAAATCAGTTGTGGAAATTACGCTTGTCGTTGACGTGCTTTGCCTTGCCGATAGAACGCTGGATAGAACCTGGTTCCTTGATGTGGATGTTTGGCTTGATGCCCACCATTGAGACAATCCTGTCGTAGAGAGGCTTGATGTATGGCATCTGCTTCGAAGGATTTGGTGAGAAGTATTCTGAACGCAGCTCCACATCGAGGTCGAAGGTGTCTTCGTTGTTCTTGCGGTCAACGGTAATGAAATACTGTGGTGTGAAGGCAGGGAACTCTGTCAGACATGTCTCTATCTGGCTTGGGAAGACGTTGACACCGCGTATAATCATCATATCGTCTGAACGACCGAGGATGCGATCCATGCGCACTGCGGTACGTCCGCACTTACATGGCTCGTAGATGAGACGTGTGAGGTCGCGGGTACGATAGCGCAGAATAGGCATTGCCTCCTTTGTGAGCGATGTGAAGACGAGTTCACCGAACTCACCTGGAGCACATGGCTCAAGGGTATCAGGATTGATGATTTCTGGATAGTACATATCTTCCCACAGGTGGGTACCGTCCTGCATCTCACACTCGCCGCCCACACCAGGACCGCTCATCTCTGTGAGACCGTATATGTCATAGGCCTTGATGCCGAGTTTCTCCTCAAGTTCCTTACGCATTCCCTCTGTCCAAGGCTCTGCACCGAAGAAACCGCACTTGAGGTTCAGGTCTTTCTTGTGAACCTCGTCAGACTGCTCCAGCACCTCAGCAAGATGCAGGGCATAAGATGGTGTGCAGGCAAGCACTGTGGAACCCAAGTCCTTCATCAGCATTATCTGCTTGGCAGAATTACCGGCAGACGTAGGCAGCTGCACTGCTCCCAATACGCCGGCAGCATCGTGTGCTCCAAGACCACCAGTGAAGAGGCCGTAGCCATAGCTGACCTGTACGACGTCACCCTTAGTAACGCCACCAGCGGCAAAGACGCGTGCTGCACCTTCTGCCCAACGCTCTACGTCACCCTTGGTATAGGTGCCGACAACGGGTTTGCCGGTAGTGCCTGAAGAGGCATGGATACGTGTTATCTCAGACATGCGGACAGCATTGAGACCGAAAGGATACTCGTCACGAAGGTCATGCTTGGTGGTAAACGGCAGACGATGGATATCTTCAATGCCTTTGATGTCCTCAGGCTTGATGCCCATCTTGTCCATCTTCTTACGATAGAAGGGGACCTTCTCATAACAATTTTTAACTGTCTTTACCAATCTCTCTGACTGTAGTTTGGTCATGGACTCACGGTCCATGCATTCCATTTCGCGATTTAAAATCATTTTGTTTATTTTTTTTTATTATTTTTCTTATGGGTCTTATAGGACTTATATGATCTACTCCAACCCTTCGTATGGCATGATATCCTTCTTTCTGTATGCCGAACCGGTCACAATGCAGAGGAGTTCTCCGCGCTGGTTTGTGACACGTGTTTCGCAGAAGGGCAGTCTGTGGTGGTTGAACACCTCTGTTGTTTCTGCCACAAGGGTATCGCCGAGCTTTGTCGACTGCAGGTATGTAATGCTGTTCTGCACACCTAGCGAAACGGGGCCGTGAGAATTGGTAACAGCGGCGAAGGTAAGGTCGGCAAGGGTGAAATACACCCCACCCTGACAGACACCGGCAGCATTAAGATGACGTTTCTCGACAACACAGGTGGCTTTGGCAAAACCCTCGCGGATTTCTGTCAGCTGCATGCCGTTCTCTGCTGCAAACCTGTCGCCGTTGTTTAGAAAATCCTTAAGCGTCATAGCACTTGAATATCTGGTTTACCCTCTCCTTGTTCGGTTTTGGCGTTATGAGGCTGACAAGGCCGACGATGATGAATCCGCCAACCATTGCCACCGCACCGCAATCGATAGGATTAAAGAAGGCATTGCCCGTGAGCATATTAACAACTGTCAGGCCAACACCCCAAATGAAGCATGCCCACACTGCAAGACGTGTGACACCCTTCCAATAGAGGCCCATCATGAACGGAGCGAGAAAGGCACCGGCAAGAGCTCCCCAGGAGATACCCATGAGCTGTGCAATGAACTGTGGAGGATTGAGGGCTATCATCAGTGACAATGCTATGAAGAACACTATTAGCACACGCATGATAATAACCTTGCGGCGTTCTATTCTCTCTGCAACCTCGTCATTGATTTCACCGCCTTCTACCTCTCCTTCTATGGATATCTTATCACGATAGATGAGGTCGAGAGTCATAGTTGATGATGATGTCAGCACAAGTCCTGCCAATGTTGACATAGAGGCTGATAGCACCAGAAGTATAACGAGGGCGATGAGGAAGTCAGGAAGTGTCTCAAGCATTGCGGGCACTATGTTGTCATATACGAATTTTCCCTTATCACTATTGAAGGCCGTAGCGACAAAGAGACGTCCGAAGCCTCCGAGGAAATAGCATCCACCAGCCACAACAAAAGCGAAGACAGTAGAAATGATAGTACCACGACGTATGGCAGCCTCATCAGTAATAGAATAGAACTTGCCCACCATCTGTGGCAATCCCCATGTGCCAAGCGAAGTAAGGACAACAACACCAAGGAGCGACATAGGATTAGGACCGAACCATGATGCGAAGTCACCAGGCTCGAAATTAACATACAGGGCAGCCCCCTTCTGTGTCAGGTCATCAGTATTTGGTGCGAGAGCCGCCATCTTATCAACAGCTGCAACCAGTCCGCCCTGAGAATTGAGCACAACGGCAATGACCGTAGTAATGCCAAAGAGCATTATGATGCCCTGAATAAAGTCATTGATAGCCGTAGCCTTGTAGCCTCCAAGAATGACATATACTGCTGTCAATACAGCCATTGTCACAGCACAGTATTCGTAAGGAATTCCAAACCCCATCTCAAAGAGTTTCGAAATACCCATATAGACACCTGCTGTATAAGGAATAAGGAATACGAAGGCTATGATAGAAGCTATAACACGCAGCCACTCGTCATTGTAGCGTGTTCCAAAGAAATCCGGCATAGTACGACTCTGAATGTGCTGGGTCATCAGCTTGGTGCGCCTTCCCAATAATATCCAGGCAAGCAGTGAACCGATGACAGCATTGCCGACACCAATCCATGATGCTGACATGCCATATTTCCAACCAAACTGTCCTGCATAGCCTACGAAGACAACTGCAGAGAAATATGATGTACCGAAGGCGAAGGCTGTCAGCCAACCACCTACATTACGGCCACCCAAGACAAAGCCGTCAACGTTTTGAGCAGAACGACGGGAATAAAATCCCACCCCCACCGTAACGGCGAGGAAGATTACCGTCAATAGAATCTTAATCAACATAATTGTTCTGTTTGATTATTATGGTGTTGTATCATTATGCCTTTCAACATCAGAATGCCACCTGCACCTGTGTGAGAATAGAGCTGTAGTTACCACAACCTGTGATTTCTTTCTGAGCCTTGCTCTTTGCCCAATATACATACTGAGCCTGCAGACGACACTTCTTATGAATCCAATACTGAACGCCACCCATAAGCTTTGTCTGCTTTGCCTTCATATCAGTATTATGATTGAAGTAATCGACCATACCAACGACATCGAGTTGCTTATAGACAGGGATAGCTGTTGAACCATATATACCGAAAGAGCCTACATCACCATCGCGACCACCAAGGGCTTCACAACGTACCATTGCACAACGGTTCTTGTAGTAGTCAGTACCACTCCTCTTAGACTTCCACTCAAAGCCTACTGCATAACGGTCCTTTCTGTAAGTATCACCCACATTGATTGTCGGGTTGTATGATGATTTTGCAACAGCACTGCCATAACCTTTCTGACCAGAGACAGAAACACGGAAATTAGGAGCAATACGATACTCCAGCTTTGCAACGATATCCTTTTGGTTGTTACCGTCACTCTTATTCACTTGTCCGCCATTGATTACCTCAACAACATAGCGGAGCTTATTGTTAAAGAGGTCACCATATGCCATGAGTCCCATATCACGTCCTGAGCCATTGCCTATAAGCGCATCGCCGCCACACAAGTAACCCACGCTCTGCGACATTGGAGAGATAGCTTCAAGTACAGTAGGTGACATTGGGTTCTCCATAGACAGTTCTATCTTTGACTGACCGAGGCGGAGATTGAAAGCCTTGCTCGGACGATACTCCATATAATACTCCATAACTGTGCCAGACTTAAACTCATGCATAAAAAATGCATAGAAGTCTTTAGTGATATTGGCACCAACCATAAGGATGATGCGCTTCATATCGAAGGTATTGGTATTGGCACTGCTATTTTCTTCATAAAGGTTTGCAGAATAACCACCCTGAGCATAGCCAGTAACCTTCAAGCGAGAGCCTACTGCCTCAGCCCAATACTTTGCATCTTTCTCTGCATCCTCTGCAGGTGCCTGAAGTAAAGGCTTATGTGCCTCAAGAAAGGCTGCATCAGTGTCACCGCTGTAATCGGTTACAGCAGGAAGAATTTTGTCAAGGCCCTTAGGCTCATCTGCCATGACTGCTACTGAACACAACAGAGCAGCCAGCATAATTGTCATTTTTTTCATTGGAAAATAGGCTTATTTTGTTTTGTATATCAGCATGCCCTTACCTTCTTCAAGATAAGAGTACATGTATGCAATGTTAACACCTGAGTCTGTCAACTTCCTCAACACATCAGCAGCAGCACCGACTTTGTCTTCAACTGCTACTGCGTTGACGTCTGTCAACTGGAGGTTGATACCAGCTTCCTTCAGGATAATATATGCATCCTCCGGCTTATCGCAGATTACGCGATAAATGCCATAATCCTTTGTATCAGCTATGGTAGAGGCAATAATCTGGATGCCTGCCTTACTAAGGAGTTCGAGAACCTTTATGAGAGTACCCTCTTTGTTCTCTATGAATACGGAAAGTTGTTTCTTTGTCATGATATTATCAATTATAAACGGTTCTTTTATCTACTACACGTACAGCTTTGCCTTCTGATGTTGGCAAACTGCCCTTTGGTACCAACTTCACATGAGGTGTCAGGAGAATCTCATCCTTCAGTGCACGCTTAACATCCTTCTGAAGTTGCATGAGTTTCTGATAGTCATCAGTGAAGAGGTCTTCGAGTTCTACCTCAACAGTCATATTATCATTATTGTCATCGGTGGTGAGAGTGATGAGATAGTTATTAGCGAGTTCCTTGAACTGCATCAGTATCTTCTCAATCTGTATTGGGAAGATATTCACACCACGAAGCACCATCATATCGTCTGAACGTCCCTTCATACGGTCGAGACGTACATGGTTACGTCCACAAGGACAACCACGTCCCAGTACCCTCGTGAGGTCACGGGTACGATAACGAAGCAGTGGCATAGCCTCTCTGTTGATAGAGGTAAGGATTAGCTCACCAATCTCTCCGTCAGGAACCGGTTCGAGGGTTTCAGGATCTACTATCTCAACGATATAATAGTCTTCCCAGAAATGCAGACCGTTCTGCTCCTTACATTCGAAGCCGACACCAGGGCCACACATCTCTGACATACCGAAAGAGTTGTAGGCCTTCACACCGAGCATCTTCTCAATACGCTGACGCTGTTCTTCTGAGTGAGGCTCTGCACCGATGGCAAGCACCTTCAGCTTTGTATCCTTGCGTGGGTCAACACCCTGTTCCTGCATCACCTCATAAAGACGTGTGACATAGGAAGGAACAGCATGGAGAGCTGTAGTACCGAAGTCGGTCATAAACTTTATCTGACGCAGAGAGTTACCTGCTGCTGCCGGTACGGTGAGCATACCAAGGCGCTCTGCTCCATATTGGAATCCCAAACCACCTGTGAACATACCATAGCCGCTGGAATTCTGGAACACATCATCAGGACGCAGACCTACCATCCACAGATTACGTGCTACCTGATTAGCCCATTCGTCAAGGTCTTTCTGGGTATGCAGTATAACAGTCGGATTACCTGTTGTTCCTGAAGAAGAATGGAGGCGGACACACTCTCTCAATGGCACTGATGCCAAACCGAAAGGATAGTTCTCACGCAAATCCTGCTTTGTAGTGAAAGGAATGCGACGGATATCATCAATGCTGGTGATACTCTCGGGTGTCACACCTGCCTTCTCAAGGCGTTCTTTGTAAATAGGGTTGTTCATACAATGAGCTACGGTAGCCTTCAGACGTTCTACCTGCAGAGCCTTTATCTGCTCTGTGCTCATGGTTTCAAGTTCTGGATCAAGATATTCTGATTTCCAGTCAGGAAGTTCTCTTCTGTATGCCATTAGTGTACATTGGCACCCATATCGAATGCCTTTAAGTTAGATTCTACAATTTGCTCTCCTTTTTTAGAGAAGATAGTTGCTACAGCATCACGCAATGCCTCTGGTGATACTATTTCAAGAAATTTTGCTGCCATTCCGAGGAGCACCACATTGGCAGAACGTGCAGAGCCGGCATCCTTTGCCACCTCTTCGATGTCAAGCTGAACAACATGGTTCAAAGATGAGAGTTCTGCAAACAGTTCTTCCTCCTTTGGGTAGTTAGGCACATTGATAAGTGGCTTATTGGATGTTACGACAACACCATCCTTAGAGAGATAAGGGAGGTAACGAAGTGCCTCCATTGGCTCCATAGAGATAATCATGTCACAGCCGCCTTTTGGTATAAGGTCTGAATAGATAGTGCCTGTAGAAAGGCGCAGATTTGACTGCACATCACCACCACGCTGACTCATTCCGTGTACTTCTGCCTGCTTAAGGTTAACACCTGCACGTGTTGCTGCCTCACCTATGATTGTAGCGATAGAGAGAATACCTTGTCCTCCGACTCCGCAAAGTATAATATCCTTTTTCATTTATTTTGCCTCCTTATTATTACGAGCCTTCTCACGTGCATGGCGAGAAGCTGTTTGAATGCATTCACGACGTGGAATGATGACACTGACTCCTTCGTAGTCTATCTCATCCTTTATAAGCTGTGTTATAGCTGGAATATTCTTTGGAAGAGGTGTTACTACATGCAGATGGGCAGGGTCCATACCAAGTCCGAGACAGATAGCCTCAAATTTGTTGGTGCCAGCACTATCCTGACCACCTGTCATGCCTGTAGTAAGGTTGTCAGAAATAATAACGGTAATAGCGCTGTTGTCATTGATGGCATCCAACAGTCCCGTCATACCAGAGTGTGTGAATGTAGAGTCACCTATCACAGCAATTGCAGGACGCAAACCAGCATCGGCAGCACCTTTTGCCATAGTTATAGATGCCCCCATATCAACACAAGAAGCAAGAGCCTTGAATGGAGGCAATGCACCAAGTGTATAGCAACCGATATCACCAAAGACACGCGCATCAGGATATTCATTAAGAATGTTCACCAAAGCACCATATACATCTCTATGACCACATCCCTGACAAAGCTGTGGAGGACGAGCTACAAGATTCTTTGCTGGTTCGAAGAGTACTGGTGCAGGAATGCCTAAAGCAACTGCAACAGCATCAGGTGTCAGTTCTCCTGTACGTGGCAGATTGCCCGTCAAACGACCTATCACCTTTGCCTTGTCGCCAATAATATTACGAACACCTTCTTCAACAACAGGCTGACCATCTTCTACAACGAGAATTTCATCGCAGTCTTCTGCCATACCAAGTATTAGCTTTGCAGGCAGTGGATATTGTGAAACCTTCAAAATATAAGCATCGTCACCAACAGCTTCCTTTACATAGTTGTAACCGATACCACAAGCAACAATACCTAATTTCTTATCAGTTTTCTCTACTTTGTTAAATGAAGACTTCTCACTGGCCTCGAGCATCAGAGGCTGTTTCTCGAGAAGTGCTGCATACTTTTTCTTTGCAATGCCAGGAAGCAGCACCCACTGGTCAGTAGAAGGAGAAAGTGCATTCTCTTTCTGTGGCTCCTGAACAACAACATTAGCACGAGAATGAGCCAGACGTGTTACAACACGCAACAGCACAGGTTCCTTGATTGCCTCAGACATTTCGAAAGCCACCTTCATCATATCATAAGCCTCTTGCTGTGTGCTTGGCTCGAAAATTGGTATTAGAGCAAACTTACCATAGAAACGGCTATCCTGTTCGTTTTGTGAAGAGTGCATCGAAGGGTCATCTGCTGCCAACACTACCAGTCCACCACCAACACCAGTAATAGCACTGTTAACGAAAGCATCTGCACAGACGTTCATACCCACATGCTTCATGCATACCAAAGCACGTTTACCGGCATAAGACATACCAAGGGCTGCCTCCATAGCAGTTTTCTCATTGGTACACCAACGAGAATGGATGCCACGCTCCTTTGCAAGAGAATTGCCCTGAATGAATTCAGTAATCTCAGTAGATGGAGTACCAGGATAAGCATATACACCAGAAAGACCTGCGTGTATAGCACCTAACGCAATAGCTTCATCTCCAAGAAGAAGTTTTTTTTCCATGTTTCTTTTTATATTTTTATTATTATATTCAAAAATTGCGACAAAGATAATACTTTTTCCCATAATATCCAAAAAAAAATATTCAAAAGTTTGACAATAGTCAATAATTTAAAGGTATTCAATGTGTTTATTAATTATTTTTTCGCGTAAATCACTAAATATTAGTACATTTGCACTCGAAAAGTAAACGAATTATAAACAAGAGAACATATTCTCTAATTGAATATTTTATTTATTAAATTTAGAACAAAATGGCAGAAAAAAAGACAGTTAAGGCTGCAGCTCCTAAGGCAGCACCTGTAAAGAAGGCTGCTCCTGCAAAGAAGGCTGCTCCTGCAAAGAAGGCTGCTCCTGCAAAGAAGGCAGAGGCTCCAAAGAATGAAGTTTATTTTGACGCAGTAAATGCCGGTTTCAAGGCTGGCGAAGTTTATCAGGTTCTCGCAGCTGCTGGTAAGGCAATGACAGTTTCTGATATCGCTAAGAAGGCTAAGGCTACTAATGAAGAGGTTATCCTCGGTATTGGTTGGCTCCTTAAAGAGGGTAAGGTAACAAGCGTTGACAACAAGATTATCCTCGCTTAATCTTATCTCAACAAGAATAAAAACGTGAAGGATGACAATTCATTCTTCACGTTTTTCTTTATCACTATTTTAACCATTGAAAACAAATAAGATTACTACCTACAAACTAGTATTTGATTACTTCCGACAGCAAGGAGAATTTGACACAGAACTGGAATATGGCAGCATATTTCAATTGCTTATTGCCGTAGTACTATCGGCACAATGTACGGATAAGCGTGTGAATATGATTACACCAGAACTGTTCTCAAAATATCCTGATGCAAAGTCTATGTCGGAAGCAGAAGAAATGGAGGTATATGAATATATTAAGAGTATCTCATACCCTAACGCAAAAGCAAAACATATAATAGAACTGTCAAAGATGATAATGTCAGAATATGGCGGTGAGGTGCCATCTGACATAGATTCTTTACAAAAGCTGCCAGGTGTAGGTAGAAAGACAGCAAACGTCATGTTGGCAGTTGCTTTCGGACGTGATGCCATGCCTGTTGATACACATGTTTACAGGGTGTCACACCGATTAGGATTGGTAGGAAAAAGTTGCAATACTCCACTGAAGGTCGAAAAGGAACTATGCAAACATATTTCGAAGGGTGAACTGGGCAAAGCGCACCATTGGCTTTTGCTTCATGGAAGATATGTGTGCAAGAGTCTGAAACCACTATGCACCAAATGTCCCTTTGATTCTTTCTGCCCCAAAAATCTGGCAGATAGTAAACTATAAGAAGGGAAAGTAAAGGGGGGGGGAGTAAAGGAAATTAAAGGTGAAGTTATTTAAAAGCAATGAGGTGAACACCAATTGGTGCCCACCTCATTTTTGTTATATCTGAAAAATCTTTTAAACGATACCCTGTGCCATCATTGCATTAGCAACCTTCATAAAGCCAGCAACGTTTGCACCCTTTACATAGTTGATGTAGCCATCAGCCTCTGTACCATACTTCACGCAGTTCTCGTGAATATCGTTCATAATCTTGTGCAGGTAGTTGTCAACCTCCTCAGAACTCCAAGACAGACGCTCTGAGTTCTGAGACATCTCAAGACCAGAAACAGATACACCACCAGCATTAGCAGCCTTACCTGGAGAGTAGAGAATCTTAGCATCCTGGAATACCTTGATAGCCTCTGGTGTTGTAGGCATGTTAGCGCCCTCAGAAACAGCGATTACGCCGTTAGCAACAAGAGTCTTAGCTGCCTCTTCGTTGATTTCATTCTGTGTTGCAGAAGGAAGAGCGATTTCACAACCCTTCTCACCCCAAGGCTTCTTACCCTCAACATACTTTGCTGTAGGATACTTCTCAGCATACTCCTTGATACGTCCACGCTGAACGTTCTTCAGTTCCATGATATAGTCGAGCTTAGCGCGATCGATTCCGTCTGGATCATATACATAACCATTAGAGTCAGAACATGTCATAGGAATAGCACCGAGTTGGATAAGCTTCTCCATTGTGTACTGAGCAACGTTACCAGAACCAGAAACGAGAACCTTCTTACCCTTAATGTCGATGTTACGTGTCTTCAGCATGTTCAGGAGGAAGTATACATTACCATAACCTGTTGCCTCAGGACGAATCAGAGAACCACCGAATGAGAGGCCCTTACCTGTAAGCATACCTGTGAACTGGTGTGTGAGCTTCTTGTACATACCGAACATGTAACCTACCTCACGGCCACCTACACCGATATCACCAGCCGGAACGTCTTCGTCAGCACCAACGTGACGATAGAGTTCTGTCATGAAAGCCTGGCAGAAACGCATAACCTCTGCATCGCTCTTTCCACGTGGAGAGAAGTCAGAGCCACCCTTTGCACCACCCATTGGGAGAGTTGTCAAAGAGTTCTTGAAAGTCTGCTCGAAAGCAAGGAACTTCAGAATACCAAGGTTTACTGACTTGTGGAAACGGATACCGCCTTTGTATGGGCCAATAACGTTGTTATGCTGAATACGGTAACCCATGTTTGTCTGAACGTTACCTTTGTCGTCAACCCAAGATACACGGAACTCAATTACGCGATCTGGAATACAGAGACGCTCGATGAGGTTTGCCTTGTCAAACTCTGGGTGCTTGTTGTACTCTTCTTCGATAGTTGGAAGAACCTGAGATACGGCCTGGATGTACTCCGGCTCATTTGGAAATCTCTGCTTGAGATTTTCGATTACTGCTTGTGCATTCATCTTTTTTACCTTTTATTATTTTAAATAATGTGTACCAATATTCATTTCTATAACAAACAAGGTACGTTAATTGTCATTTTGTTTGCGCTTGTGTTGTTGTTTCTTAATTTGTGGCACTTTTTCACAACTTTTTATGCCACATCATTGATTTACGCCTGCAAAATTACACATTTTTTCTGAAACAAACAAAAAAAAGTTGCAAAAAATGCAACTTTTTCTTCAATTTCTTACACTTTGTTTGATTTCCTTTGGTTTTTAATACAAAGTGTTAGTATTTTTATCTTAAACTGTGTGCGATTACAATTATTTTTCCATTACTACACGCAAACCAACTGTTACAGCCTTAAATTCTGGGCCATAATTTTCGCGAGAAGCAGTACGGCATTCTGTTGTTGTGCTGATAAAAGAACCTCCACGTGCTACGTGTGCAATAGCATCACCACTCTTAACCACTGGGTCAATCTCCAAGGTATCTCTGTATTTTTCAAAGTTATCTTCAACCCATTCTGACACATTGCCATTCATATCACGCATATCCAATTCATTTGGCATATACTGTCCTACAGGATGAGGAGTACCATTTGATGTTGCACGATAGCAGGCTACATTGTCAAGATATTTAGAACCGCTATACTGGTGAGAGAAAGACTTTGCTGCACCACGAGCTGCATATTCCCATTCAGCTTCTGTTGGCAGACGGAATTTATCACCTGTCTTTTCTGAAAGTATCTTAACAAACTTTTGCGCATCACTCCACGTAATATTCATTACAGGCAGTGTAGGATCATCCTTACCACCGTACTGCTTGATATCAGAAGGATTATTTCCCATCACCTCATCCCACAACTCTTGTGTTACCTCTGTCTTACCAATCCAATAACCCTTGGTAATCTGAACATCATGTGCTGGCAACTCTGTAAAGTTGTCAAAGCCATCCTGCTCTGATGTTGCTCCCATACGGAAATTTCCTGGTGCCACATAAACCATGTCAAACTTTGCGTCACCCACTTTAACTGTCTTAGTATCACCCTCGTTGGGTTCTTCATTACTGCCGCAAGAAGTAAACATAGCAGCAGATGCTGCCATAAGAATGGCAATTGTTCTAATTCTGTCCATAGACTTAATAAGGTTTTCGTCATGTTGTATTCCCTTGATGGCAAGCAGATAGACCACGAATGCCACAATAGGTATCAAGCTTGGAGGCCACAGATAAAAGCTTCCATGCCAATATACATAGTAACAATTATAACAATAATATGTAAGCCAGGCAATGATTAATACAATGCCAAACTTGCATAAAGTTTTCTGCAAAGCGCGATTCTTAAAAAAGAATATCGTGATAAAACTGAATAATGCTGTTACTCCAGCAATACTGCTAAGAATATTCCCTTCCATTCCATTCTTGGGAACATAGGCTGCCAATACTCCCATCAGCAGTGTCACCACTAACAGATATATCGTTTGTTTACGCTGCCACATAACTTTTTAAAAATCATCATCGTCATCATAGACTTCCTGTGAAGGATCCTTCCAGTATATCTCATGATTCAGGAACTCCTCTGTTGCTAAGAGTGATGGCTTTGGCAATTTCTCGTAATAGCGGCTGATTTCTATCTGCTCACGATTTTCGAAAACCTCCTCAAGTGTATCGCTGTAGTTAGCAAACTCAGAAAGTTTTTTACTTAACTCCTGCTTGATATCCTGAGATATTTGGTTTGCACGTTTACCGATTATTGCAACACTCTCGTAGATATTGTCTGTTGCGTCACAAAAATCCATCAGGTCACGTGTAACCGTGTTTGTAGGTGCTTTACTCTTCTTGTAATCCATCTTTTATAAATCTTTTACATTTTTCAATATATTTCTCTGCCAACTGGCGGTCTTTCGAATCTGGGTATTCATTTATGAAACCATAGCATTCATCCTCAGCATCCTGATAGCGCTCTGCTTGCTTGGCATGAACACTATGGAAAGCCAACGCATACTTACTCTTCATAATGAGTGATGCAAATTCCTCACGATATTTTGAGAAAGGATATTCCTTTATAGCATTCTGTGAGGTTACTATGCAAGCATCATAATTATTACCTCCACTGGTGCAGTTACCAAAATATGTACCAAGGTTATAATACAACTGCGCATTGATAAGTTCCTTCTTCACAAGAACATCCTGGAGTTCATATAGCTTTTGTTCTGCTACCTTGCGATGCGGACTTTCCGGATACATATCCATAAAATCCTGATATGCCTTCATTGCAGAATACGTTGGTGTCTGATCCAAACGTGGCTCTGGAACGGTATTATACATACTCTCACCTACGAAGTACGAAGATTCTTCAGCAAACAAGCCTTGAGGATAAGACGTGCTATATTTCTTAAAAATCTCCGCTGCTGAATCATAATCTCCATTACGATATGTCGCAACGGCATATAGGAACAAACATTCTTCTCCTTTTGAGGTTCCCTTCATAATAGTCACAAGGTCACCCAATAGTACTGATGCCTGAGAAAACTTACCTTCCACAAAACATGTCTTGGCATATTCATACTTGTAGAGGTAATCATTGGACTTATATACGGCACTAAATTCCTTTGCACAACCAGACAAAAGAACTACCATAATCACGAGTATAATATAAAAATTCTTCACGCGCATACGCAAAAATTCGGCACAAAGGTAACAAAAAAACATGAGATATACATCACACTTACTGTTTTTAGTTAGAAAATTAAGATTTTTTTAACAAATATGCACTATCAAGCTTGTATATTGAAGAAAATCGCTACCTTTGCATCTATGAACGAGTATAAACTTACCTCAAAATACAAACCAACTGGTGACCAACCCGAAGCCATAGCACAATTGGTTGAAGGGGTACGAAGTGGTCTTCCTGCACAGGTACTATTGGGTGTCACAGGTTCAGGAAAGACCTTCACAATGGCTAATGTAATCCAGCAGATTGGTAAGCCTACTCTCATTCTTTCTCACAACAAAACTCTTGCGGCACAGCTATACGAGGAGATGAAAGCTTTCTTTCCTGAAAATGCTGTAGAGTATTATGTATCCTATTACGATTATTACCAACCAGAATCTTACCTTCCTTCTACTGACACATATATCGAGAAAGACCTTGCTATCAACGAAGAGATTGACAAGCTCCGCCTTCGTGCTGTTTCTGCCCTTCTCTCTGGCAGACAGGATGTTATCGTAGTTAGTTCTGTATCATGCATTTACGGTATGGGCGGGCCTTCTACCATGCAAGGGTCTGTAATAAACATCAAGAGGGGACAGAAAATCGAAAGAAATGATTTCCTGCGAAAACTCGTAGATGCGTTATATATCAGGAATGATATAGAGTTAAATCGTGGTGAATTTCGCGTAAAAGGAGATACTGTTGACATTTCCATGGCATACTCTGATGGTATTTTGCGTGTCACTTTCTGGGATGATGAGATAGACGACATTTCAGAACTTGAAGCAAGCACCTACCACCATTTGGAATCCTTTGATGAATACCAGATATATCCTGCCAATCTCTTTGTTACTACGAAGGAGCAGCAGGAGTCTGCAGTACATGCCATCCAAGATGACCTTGTTACGCAAATAGATTATTTTAAGAGTATTGGCGATGAGTTGAAAGCTCAACGCATCAAGGAACGTGTAGAGTATGACCTTGAGATGATTAAGGAACTTGGTCATTGTTCCGGCATAGAGAACTATTCACGATATTTCGATGGTAGAGCCCCTGGTGAACGGCCATATTGCTTGTTCGATTTCTTCCCTCATGACTTCCTCATGATGATTGACGAGAGCCATGTTTCTATTCCCCAGATTCGTGCTATGTATGGTGGTGACAGAAGTCGTAAGCAGAACCTCGTGGAATATGGCTTCCGCCTGCCTGCAGCCTTTGATAACAGGCCCCTTCGTTTTGAGGAATTTGAGCAGATGCTCAACCAGACAATCTATGTCTCCGCCACTCCTGCGGAATATGAATTGGAACAGGCAGAAGGTGTTGTTGTGGAACAGGTTATACGTCCTACAGGACTACTCGACCCTATCATTGAGGTGCGCCCTACCGAGAATCAGATTGACGACCTCCTTGAAGAGATACAGGTATGCAGCGAGAAACACCAGCGTGTACTTGTTACTACTCTTACAAAACGTATGGCAGAAGAGCTGACGACATACCTTCTTAATAATGGTGTAAAAACCAGTTATATCCACTCTGATGTCAGCACCCTCGACAGAGTACAGATACTCAGCGATTTGCGTGCCGGCAAATATGATGTCCTGGTAGGTATCAACCTCCTTCGTGAGGGTCTCGACCTGCCTGAGGTATCTTTGGTTGCCATCCTCGATGCCGACAAAGAGGGATTCCTTAGGTCACATCGCAGCCTTACCCAGACAGCAGGACGTGCTGCCCGAAACGTTGACGGCAGGGTAATAATGTATGGCGACACCATTACCGAGAGCATGCAGCAGACCATCGACGAGACAAATCGCAGACGTGCAAAACAGATAGCATACAACGAGGCTCACGGCATCGTGCCACAACAGATACAGAAAGACCTCAACCGCAAGACCATCCAGGCTGTTGTCAAGAGTGACGAGACATTATCGAAACTCAAGATGACAGGTCGTGCTTCCGGCACCCTCGGAACAGCTTCTGTTGTTGGAGCAGAGCATGCTGCTATGGCATATATCGAACCCGAATACGGTTCTTCTATGGCAGCAGACCCTATTGTTGATGTCATGTCGAAGGAACAGATAGAAAAAGCCATCGAGACAGCAACAGCACGCATGAAGGAAGCTGCCAAGAATCTCGATTTCCTCATAGCAGCACAATATAGAGACGAAATCATCGCCCTAAGAAATAAACTGAAAATTGATAATTGATAATTGACAATTATGCATTATGAATAGCGGTTTTCAGTTTCAGCAGTTTTATGTTCGTCATGACAGATGTGCCATGAAAGTTGGCACAGATGGTGTGCTTCTTGGAGCATTGGCGATTGGAGGACGGAACATCCTTGATATCGGTACAGGAACAGGTCTGTGTGCTCTCATGATGGCCCAACGTTTTCCCGATGCCTGCATCACAGCTATCGACATTGATAATGATGCGTGCGAACAAGCTACAGAGAATATTGCAGACAGTCCTTTTTGGGAACGCATAATGGTCCTCCACACATCGCTGAAAGACTATGCCTCCAACTTTGATAGTCACTACGACTCCATCATCAGCAATCCACCATTTTTTGAGGAAAATCTAAATTGCCCTGATAAGGCACGTAACGATGCCAGACACACATCCTCCCTACCCTTTTTTGAACTTATTTCTTGCAGTAAGCAACTGCTTACCGACGATGGAACATTAACACTCATCCTGCCCACTACAGCTCTTTCACGCATAGAGTCCGAATGTGCCTATGCCAATATGTTTATAGTCAAGAAAATCTATATCCGAACAACAGAAAAGAAAGTCCCTAAACGTGTTGTATTATATATAAGGAGACACCCAGAACCAATTGAAAGCGAAACACAAACCTTAATGGTTCAAGATTTGGCTGTCACCTGTCAACGAAGCCCTTGGTACGAGTATCTGACAAAAAGCTTTTACCTTTCTCATACCCCATCTGATAAACAGCCTTGATTTTCTTCTCGCTCAGTTCCGTGCGGCCGATGCCAAGAGGTTGGTCAGGAGCTATTATGAGGGTATTGCCCTTCTTCTCTTCCTGAGCAATATACTCCAGTTCCTCGTTATACATCAGGTGCCGTTTCTCCATTATCTTGCCAACCATCGGATATTTCTTGCTGAGCAGTTTTATCAGCCACGTTATCTTCATCTTCTTTTTGAAATAATCCCTTGGCTGTGTCAGGACAACGATATTCCTGTCATATCCCATTTCCTGGAATTTCTTTAACGGTATCGCATCCACCATACCACCGTCCAGCAGCGTATAGCCGTCTATCTCCACAGGCGTTGACACCACAGGCATTGATGCTGTTGCCCTACACCACTCCATTTCGTGGTGGCTGAATTCCTTCATCTTATGATATACCGGCTGACCTGTCAGGATGTCCGTACAAACCATCCAAAAGTCTGTAGGATTGGCATCAAACGTCTCTTTGTCGAAGATATCTATCTCGAATGGCAGAATATGATACGAGAAGTCTGGCGACACAATGTTTCGCGTCTTCAGCAGACATTTCCATCCCATGTAACGCGGTTCGTTGCGCATAGCGAGGTTATACCTCAATGCGCGTCCCCTTTGCTGAGACTTATAGTTCACGCCAAACAAGGCACCGGCCGACACTCCGATGATGCCGTCAAACTTCAGCCCGGCCTCATCAAAAGCATCCAGCACACCACTGGTAAACATACCCCTAAGGCCACCGCCTTCCAATACTAATCCGTTCATATCTTTAGTTTCAAGTTCCAAATTTCAGGTCAATAACCCATAACCTCTAACCTATAACCTATAATCGTCCATAACCCATAACCTATAACCAATAACCTATAACCTTTACCTACTTCCAAAATACAACAATACCATTGAGAGAATAACGAGGAGGAGGTCAACCGCTTTGGCACGGAGATTCTTTTCGTGAAGAATTACAGCGCCACACAGGAAGCTGACAATAACGCTACCTCTGCGTATCATTGAGACAATACTTATCATTGCGCCATCGAGACCGAGGGCATAGAAATATACAAAGTCAGCACAGGAGAGGAAGATGCTTATCAGCGGAATACCCCAATGCCAGTGAAAAGGTGTCGTCTTCTTGTGTGTAGGCCACCATAGGAACAGCAGCATGGCAGCCATCATAAAGAACTGGTAAATGTTATACCATGACTGCACAGCCATCTTATTTAGTCCCACACCGCCATTCTCGGGAGATGCCATCAGGTATTTGTCATAAAGACCAGAGATGGCCCCCATCACATTGGCGAGAATAACAAAGTATATCCACTTGTTTCGGGCCCAGCTGATGCCTTCCTTCTTAGATGTGTGTTTAAGGAGTTCTATGCCCAGCAACGCTACTATGACACCGGCCCATTGCCACAGGTTTAGATGTTCGGCAAAGATGAGCATGGCACCAATGAGCACCATAACAGGACGGGTAGCATTGATAGGACCTACAATGGTAAGTGGAAGATGTTTCAAACCGAAATAAGCCAAAAGCCATGAGGTAAGGACTATGACGGATTTCAGAATGATATATTTCTGGTCTTCCCACTGGAAGGGAGCGCAATAGAATATGCTACCATCGCCAATCAGATTCTGAGAAGAGAGAATGATAAAAGGCAGGAATATGAGTGAAGAAAAGAATGTATTAAGGAGCAATACCGGTATAACAGCATTACCCTTAAGAGATTCTTTCTTAAAGACATCATAAAATCCCAACAACGCCGCTGAGAGAAAGGCTAATATTATCCACATATTACCAAATGGTTTTCAAATTGGTGGCAAAATTAATAAAAATTTATGAAAATCATCGTTTTACCAATATTATTTTATATTTTTGCAAACGAAAAAAGGTCAAAGGTGAAATGTGAAATGTGAAACGTGAAATGTCAAAGGTCAAAGGTCTAAGGTCCATAACCCATAACCCATAACCCATAACCCATAACCTCTAAACTTTAAAATAATAAACAAAATGAAAGATTTCATCTATTACGCCCCTACCGAGGTAGTGTTTGGCAAGAGTTCAGAAGAACAAGTAGCACAAATGGTAAAGAAATATGGTGGCACGAAGGTGCTGGTACACTATGGTGGCCAGAACGCCATCCGTTCAGGATTGCTTGAGAAAATCTGTACCATCCTCAGCAACGAGGGTATTGATTTCATCAAGCTCGGAGGTGTTGTGCCAAATCCTCGTCTCTCTCTGGTACATGAAGGCATCGCATGCTGTCTCGAGGAAGACGTAAATTTCATCCTTGCCATCGGTGGCGGCAGTGTCATCGATTCTGGCAAAGCCATCGCTATGGGGGTTGCTAATCCTAACGTCGAGGTATGGGACTATTACCTCCAAAAGGAGGAACTCACCAAGGCACTTCCTGTTGCCTCCGTCCTCACCATTCCTGCTGCAGGCAGCGAGATGAGTGAGGCATCTGTTATCACCAATGAAGATGGTGATGTGAAACTGGGATTTTCAAGTGATATCCTGCGTCCCAAATTCGCCATTATGAATCCGGAACGCACTTTTACCCTGCCTCCATATCAGACAGCAGCAGGTGTTACCGATATGATGATGCACACCATGGAGCGCTATTTCACCAAAGACGACGACATGGACCTCACCACAGACCTTGCCGAGTCAGTTTTGCGTCGTATGAAGACAGCCGTCTTTGACGTACTGAAAAATCCAAACGACTATCGCCAGCGTGCCCAGATTATGTGGGGTGGCAGCATAGCCCATTGGGGGCTCACCGGCTGTGGTATCAGCGATGACTGGGCAACCCATCAGTTAGAACACGAACTAAGCGGAATGTTCGATGTTACACATGGTGCAGGTCTTGCGGCAGTATGGCCCAGCTGGGCACGATATGTAATGCACGAAAACCTCAGCCGCTTCGTACGCTTTGCTGTAAATGTAATGGATGTCCCTAATGATTTCTCTGACCCAGAAGGAACAGCCCTCAAAGGTATAGAAGCCGTAGAGCATTTCTATCATGCCATCGGTATGCCAATAAACATCAAGGAACTCATAGGTCGTGACATCACAGACACAGAGATAAAGGAAATGGCACGTAAGTGCAGTCGCAATTACACTTCCACATGTGGAGCTTTAAAAGTCCTTGACGCAAAAGACATGGAAGCCATATACAACATGGCTCGCGGATAAATCTACAACAAATACAAAAGGAACAGGGCTTGTGTGTCTCATGACATGCAAACCCTGACTTTTTCATTGGCTCAAACTATGGTAGAAGGTGAACAGAAAACAAGAAAAATGAATTATTTTTATCTTTTAGGTAAAAAATGCACACTTTTATTTGCGAGTGTGCAAAAAAAAATATACCTTTGCACAGAATTTATGAATTTGAGCAATTAAATCTACCAAATGGAAGAAATAAAAAGCTTTAATCAGTGTATTGAGGACAGTATCAAGAAAAATTGGGAACTTGATGCACTTACAGATTACAAGGGTGCCACTCTGCAATATCATGATGTGGCAAGAAAAATTGAAAAGCTACATATCCTGTTTGAAAACAGTGGTATTCAGCGTGGTGACAAGATAGCCTTATGTGGGCGCAATATGAGCCATTGGGCTGTTGCCTTCCTTGCTACTCTGACATACGGTGCTGTAGCCGTTCCAATACTGCATGAGTTTACGGCTGACCAGATTCACCATATTGTGAACCACTCTGAGGCTCGCTTGCTTTTCGTGGGCGACGTTGTAGCAGAGGAGATAACACCAGACAAGATGCCTGCTTTGGAGGGTATCATTAATATACCTGACTTCTCACTGATGGTATCTCGTTCTGAGAAGCTCTACTATGCACGTGAAAACCTCAACAGGCTTTATGGTGAGAAATTCCCAAAATATTTCCGTAAGGATGACGTAAACTACTACAAGGAACAAAGTCCAGAGGAGTTGGCACTCATCAACTACACCTCCGGAACAACAGGTTTCTCGAAGGGTGTGATGATTCCTTATCGTGCCATGTGGTCAAACCTCGACTTCGCAAACCAGGTACTTGACAAGCATCTGCATCCTGGTGACAACACCATTTCTATATTGCCTATGGCACATATGTATGGAATGGCATTTGAATTTGTGAAGGAATTCATGAGCGGTTGTCACATCTTCTATCTCACACGTATTCCATCGCCTGCCGTAGTAGCACAGGCTTTCAGAGACATAAAGCCTGTTATCATCATTGCTGTACCTCTCATCATAGAGAAGATTATCCGCAAAAAAGTATTCCCAAAAGTCTCTCCTGCTATCCGCGTGATGATGAGCACTCCTATTTTGGGAGCTAAGATAAAGGAAAAGATTAAGAATCAGGTATATGATGCCTTTGGTGGAAACCTTTACGAAATTATCGTCGGTGGTGCTGCCCTCAATCAGGAGGTAGAGCATTTTATGAAATCTATAAAATTCCCTATCACAGTAGGTTATGGTGCTACAGAATGTGCTCCTATCATCTCATATGCAGACTGGACAACACACAAGGCAGGCTCTTGTGGCAGACAGGTTGTACACATGGAGGTAAAGATAGACAGCAAACATCCACATCGTCAGCCAGGCGAAATTCTTGCTCGTGGTATGAACGTAATGCTGGGATACTACAAGAACGAGGAGGCTACTGCTGAAACTATTGACAAGAACGGATGGTATCATACCGGCGACCTCGGCATCATGGACCGCAAGGGTAACATCTTCATCAAGGGACGCTCAAAGAACATGCTTCTCGGACCTTCCGGACAGAATATCTTCCCAGAAGAGATTGAGGATGCACTGAACTCATTGCCTCTTGTCAACGAGTGCATCGTAGTACAGCGTGACCAGAAGCTGGTTGCCCTCGTTCATCCAGACATTGAGACTTGTGCAGCCAGAAACATGTCGAGCGAGGACGTAATCAACCTGATGAACCAGAATCTTCAGACTCTCAACGAGTCACAGCCTGCATACTGCAAGGTGTCACACATAGAGATTCACGACGAAGAATTTGAGAAGACTCCAAAGAGGAGTATCAAACGTTATCTCTATCAATAACCTGATTGTCATAACAGGTCCCACTGCCTGTGGCAAGACACGTATTGCCACAAAATTGGCAGCACAAATCGGTGGCGAGATTCTTTCTGCTGACTCCAGACAGGTATATCGACGCATGGACATCGGATCAGGAAAGGACCTGAAGGATTATGAGGTAGATGGCAAGAAAATTCCTTATCACCTCATAGACATCGCAGAACCAGGGGAACGATACAATCTATATCGCTACCTGCAAGATTTCCACAAGGCTTACGAAAACATCGTAGCACGTGGCAAGCGCCCTATCCTATGTGGTGGCACAGGTTTGTATATCGAAGGTGTGCTTAAGGGCTATTTAGGGAGTAACCAGTTTAACGGATACACCTTGATAGGCATCAGCATTCCTCGAGAATTGAGACGAGAGCGCATCACGCAACGACTATATGCCCGCTTAGAGGAGGGAATGGTTGACGAGGTGAGAGGTTTGCTTGACGAAGGTGTTCCTGCTGAACGACTCATAGCATACGGACTAGAGTATAAATACTTGACGAAATACATTCTGGGCGAGTATTCATACGACGAAATGGTTCACCTGCTAGAGATTGCCATACATCAGTTCGCTAAGAGACAGATGACATGGTTCAGAGGAATGGAACGACGCGGATTTACAATAGACTGGAGGCCGTATAATGAGGAGATAACGGTTAACGATTAACGGTTATTGGTTATTGAAACTTGAAACTACTGAAAATTGAAACTTGAAACCAAATTGAAAACAGGTATTATATATTGCCCTTTTCATAGTCCTTACGAGGATGCTGCAAAGCGACGTGAGAAGATTGAGGCTTTACTTCAGGAATACGAAGTAGAGTATGACATCGTGCAGAGCGAGAAGCAGCAGAGTGTATCGAGACTGGTGACTATGATGATTAACAATGGTTATGACGACATCATAATCATTGGTGGTGACAGTGCCTTGAACGATGCTGTCAACTGCCTCATGAAGGTAGAAAAACAGGTACGCGAAAGAATCAGTCTTGGTGTTATTCCTAACGGCGCCATCAATGACTTTGCTGCTTTCTGGGGATTCTCACGCAAGAACATCGAGCAGGCTGTGAAAGCCATCCAGAATCATCGCATCCGCACCGTTGATGTAGGATGCCTGAGATATGTGGACAAAGAGAATAACGAACAACAGCAGTACTTCCTGAATTGCGTAAACGTAGGACTCTTGGCACGCATTCATGCCATAAGACAAAACACCCGAAAAGCTCTGTTCTCAAGAAAACTGTCTTTTACCGTTTCGCTGATTATGATGCTCTTCCAACGTATGGCATACGAAATAAAATATACCATCAACGGAATGACAGAGAATCATCGCGTTATGACGATGTGTATAGGTAGCGCATGGGGATATCATCAGACACCAAGTGCTGTGCCATATAACGGTATGCTGGATGTAACGATAGTACGTCGTTCAGGACTGACACAACTCATCAACGGCATATACTTATTCTTGAAGGGTGAGATGCTAAACCATAAACGCATAAGGTTGTATCGCACTACGAAAGTAGAAATAGAAGGCAGCAAGAATCTTCCCGTATCTGTTGACGGACATCCTACACAGGTAAGCAATTCCCCACTCCGCATCGACATCGAAAAAGAAGAGATAAATTTCATTATTGAATAGTGTCCACACTATGGAATCATAATTATATAAAGGTATGGTCAGCAAATTTCATGATTTTCTTTTCGTTCATGCTGATTATGCCAATTTTACCTCTTTATCTTTCTGAAGAATTTGGCTCTGGAAAACACACTATCGGAGTAGTATTGTCAGGATATACCATCATGGCCCTTCTGGCACGTGTCTTTTCCGGATATATCGTTGACACCTACAACAGAAAGACTGTTTTACTTCTGTCATACGGACTCTTTGCCACCTTCTTCTTGGGATATCTCATAGGAGGTTCGCTGATTCTCTTTGCTATAATACGCACACTTCACGGAGGACCTTTTGGTACAGTAACCGTATCAAACAGCACTGTTGCCATCGATGTACTGCCAGCAGAAAGACGTGCAGAGGGAATTGGTTACTACGGTCTCTCAAATAATCTTGCTACTGCCATCTCTCCTACTGTCGGTATATATATATATGAGGTATGGGGAAATTTCCAGGCAATCTTCCTGTTATCATTTCTGATGGCTGCATCAGGATTTCTGATTAGTAAGACAGTTAAGCATACTCCCCCATCAAAGATAGCAGCAGGCCTTGTGCCACCAAAGAAATCTCCTCTCTCTCTTGACAGATTCTTCCTGGTTAAGGGATGGTCCGTAGGATTGATGCTTGCTATGTTATCGTTTTCATACGGAGTATTGTCAACATATCTTGCCATCTATTCAAAAGAAGAGTTAGGTATGACACAAGGGGCAGCAGCCTTCTTCCTGATACTTTCCGTTAGTCTTATGGTATCACGACTTACTGGCAGCAAATCACTTCGCGCAGGAAGAGTCGTTCATAATGCAACCGTCGGAATGTGTATCTCTGTTTTCTCGTACCTTGCCTTTGCTGCCATTCATAACTACTGGGGATTCTTCGGATGTGCCGTAATACTTGGTCTTGGTAATGGACACATGTTTCCTGCTGTGCAGACGATGTTTGTGAATCTGGCACCCAACAATCGCAGAGGAACAGCAAACTCCTCAATGCTGACATCATGGGATGTTGGTGTAGGAGCAGGAGTGGTAGTAGGTGGTATCGCATCAGAATTGTCTGGATATAGTACAGCATTCTGGATTTCTGCTATTGTGAACATAATAGGAGTTTTATTCTTCTTTGCTTATGTCAGAAGGACCTATAACAAGAACAAGTTGAGGTGATTAAGAGATTAAAAAATAAAAAAATGTATTTTTATTTGTATTTCTCATAACTTAATTGTACCTTTGTGCCAAAAGAAATTATAAGTATATAATATGGTATTAAGAGAGAACTATATTGCAAGTCCTGAGAGGTATGCCAACGAGGACAAGATGTATCAGCGTTGTGGATGTTCTGGTATTCTGCTCCCAAAGATCAGTCTTGGTTTTTGGCATAACTTTGGCTATGATGCCCCTTGGGATCGTCAGAGAGAAATAACTCATTATGCCTTTGATCACGGCATCACACATTTCGATTTAGCCAACAACTATGGTCCTCCATATGGTGCAGCAGAAGAGAATTTCGGGAAGCTGATGCATGACGACTTCCGTCCTTATCGCGACGAGATGTTTATTGCCTCAAAGGCTGGATATGACATGTGGCAGGGGCCTTATGGAAACTGGGGGTCAAGGAAGTATCTGATGGCCAGCATCGACCAAAGTCTGAAACGTATGCAGTTGGATTATGTAGATTTGTTCTATTCACACCGCTACGACCCTAACACACCGTTAGAGGAGACTCTTCAGGCTCTCGTTGACATAGTACGTCAGGGAAAGGCCCTCTATGTAGGTATCTCACGATGGCCACTGGAGGCACTGAAGGTGGCAAGAGAATATCTTGCAGCACATGATGTGCCATTGCTGATATACCAAGGACGCCTGAACCTTATCGACAGAGCACCACAGGAAGAGGGAATATTGGAATACTGCCATAAACATGGTATTGGATTCATCTCCTTCTCACCTTTGGCATCTGGAAAGTTGAGGGACAGATACGAGGAAGCTCTGAACTGGATATTGGAGCAGCAAGGCGTAACATCCATCCTGGTTGGTGTCAGCAAGGTAGAGCAACTACAGAAGAACATTGACTGCGTGATGCGTAATTGAGAATTGATAATTGAGAATTGACAATTGAATCTACCAGAGTATAAAGACCTACGGATAAGGGTGACGGAAGATGGTAAGCATCAGGTGCTTGACATCCTAAGGCGACGCTTCGTAAACCTTACACCTGAGGAATGGGTGAGACAACATTTCATTCACTTCCTGATAACAGAGAAAGGATATCCACAAGGATTACTAGCCAACGAAGTGGAGTTGAAGGTAGCTGATAAGAAGCTGAGATGTGACTCTGTACTTTTCAACCATAATCGCCAGCCAAGGATGATAATAGAATACAAGGCTGAAAGTGTAGAACTGACACCAAAGGTGATAAAACAGATTACTACATACAACATGTTACTCAACGTAGATTATCTCATGATTAGCAATGGTCTGATGCATCTATGCATGCACTACGAGAAGAATGACGACAAATGGATTTTCATGAAGGAAATACCAGAATATAAGGAAATTGACAATTGAGAATTGACAATTGAGAATTCAGATTACTCAGAATACTAAAAAAGTAAAACTATGATTGACGTTAAAACAACTCTGAACGACGCTGAAGAACGAATGGAAATGGCTGCAATGTTCTTAGAGGAGCAGTTGTCACACATTCGTGCTGGTCGTGCAAATCTTGCCATTCTCGATGGCATCAAAGTCGATTCTTACGGTATGAAAGTGCCTCTGAATCAAGTAGCAAACCTCAGCACTCCCGATGCTCGTACCATAGCCATCAAACCTTGGGACAAGAAGGCTATACGCGACATTGAGAAGGCTATCATGGACAGCGATGTCGGCATCACTCCTGATAACAACGGAGAGGTTATTCGCCTTGCTATCCCACAACCTACAGAAGAACGTCGTAAGGAGCTGATGAAGCAATGTAACAAGATTGCTGAAAAGGCAAAGGTAGAGGTTCGCAATGTGCGTGGTGACATCAAGGAAAAGCTGAAGAAAGCCATCAAGGATGGTTTGTCTGAGGACCTTGAGAAAGATGCAGAGAATGATCTTCAGAAGATTCACGACAAGTTTATTGCCAAACTTGACAAACTCATCGAGGAGAAGACAAAGGAGATAATGACCGTTTAATGAACGGATTAGTAATAAAGAATACTGGGTTCTGGTACACAGTACTCACTGATGATGGTGCTACGATTGACTGTAAGGTGAAAGGAAACTTTCGTCTGAAAGGCATTCGTAGCACTAACCCTGTTGCTGTAGGTGACAGAGTAGTGATAAGTGAGGACAATTGGATTACCGACATAGAAGACCGCAAGAACTATGTCATCCGTAAATCCACTAACCTTTCAAAGCAGAGCAGCATCATCGCTGCCAACGTTGATCAGGCAATGCTCATTGTCACCATAAACTATCCCGAGACATCCACCACTTTCATTGACCGCTTTCTTGCCTCAGCAGAGGCATATCGCATTCCCGTAGTACTGGTATTCAACAAGATTGATATGCTCGACGAAGACGAGCTGCGCTATCTGAAGATGATGCAAGACCTTTACACCACAGTGGGATATGAAAGCATTGCTGTCTCTGCCACGGAAGGAACGGGAATGGAAGGACTCAGGGCACTTATGGAGGGAAAGATAACCCTGCTCAGCGGACATAGCGGAGTAGGAAAAAGCACCATCATCAATACCCTCATACCAGGAGCTAATCTGCGTACGGCAGGAATTAGCGATGCACACAATCAGGGCATACACACCACCACCTTCAGCGAGATGATTGCCCTACCCCATAATGGTGATGCCACAACACAGCCACAGCAGCAGTCATACATTATTGACTCACCAGGAATACGTGGCTTCGGAACGTTTGACATCGAGAAAGAAGAACTGACAAGTTATTTTAAGGAGATATTCCATTTCTCAAAGGAATGTCGTTTCTCCAACTGCACCCACACCCATGAGCCAGGATGTGCTGTACTGAAGGCTGTCGAGGAACACTATATAGCCCTCTCACGATACAATAGCTATCTCTCCATGCTGGAAGATAAAGATGAAGAAAAATACAGAAAAGGATACTAAGATAGCATTACTGCTCTCAGGAGGAGTTGATTCTGCTGTTGCCCTGCATGTATTATGCGAACAGGGTAACAAGCCTGACTGTTTCTATATCCGTATTGCTTCGCAGGAAGATGCTGACCTCGACTGTACTGCTGAAGAGGATATAGAGATGGCGACGGCCCTTTGTCATAAATATGGTGTTTCGCTGGAGATTATCGATTGTCACAAAGAATATTGGGAGCAGGTGACGAAATATACTATGGAGAAGGTGAAGGCTGGTCTTACGCCAAATCCTGACGTAATGTGCAACAGGCTCATAAAATTCGGAGCCTTTGACGAGAAGAAAGGCCACGAATACGACATCATCGCCACAGGGCATTATGCCACAACAGAAGTGGATGAGGAAGGCAATAAATGGCTCTGTACCTCTCCCGACCCTGTAAAAGACCAGACAGACTTCCTCTGTCAGTTATATCCTTGGCAACTGAAGAAAGCCATCTTCCCAATAGGCCACATGAAAAAAGAGGAAGTACGTGAGATTGCTGAGAGAGAGCATCTTATCAATGCAAAGCGCAAGGACTCGCAGGGCATCTGTTTCCTTGGCAAGATAAACTACAACGACTACGTAAAGAAATATCTTGGTGAGAAGCCAGGCCTCGTGATAGATATCGAGACCGGCAAGAAACTCGGCATGCACAAGGGACTGTGGTTCCATACCATCGGCCAACGTCATGGATTAGGATTTGGTGGCGGTCCTTGGTTTGCCGTAAAGAAAAACATCAAGAAAAACATACTCTTTGTCTCAAAGGGTTATAATCCCAAGGAGGCATACAAGCAGGAATTCAAGATTCACGGCTTGAATTGGCTTACTAAGCCCGTAGCAGACAAAGAAATCTGCTTTAAGATACGCCATACTTCCGACTATCTTAAGGCAGAGATGAGAGACAATAATGATGGCACCTTTACTCTCGTCTCAGAGCAACCAGTTCATGGGGTTGCACCAGGACAGTTCTGTGTCATCTACGACACCCACCATCACCGTTGCTACGGTTCCGGAGAGATTACTGTTTAGTGGAGCGGATTCCGATTTTCATGCCGTCCATCTGCTTGAGAGCAGAAGTGACTGTTGAGAGCTGGGACACCTGAGCACCGATATTCTCCATGAAGGTCTTGAACTTGGTGGCATCCATAACGATTATGAGGCTGCCGTTGTCAAGCTGAGGTATAACTTTACTAGGAGTCTTCTTACCTGTGAAGGTGAGAACTACCTCATTATTATTCAAGGTGTAGGTACCTTTCTTTACGGACTTGGTACCGTATTTTACAACGAAGGACTTATCGGCATTGAAAGTGATGCTTGACTTGCCCTTTGTGAAACCTACCTTTGCAAGATATGACTGCATCTTCTGCTCAATACTCTTTGTAACGGCAGAGCTGGCATACTGCTTAAGACTATTTGAGCTGGTAAACATGATGGCTGGCTCCTGATATACCCATGTACCGACAATCTGCTGGGAATTAGGAATCAACTTTGAGGATATTACTCCTACAAGGGATTCCATAGTGGAATTACCTTTTACTGCACTTGAGGCCGCACTTGTGGCTTTGTTGATGATGTTGTTTAACTGTGCATTAGCAATGCCACAATTCAAGGCAACTGCTGCAAGAATAACAAATAACTTTTTCATAAATTTAAAAGGGAGTGAAAATGGGAGTTAAAAAGGGAGTTAAAAAGGGAGTTAAAAATGAATTATCTTTGCGATATGGTTTGTGAGTTGGACGAACTCGTCGTGTGTCAACTGCTCGGGACGTTTGGTCAAATCGAAGTCGGGTATCATTTCCTCACTGAAGTTGGGTACCAACTGCTTCAGACTCACCCTCAGCATCTTGCGTCGTTGATTAAACGTCGCCTTTACTATTTGCTTGAACAGTTCCCAGTCGCATCCGATATCCGTTCTGCTGTTTCGCGTCATGCGTATCACAGCCGACTTTACCTTCGGAGGCGGATTGAATACATTCTCGTCAACAGTAAAGAGATATTCCGTATCATACCAAGCCTGTATCAAGACAGACAGGATGCCGTACGTCTTGCTACCTGGTTCTGCCGCTATACGCAATGCAACCTCTCTCTGTATCATTCCTGTACAGCATGGGATAAGCTCTTTGTTGTCGAGCATCTTGAAGAATATCTGCGACGAGATATCGTATGGATAGTTTCCTGTCAGCACAAACTGCCGTCCTTCAAATACCTCCTTCAAATCCATCGTAAGGAAGTCTCCCCCAATGATGTTCCCATGCAGCTTCGGGAAATGCTCTTCCAGATATTCCACTGACTCCCTGTCTATCTCCACGCATTTGTAATCACGATCTTTCGGATAGAGATATTGCGTCATCACCCCCATTCCCGGACCAATCTCCAGCACAGGAATGTCTGGGCACGCATCGACAGTGTCTGCTATTCTGCGGGCTATGTTGGGGTCAGTAAGGAAGTGCTGACCAAGATTCTTCTTTGGACGTACCGATTTCATCTATGCTATCCTTCGTTTATTCCAAGTGGATCTCATGCTGTTCGCTCTCGTTGAGAATCTTCTGACATACCACATCCTCCACCTGTGTCTGTATAGCACGACGCAGAGGTCTTGCACCATATTGTATGTCATAGCCCTTCTTGACAATCTTCGACTTATATTCATCAGAAATAGTCAGGGTATAGCCAAGATTCTCGATTCTCTTATATACACTCTTCAGCTCTATGTCGAGAATCTGTCTTACAGCATCCATATCAAGCTGCTCAAACATGATAATCTCATCCAGGCGGTTGAGGAATTCCGGTGCAAACTGTTTCTTCAATGCCTTTTCGATGATGCCGCTGGCAAAGGCCTTTGTGTCTGTTATCGGAGCAAACCCTACTCCATTGCCAAAGTCCTTCAGTTGCTTGGTACCAGCATTTGATGTCATGATGATAATGGTATTCCTGAAGTCCACCAGACGACCGTTTCCGTCTGTCAGTCTTCCTTCGTCCATTACCTGCAGCAGCATATTGAAGACATTAGCATTTGCCTTCTCTATTTCATCGAGCAAAACAATGCTGTATGGCTTTCTGCGCACACGTTCTGTCAGCTGGCCGCCTTCTTCATATCCCACATATCCCGGAGGGGCTCCGACGAGACGTGAGGTATTGAATGACTCAGAATATTCTGACATATCGATACGTATCAAGGCATCCTCGCTGCCAAACATCTCCTCTGCCAGTTTCTTTGCCAGATATGTCTTTCCGACACCTGTAGGACCGAGGAACATAAACACACCGATTGGATGATTAGGATCATGCAGCCCTACCCTATTGCGTTGTATGGCTTTCACCATCTTCTCAATGGCCTTATCCTGTGCCACAATAGAGCCCTTCAGCCTGTCTGCCATACTGCGAAGGCGGGTACCCTCACTCTCTGCAACACGTTGTACGGGAACTCCTGTCATCACTGACACCACATCAGCCACAGCCTCTTGTGATACCTTGTTGCTACCCTTCAGGACACCACTCTCCTCCTGCAGCTTTGTTGCCAACTCTGCCTCCAGGCGATTATGCTGGTCGCGATAGTTTGCTGCCAACTCAAAATTCTGGTCCTGAACAGCCTGCAGTTTCTTCTCCCTGATGTCACGAATCTGCTCCTCCAGCTTTGCCACATCCGACTGAGGATTATTGTCAGCAGAAGCCAAGTGCATCTTTGCTCCCACCTCGTCCATTGCGTCAATAGCCTTATCAGGGAATGCACGGTCCGTAACATAGCGCTGTGTCAGTTTGACACAAGCCGTCAAGGCATCGTCAGAATATGTCACCTTATGGTGGTCCTCATAACGATCCTTTATGTTGAAGAGTATCTGGATAGTCTCTTCCGGAGTCGTCTGTTCCACTATGATTTTCTGGAATCTGCGCTCCAAAGCCCCATCCTTCTCAATTGTCTTGCGATATTCGTCAAGAGTGGTAGCACCGATGCACTGTATGGTACCACGAGCCAATGCCGGTTTCAGCATATTCGCAGCATCCATACTGCCAGAGACATTACCTGCTCCGATGATAGTGTGTATCTCGTCAATGAAACAGATGATGTTAGGATTTGTCTCCAGTTCCTTTATGAGGTTCTTCAGGCGTTCCTCAAACTGTCCACGATACTTTGTTCCTGCCACCAGCGATGCCATATCGAGAGACACCAGACGTTTGTTGAAGAGTATTGGCGATACCTTGTTGTCAGCAATCAGCTGTGCCAAGCCCTCCACGATAGAACTCTTTCCCACACCAGGTTCTCCGATGAGGATCGGGTTATTCTTCTTTCGGCGAAGCAGAATCTCCTGCAGACGCTGTATCTCCTTCTCACGTCCCACAACAGGGTCCATCTTACCTTCTCTGGCAAGTTTTGTGAGGTCTGTAGAGAAAGCATCAATAACAGGAGTCTTCGGAGGATTTGACCCTCCCCCTTCCCCTCCATGTGAGGGGGGTGGAGCTGTAGCAGTCTCCCCTTGGGGAGATTTAGAGGGGGTTGTTTGACCTGTAGGTTCGAGGGTGTCGTTATACTCGTCTTCGTCTTCTGAGAGGTTCATATTATTCAAAACCTCTGCCACATTGTCATAGTTCATATTGTGTTGTTCAAGAATTTTCCTTGCAAGATTATCCCCTTCGTCATGGAGAATTGCAAGGAGTAAGTGATCAGTATCTATTACGTCCTGACGGGCCATACGAGCCTCCAGCGCTGCAAGCATCAGCACCCTAGATACATTTTGTGAATAGTTTTTTATAGTCATATACAATAATGTATAAGCAATAATTGTGCCAAATTGATAAAGGGGAGTGAAAAAGGGAGTTAAAGGGGGAGTTAAAGGGGGAGTGAAAGAGGGAGTGAAAGAAACGACAGCAGAGTGTCACACCCCACTGTCGCAAAAATGTAATCCTTAATAAAAACTATAACTAATAATCAACTTTATGAAGTTTTAAGTTTCTGGTTTCAAGTTTCAAGAAATAATTCTTCACTCTTCACTTTTCACTCTTCACTTTTTAATTTCTCCTTGGTCCTCTCTGAGGTCTCATCTCCTGATACTGCTTGTATTGCTCCTCAGTAAGGATGCCTTTCAGCTTCTCTTCATATTCCTGGCGCTTCTTCATGCGCTCCTGCCACTGTGCTCTCTGCTCTTCTGTCAGCTGTGGACGCTGTGGGCGCTGACCTTCTCCTGCACTCTCATTACGCTGAGGTCTGTTACCACCATTACGGCCTCCCCATCTTGGACCTCCGAGGACATCCTTATATTCTGTATTCAACTCCAGCAGCTTTGCTTTCTGGTCGTCATTCAGATTCAGTCTGCCAGCAAGATTATCTGTCATCTGTTCTGGGGTAAACTGTCTTGGACCACGATTACCGTCTCTTCTCTCTTCATTCTGTGCCATAGCAACTGTCATTGACAGGATGGCAATCATTGTTAACACAATCTTTTTCATATCTTTTACAAGTTCTTTTGGTTAATACTTATTGAAAATTGTGAACCGGTTACATTTGCTTTGATGAAAGAAAAAAGAAAAAGTTTAACAAATATCTCATTTTTCTTCGTTTTCGTTTTCATTTTCGTTTTTGTTTTTGTACCTTTGCATCCCGAATCAATAAATTCAATACAACAATATGACATCAAAACACGCAGACTGGTTTGAGACCAGCGTAAAATACGACAAGATGGGTGATGCAGGCACCCCAGTAACTGTTAAGGAGACATATTCCTTAGAGTCATTCACCTTTACTGAGGCTGAGGAGACAATAGCTGAGGAGCTGAAGGTATATATCAGTGGAGAATTTGATGTGGTGGATATGAAGAAAGCACCATATAAAGAGGTATTCTTCTCTGAGAACCCTGCTGATGACAAATGGTATAAGGTGAAGGCACAGTTCATCATCATCGATGAGAAGACTGAGAAGGAGAAATATTCTACTATTACATACCTTGTGCAGAGCAACAGCCTGCAGAATGCCGTAAAAGGTATCTGCGAGGTTCTCGACAAAGGCATGCAGGATTGGAAACTCTCTTCTATCACAGAGACAAAGCTGCTCGACGTTTTTGAGAAGAAACCAGTATAGAATTAACAATTAACAATTAATAATTAGACCTCAACGTTTTGATTAAGGATAACCTGAAAGAAGTTCTGGCTTCATTGAAGCCTGGTGTGGAGTTGGTGGCAGTAAGCAAATACCACCCTATTGAGGCTGCACAGGAGGCGTATGATGCTGGACAACGTGTGTTCGGAGAATCACGTGAGCAGGAGCTTCGTGTGAAATATGAGTCTCTGCCAAAAGATATCAAGTGGCACTTCATAGGACATCTGCAGACCAACAAGGTAAAGTATATCGCGCCATACATCTCTATGATAGAGGCTGTCGATTCCTTGAAGCTGCTGCAGGAAATCAATAAGCAGGCCCAGAAATGTGGGCGTACCATTGACGTACTTCTTGAGCTTCACTTGGCACAGGAAGAAACCAAGTCAGGCATGACGCCAGCAGAGTGTGAAAATCTTCTGCATGAGTTGGCACAACGTAATGCCTCAGCAGAGACACGCCTTGCAAACGTTCGCATTCGTGGCATCATGATGATGGCCTCGAATACCGATGACGAACAGCAGATACGCAAGGAATTCTTGCAGGCAAATGACATCTTTAATAAGGTAAAGGATAAATTCTTTGCTACTGACGATAGTTTCAACATCAGGTCCTACGGCATGAGTCATGACTATCTTCTTGCACAAGAATGTGGCTCCAACCACGTCCGAGTCGGATCGAAAATCTTCGCCAATTGAAAATTGAAAATTGAGAATTGAAAATTATAATCAGATTCGTAGATTGGCTAAACCTATATTGAAGAGATATTTTTTAGAGTGCACTCGAAAACTTTTTCCTGTGCACTCTAAATATTTTTACTCTGCACTCAAATTTTATTTGTTGAGGAAACGGGCTATTTCTGGATAGAAATCGTTAAGAGTCGGATACTGCTCACGATGGGTGGAATAATAGCGTAGAGCTGAAACGACGTCAAGCATCCACGGGAAACCATTTTGCATTGTTTCAACGTTCAGCATGCTTGATACAAACTGATTGAAGCCATTCTCGTATAAATAGACAATGACAGCTGCACGAACAAGACTTTCATTGATGACGATGTGCCAATCATTGTAAGCTTGCTGCATCATCGTTGATTGTGAGAGTTGGAAAAGTCTTTGTCCCACTTCTTGCATAGCTTTTTCATTTTCATTTTTTTCCAAAAGCGGATTGACAAAGGAGTGGTTGAACTCATGGAGCGGGAGGCTGCTGTCGAAATTCGGGCGACCAGTTTGAGGATTCAGATTGTAGCCACAGACGGCGAATAGCTCACGTGGCTGACCAGGCAGTTGTCGGGAAGCACCATTGTTGGTCGTTCCATATGTGAAACCTATGATGATTCTGAATTGCTCTGTAGGTGCAGTACCATTATAGAAACGCCCATACCATTCAGGCTTGATGGCGATGATATTTTTATCGTATGCCTGCAGAAAGTCGTTGTAGAACGTCTGGTGTTGCTCGAAGAACTCATGAAAACGTGTGTCCGCATAGAATTTGTTAAGACGTTTGATGAAGTCGTCAAGGTCAATGTCCTGCCAACCACCAGTGAGTTCTGAGCGATTACCGATAAGTTTCACCTTGCCATTCTCTATTTCCAAATGAACCGCCATATTCGTCACCCGATCGTAGGCGATGCCGTTTTTAGCACGGAGTTCCTTATAGTAAGTGACAGTCGGATGTTCACGATATTGTGCAAACCACGCTTCAGTATCTTTGGAATACTGACCAGCAAGATCATTACTAAATTCCTGAAATCCCGCAGTACGTGAAAGGATGCCCATCAGTTCTACAGTCTCAGATGCTTCCGATTTGATTTGTGCCATCGCAGAAATTGTCAGCAGGGCAAACAGTATAGTTAAAATTGTCTGTTTCATTTTGTTTGTTATGTTATCGTGCTTGCAAAAGTAGTAATTATTTCTTAAACTCCAAAAGAAAAACGGATTTTTTATAACAATTCCTCCAAACCATGTATTGCAACACCAATACTTGTTATGCCGACCTTAGAAGCAAGCAGTAAGCAACTTATATGGAGTCTCTATGGAACTCCTATTACTGTGCGGTAGAAGTCCGGTACTTGTCCGGTATATGTCCGCTTTTTAACCGGACATATACCGAACATATACTGAACACATACTGGACATATATTGAACATCCATTAAACAAAGAGCGAAGAAGGAGCGAAGGTAGATTGAGGTTTGATTGAAGTTTTATCGGAGATTGTTCAAAGGTCTATTAAAGAACATCTTACTTCAGCCATCACACATCTAAAGTCTGTACTCTATAGCATCTAGCTATTCTTATAATTAAGAAATATTTTTACTCTGCACTGAAAAAATAACGTGTCGGTTATGCTGATGCCGTGATAAGATTTATGTTTGTTGTTGGAGCCGCCTATATATATAGCGGCTCCAACAACAAACGATAATCACCAGCAAAATCTCAAAACAAACTTTAAATTCTATATGGAACAGGAATCCGTCCCCGTGTTCTCTGGCTTAAAATTGTAAAAGCCATCTCATTTTATTATGATTTTTTTCATTTTATGCTATACTTCGGAGTTTTTTTATTATATTTGCAGTCACAAACCAATGTATAATTACAATTCATAAAATTTATATGCCTATGAGAAAAAATATGGATGTATTCAACCAATAATGTGTTTACCAACAATTATGCTGTCACAAACAGCAAAAAAAAGAATTATGAACAAAGTAAACATTGTGTTTACCCACAAAAATGCAGGCACTAACAGCCTATGTTGAGTAAGCCGATTAGCCTCAGTCATTTAAACATCATATCGAGAATATGAATATTGAATGAACTACGTTAGAAGTGAATGTATAGGCACCTTGAAATAGTCGCCCAAGTTTCAAGCTCTGCGGTCAGTGATTAAAAGGAGCGAAAGCAACGGTGTTGCTGACAAGAAACCACTTCATAACATTGGCGAAGGGCGCATAACGGGCATTAGCCCGACTTACAGTATTTTATAATTTTAGAGAAGATGGTATATGTATTAAACAAGAATGGTGAACCCTTGATGCCAACTGAGCGTTATGGAAAGGTGCGTCGTTTGCTTCGTGATGGTAAGGCTCATGTTGTACGCCTTGCGCCTTTCACCATTCAGTTAAACTATTCATCGGAAGATGTCATTCAGGAGGTTTCGCTGGGAGTTGACGCTGGTAGCAAGCATATTGGTATTTCTGCCACGACGGAGGGACGTGAGTTGTTAGCAATGCAGGTGGAAGAACGTGATGATATTGTAGAACTGATAGGCACTAGGAGAGAAACGAGACGCACCCGACGTAGTCGTAAGCTTCGGTATCGTGCATCCAGATTTGATAATCGTCGCCGTAAAGACGATTGGATGACACCAAGTACTGAATACAGAATTTCTGCCCATTTGCGTATAATCCGTCTTGTATGTTCCATTCTTCCCATTACAAAGACGACAATTGAGGTCGCACAATTTGATTCACAGAAAATTAAGAATGATAAGATTACTGGTGTAGAATATCAGCAAGGAGAACAACTTGGTTTCTGGAACGTGAGGGAATATGTACTTGCAAGGGATGGTCATGTATGCCAGCACTGTAAAGGTAAGTCAAAGGATAAAATATTGAATGTCCACCACATTGAAAGTAGAAAGACTGGTGGGAATGCCCCTAACAATCTTATCACGCTGTGCGAGACTTGCCACAAGGCATACCATGATGGAGAAATAACTCTCAACCTGCGAAGAGGTACAAGTCTGCGCGATGCTGCCGCAATGTCTGTTATGCGATGGGAAGTCTATAATCGTGCTAAACAAGAATTCAAAAACGTGCATTTGACATACGGATATGTTACAAAGCATACTCGTATTCATAATAATATAACCAAAACCCATTGTGCCGATGCTATATGTATTTCAGGTAATGTGGGAGCAGACCGCCTCTCATGGTTTTATGGAGTTAGGCTGACAAGACGGCATAACCGTTCGTTGCATTTGTTCAAGCCAAAGAAAGGTGGGGGTCGTCCGGGTAATTTGGCTTCTCATTGGATAGGCAAATCACGCTTGCAACAATATGACTACGTGGAATGGAAAGGTCAGAGGGCTTTTGTTTCTGGTAGCTCGAATGGCAGACCATATCTAAAAAACTTCGAAGATAAATATATCATGACACCCAAAGCCTCTGTCAATGCTAAGACGGTAAAGTTCATCAGGCGCAAGCGGGGGAGTATGATAATTGAACAACTACACAAAAGTATTAATTAATAAAGTATCAAGACATGGAACTAAAAGAATTTGTCAAAGAAACCCTAACACAAATAGTAGAAGGGATTACTGATGCCAATAAAGAAATTCAAAGCAAGGGTGCTTTCATAGTATCTTCAAACCTTAAAGACGCAAATGGCTTTCCTGCACGTGAATTATACTCCGATGATAAAAATGATCCACGCCATATTGTAAGGGAGATTAGCTTTGATATTTCTATTGTTGTTTCTGACTCAGAACAATCTGGAGTTAAAGGAGGCTTGCAAGTATTTTCATTCATACATTCAGATGGAGGTGTTGAGAACAATACATCATCAACCTCTATGCATAAGATAAAATTTTCACTGCCTTTGGCTATGCCTATATAAAAATTCTCCCACGGCGCAAATATTGCAACGTGGGAGGTTTTAGTTAATTTTGTAATAATCGCCTCATAAGGTTATTGATACGGTTCTCTTTTGCCTTATAGAAAGTTCGGTATGTCTCTTTGTATTTGCAGAAATCTTCCATGAAACGAGCAAGATATACAAAAGCACCTTCTAAAATTTCCTTCATAAAATCGTCTTCTGCTTTGAGATTATACATTTTCCAGAAATGCTCCACCCCCAAATAGCTAGGATGCGAATGAGCGCAGAAATGCGGATATGTAAAACTTGTTTGTGTAATATCCTTAGCAGCGTCACTGAAACTCAAAGCATAAAAAGACGTAATGTTGCTACTATGCTCAGGATGCTCAAATTTAAATCCTTTTAAAGATGCATCGCCATCCTTAATCCAATTTTCAATAGATCCTCGAACTGACTGAGCCAAAGAAAGTTCACGCATCAAACTACGGATGCTTTTTCTCAGTTCTTCGTTTTCTTCAAATTTTGCAAGTTGTTCTTCTTGTTCATCCTCATTTAATTCTGACTTGGGAATTTTTATCAAGTTGTTGTTTCCGCGAATTTTCCAGATCTTTAGCAATAGCTCCCGTTCCGTATCATTTATCGAAGAAGCATAAATGCACCTAAAGATAATATTCATCTCAAGCATACTCCTAAGAACAGGATATATATTGGATGGGTCGGCGATACAGATATTAGATTCGGATAGCAAACTAATTCCACCGCTCATAAGCAAAATACTCTTTGCTTTGCAGACCATCATCTGGTACATGCTTTCTGCCATACATTCACAATCTGAAGGTGTGCTAGATTGCTTCTCTTTCCACTCAATGTAGATATCAAGCATAATATCGGACATTTCGTTAACCGAATGTCTCAATAGTTCTACTGTTTTGTTTTTTTCAATCTTATCCATATTTCCCAGTACTATATATCGCAAATATTCAATAATCTGTATAATCAACTCTATCGTCTAACTCGGCTCCTGACAACACTGTCTTTTTTCCGTTCATATATTCAATGGTAACAGACGAGAGTCGGAACTTTCGAGCATTCTTCGAATAAAACAGAGGATCTGAATGGAAATATTTAATATAAGACCCAAATCTATCTGGTGTATTAGGTATTCGACTTACTGGCCCAACACCAGTATACTTCCATACCGTGCTTCCACTTACTTCGTCTCTACATTTATCTCCTACAGCATTCAAGAAATAACCTGTAAAATAAACATATTTGATTTTTAGTGAGCCGCAATTTGTGAATTTTATAGTAACTTCATTTCCACCAGCATAATCCGTCTTTATTTTTTTTACTTCAATATATGCAGGATCCATAAGCTTTAAATCCTCAAATTCTTGTTCTTCTAAAGCTTTTCGTTGAGCAGTCTCTTCTTCTCTTTGTTTGCGTGCTTTTTCTTCGAGAGCTCGCATTTCTACGGCTTTACGCTCTTTAATGGCTTGCTTCTCTTTAGCAATGAAAGCATTGACTTGCTGGTCATCCGTAGATGGAAGGAATGGAAGTGGAACATTATTTATTTTGAAATTATCAAAGGAAGATAAGTCACAGACACCAACTCCATTCTTATTAAAAACTGCAAAATAATAATAAAGAACACCAGATATACTTTTCACAGCTTTGTATCCAAAAACTATAATTGGTTTGTTTTTTGATGCAATTATCTCAAAATCTTTTGTCGATAATATCTCTGGCGCAATGGTTTGATATTTACCTAAGAATGCTTTTTCACGAGCTTTCGCACATGCCATCGGTGTATATGTCTTTAGTCCCTTTTTCGGATTTTTAGGTAGTTTTTTTAGTTGTTTGGTATCCACATCAAACGGAACACCTCTCAGATCTATTTCACCTGCATAATCATCAGAATAGATACCAAAGGAATGAGTATCTCCATCCTGCTTATATGAAAAGATAGTAACGGGATCTCCTGCCTTAAGCACTTTAGTCCAAATACCCCCATTTATTGTTAAATTCTGGGTTATCCTTGTTTCTACTTGCGCTATGGCGTTTGTGCTAAACACAGCCAACACTACCAGCAACATAGTTTGCAATGAAAACAACTTGATTCTCATGATTTTTATGTTTTAGAGTAAATATTACTTTAAAGTCAATTTTCAATTAAAGCTCCTGCTTATCTTACTCGATCACATTACCAATCTTCTTTCGTTGAATTGCGATTGTCGATAAACAACTTCAAGTTTGCAGACAGATTGTCAAACTCAGTTTTGCATAGTGGTGTGCCACGTTTGAAGTAGTATTTGTAACAGGCTTTTCTGTTTACCCCGGTTATTCCTATAGCATCTAACTTTTTAGGTAAACTATCAACGAGGATTCCCATGTCATTGTTGAAAAATGCAACAATCTCAGGCTTATGGGTAAAGCTACTCATCGTAAATTTCAGTTTTCCTTCCTTGAACTGTACATTAACAGAATATTCAATGTGTCCCTTGATACTTGAATATTGCATATTTGTAGAAAAGGACAATTTACCCCTTCCTGTAATCTCTTCACCAGGTTGTTCGAAGAAAGTGTTGGATTCTTTAAAAGTTTGAGCCATCCAGTTCTTGGTCAAATCATAGAGAGTTTGTGCATTTACACCCTCCGCATGAATAACAGTTGAGAAGGATAAAGGCTTCTGCGCAAAACCTACCGTTGCTAAACATGCAATAATCAATGATAAAATCAACTTTTTCATTATCTCTAACCCTAAGTTTGTGTCGGGCACAACCTTATATTATTTTACTTATAATTTGCTTTTGTTTAGAATAAAAAACGTGAGCAATCTACTTCGCTTACGTTGTTCGAGGTATTGGGGATAACCTATCAATCTTAAACGAGTAAATGCTCACGCCGAGAGGCGTGAACTATCTACTTCAGTTCTTGATTGATTGTTGTCTAATTCCCCAATTATCGAACAACAAGAATCAAAAGTGGACGTTCAGTCTTATGTCTTGTTTCTTTTATCTACCCATTGGCATATTTGTTTTGATTAGTATAATTCGCCATTGAAACGGAACTCGTTTGCAAAAGTAGTAATTATTTCTCAAACTCCAAAGAAAAAAAAGATTTTTTAATTGATGGGCCTGTAATTATCATTGTATTTGTACGATTTGCTTTGTTATCAATACAGGAGAAAGTAGGATAGTAGGAAAGTAGGAAAGTGGACATTAAGCTATTTTAGAGTAGATAAATTAATAAGAGAATAGAGAGAAGAATATATAAAATGTATAATGGTAATGGTAATGGTAATAATAATTATAATAATAAATATAATAATATAAAATAAAGAACTTCTACTAAGTAAAAGTCCATTTTCCGGCTTCAAGAACCATTAATGTCCACTTTCCTACTTTCCGTCTTTCTGCCCTCTAATATTAACGAGCCGTAATCTCGTCATGAGCGAGCCGTAATCTCGTCAAAAGTTAGCCGTAACCTCGTTCAGAATCGTGTTATGGTCTTCTTCTGCTGGAATAATTCCCTTATGGGTAGGGCCTGACTCCCTCTTTTGAGTGGGACTCACGTGGGAGTCACGTGGGAGTCACATGGGAGTCACATGGGACTTACCCCCTAATCATGGGGGTATTTCCTATATCTTTACAGTCCCCTATCCCATTGGAATCGCCGCCATCCCTTGAAAACACTAGGGCGGCAGCACCGGGGAATGCCCTTTTTACGTCTGATTTAGGTCTTTTACTTGTAGAATAGGGGGACCATTTACCCCGAAAATCGTGCAAAAAAGGGGACTGTTTTCAATAAAAACTATTAAAATAAGTACAAAGGGGACTAATTAGGGGACTATTTGCATAGGAAAAGGGGACTATTTTAAATTGACTCTCAACTCTAAACTATAAACTCTACACTCTAACAAGTTCCGCCATTACGTCATTTGAGACGTAGAGTCCCTCGCGGGTGAGGGATATGTGGGTGTCTTTAATTGAAAGGCGGCCTTTTTTTATTTCTTTCTCAGCACACTCTGAAAGGTATGAGCGATAGTCCTTTCCCAGATATTCCTCCACAACGTTGAGGTCTATTCCTTCCTTGGTGCGCAGGGCTGTGGTGATAAGGTCATTATAACGCATATCGTCATCAAGGATTTCCTCTCCCTCCATATAATGGCCCTCGATATAACGCTTCACATCACACACATTCCAATAGCGACGTTTGCCATCATAAGAATGTGCTCCTGCTCCCAAACCGATATAATGCTTTTCCCAGGGACGCCAGTAGTCGCTGTTATGCTGCGAGCGAAAACCCGGCTTGCAGAAATTGCTTATCTCATAATGTTCATAGCCTGCTGCTGTCATAGTGTCTATGAGGGTATAATACATTTCTTTGCATGTCTCCTCATCAAGGGCTTTTATTTTGTCTTCATCAAGCATTCGGGTGAGAGGTGTTCCCTCTTCATACATAAGGGAATATGCCGAAATATGTTCTACATTAAGGGCAAGAGCCTTCTGCAGGTCGTCTCTCCACTCGTCAAGGGTCTGGCCGGGAAAACCGAATATCAAATCAACAGAGATATTCTTTATGCCAGCTTTTCGCAGGGCTTTTACAGCAGGGAGTATCTGGTCACTCTTATGGCGACGATGAAGAAAGCGAAGCCTTTCATCCGAGAATGTCTGCACACCCATAGAGACGCGATTGATGCCATTATCAGCCAAAAGCTGTGCAAGGTCGTCAGTCATATCATCCGGGTTACATTCTATCGTCCTTTCTCCTGTTGTAATAGGCACAAATGTTGCCAACAGCTTTCGAAGATTCTCAAAAGACAACACAGAAGGGGTTCCACCGCCGATGTAGAGTGTAGAAGCCCCCCTCCCTACCTCCCCAAGGGGGAGGAGATGGAAAAGTTGAGAGTTGGTATTTGTCCCTATTCCCCTCCCCTTGGGAGGGTCAAGGTGGGGTCCCTTAAACTCTTTTATCAGCGCTTCTACATACAAATCCTGTTGCGACTTCCCCCCAGTGGTAGAGAAGAAGTCGCAATAGAGGCACCTCGAGGTGCAAAACGGAATATGGATGTATAAGTTGATAGTTGAGAGAATGTCAAATGTCTAAAGTCAAAGGTCTAAAGTCAATAACCAATAACCTATAACCTATAACCGTTAACCGTTAAACTTTAAACTTTAAACATTAAACTTTACTTGCGCAGCGCTGCATTCTTGCGTGCTAATTCTTCACGTTTCTTCTGCAGTTCCATCTGCTGCTGTTGCATAGCCTGCAAACGTGCTGCCAAGCCTGACATCTTCTTTGGATTCTTCTTGTTCTCCTCCCTGCGAGCCTCAAGGTATGCCAAGAGTTTCTCGTCATTAGTGGTCTTCCTGAGTGTCCACATTATAGCAGCAGAGAAGAATAGAGAAACGAAGTAGTAGAAGTTGAGACCAGAAGAATAGTCATTGAACATGAAGAAGAACATCAATGGCATGAGCATCATCATCCACTGCATCATCTTCATCTGCTCAGCCTGCTGACCTACCATCTGATCCTTCTGCTGACGCATTGTCATCCAAGAATAAAGGAGATTGGCAACACAGAAGAGGATACATGTCAATGACAGGTGGTCACCAATGAGCCATATGTTTGTGTTCCACTCTACTATTGGGTCGTATGTTGAGAGGTCGTCAATCCACAGGAATGACTCTCTACGCAACTGTATAGCATTTGGCACGAAGTTGAACATCGCAATCCAGATAGGCATCTGTATGAGCATAGGCAGACAGCCGCTGAGAGGACTCACGCCATACTCAGAATAGAGCTGCATCATAGCCTGTTGCTTCTGCATAGCATCTTCCGGCTTGTCATACTGCTTTGTTGCCTCATCGAGTTTTGGACGCAGAACACGCATCTTGGCACTCGACATATAACTCTTCTTCACCATTGGGAAGGTGATAGCCTTCAGCAGCAATGTGATGAGAATGAGGATGACACCCATAGGGATTGCCATCTCTCTGAGGAAGTCGAAGACATAAAGTGTAAACCATCTGTTGATATAGCGGAACAGAGGCCATCCAAGATATACGAGTTGCTCCATCTCGAGGTCTTTTCCAAAAGAACTCTCTTCCTCAACAGACTGAAGCAGACGGAAGTCATTAGGACCATAGTAGAACTCCAGCTGTGTTGGCTTTACACCTGTTGGGTCGAAGGCTGTCTTCAGCTTTGCCTGATAATACTTCAGGAAACCGGTTTCCTTCTCCTGAGGAATGCTGGTGAGTTTCACGGCATCGCCAGAGCCATAGCCGTCCTTTGCTATCATAACAGCAGAGAAGAACTGATTCTTGAATGCTACCCAGTCGATAGCCTCGTCCACAGTCTCATCTGTCTTCTCGCTTGTCTCATTGAGATAGTCTGTACCACCTTCTGTGAAGTGGTATGTGAGAGTGGCATAACGATTCTCGAAGCTGAAGCCTTTCTCCTGTTGCTTACAACGTTCCTGCCAATCGATGTCGAGAGACGAGGTGTTTGGAGCAAAGAGTCCGCTCATACCATTTGCAAGGATAGAGCAAGAGAGCAGATAGTCTTTGTCAAGAGTATAGGTGACAGAGATATTCTTTCCTGCCACGTCGCCAGCCACAAAGATAAGCTGCTTACCATCAGCACTCTTCTTTACATCGAAGTAGAGGTCCTTTGTAGAGATGTTCTGCTCCTTTGTAGTAAAGATAAAGTTAAGGCTCTGGGTTGTCTTGTCGAAAAGCGTCAGGTCCTTAGCGCCATTGAGGTCTTCAAAATTCTTGATGACAGCCTTCTCTACCACAGCACCCTTGGTATTGAATGTCAGGGCGATTTTCTCATTCTCGAGTGTCACACGACCTTCAACACCATTCATATTGTTGAAGAACAATGCTGTACTGTCTTCTGCCATAGCCTTGGCAGCAGCAGCCTGTCTCTGTATCTCGGCAATCTCTGCCTGTTCTTTCTTCTGTTGGTTTACAACAGCCAACGAATCACTCTTGCGCTGAGCCTCTACATCCTCTGCAGAAGGTTGGTTAAACCATGTAAAACCAAAGAGTACAGCAGCAATAAGTGCAAAACCGATTATAGTATTTTTATCCATATTATACTTTTTTGAGCTGCAAAGGTACAAATAAGTTATGAATAATGCAAGAAAACACAAATATTATTTTAACAAAAACCCAGAATAACCCTTTTTGACGTTTGTTGTTCCTGCGGAACTTTTGTGTCAATCGCAATGTCTTTGTCTTTAAAAGCGAGCTCTTACGCCCAAGTCATATCCCTTACCACATAACTGTCGTTATTACAAACCTCAAAAAGAAAAACCTGCTTCGCAAAAAAACCTCTGCTGACATATAACGTTTAATGTTTAACGGTTAAAGTTTAACGACAATTGACTGGTATGATTGAAGAATTGTTTTTCCGCCAAAGGCGTGAGTAAGCGAGTACAGACGAGAACTTGTTCTCAGTATGTCGAGCGAGAACGGGTTCGACGAAGTCAAAGGCGGGGTTTTTCCACGACAATAGGATAAACCTGACGTAGGCAGGTGCAGAAGTTCAAAGGATATGGGCTTAGGAGCTTGCTCATAAAGAACGTTTTCGTCAAGCCAAAAGAGCAGAGTGAAGCTTGCTTCGACTATGCCTTGGCGAGAAAAGGTCGGATGAAATCCAACATATAATTTGAAGTGCTGCGATAGTCTGTAAAGACTTATACTATTGGAGTGGGGTTTTTATGGTTTTTGTATCAAAATATTTCCTATATTCAATTTATTTTATTACTTTTGCAGCGAAAATAACAATACGATGGAAGAAAAACTCGGTTTTACTGCTATTCGCACCCTGCTGCGGGGTAACTGCCTCTGCCAGTTGGGATGGGAACGTGTAGGCGATATGACATTTATGACAGATGCTGCGGAGATAAACCGTCAGCTGTCTGCCGTACGTGAATTTCGCAGACTGAAAGAAGAGGCAGAAGAACTGCCTTTGGAGTTTTTCTTTGATGTCAGGCAAGGTGTTGCCCGCCTCAAACTGAAAGGCACCCACATGGAGGAGCAAGAACTCTTTGAGTTGATGAGGTGTCTGCAAACCATCATCGACTTCAGGGAGTGCCTGAAAGGAGAAAACGTTAACGATAACGATAACGTTAACGATAACTCTCAATTGTCAACTGTCAATTGTCAATTGTCAACTACCCCATACCCTACCCTTTGGGAGTTGGCAAAAGACGTACACGCATATCCAAATATAGCACGCAGGATATCACAGATTCTCGACAAATACGGCCACATAAAAGACTCTGCATCCAGTGCCCTCTTCCATATCAGGGGAGAGCTGAAAAAGGCTGCAGGCTCTGTATCTCAGACACTGAACTCCATACTCCGTAAGGCACAGCAGGACGGTCTCATAGAGAAAGACGTAACACCCGCTATGCGTGACGGCAGACTCGTCATTCCTATTCCTCCAAGCATGAAGCGCAAGATTAGTGGCATAGTGCACGATGAGTCGGCAACAGGAAAGACACTTTTCCTGGAACCTACTGCCGTTGTGGAGGCCAATAACAAGGTGCGGGAACTGGAGGCAGAGGAAAAGAGGGAGATAATAAAGATACTCTCTGAGGTGAGTGACGAGATACGTCCAGATGTTGACGGCATATTGGAGAGTATGAAGTTCCTTGGCGAGATAGACTTTATCCAAGCCAAGACACAGCTGGCACAAGAATTTAAAGCCATAGAACCAGAGGTACTCTCCCACCCACATATTGATTGGGTGCAGGCATGCCATCCATTATTGCGTAATTCCCTGAGACGTCAAAATAAAGACATCGTACCTCTCGACATAACCCTTACAGGCAATGACGAGCGAGACGCCATACATCCCAAGATTCTCATCATCAGCGGCCCGAATGCCGGTGGTAAGTCAGTATGTCTGAAGACTGTCGGACTGCTGCAATATATGGTGCAATGCGGACTCAGCGTGCCAATGAAGGAGAACAGTACAATGGGTGTCTTTGATACTATAATGATAGACATTGGCGACGAGCAAAGCATAGAAGACGACCTCTCAACATACTCTTCACACCTTCTGAATATGAAGCGTATGATAAAGGCCTCCAATGACAAGACACTTCTCCTCATCGACGAATTTGGTACTGGCACAGAACCCCAAATTGGTGGTGCCATAGCAGAAGCTGTGCTGAAGCAGTTCTGGGAGCGAAAGGCATGGGGCGTCATCACAACACACTATCAGAACCTGAAGCATTTTGCAGAAGACCATCCAGGAGTCATCAATGGTGCTATGCTCTATGACAGACACCAGATGAAAGCCCTCTTCCAACTGCAGATAGGTCGCCCAGGCTCGTCCTTCGCCATTGAGATAGCACGCAAGACAGGACTGCCGGAAGAGGTAATAAATGATGCTGCAGAGATAGTAGGACAAGACTACATACAAAGTGACAAATACTTGCAGGATATAGTGCGAGACAAGAGATATTGGGAACAGAAACGTCAGACAGTACACCAGCGTGAGAAAGACGTCGAGAAGACTATTTCACGTTATGAAACCAATATCGAGGAGATAGACAAAGAGAGAAAGGCCATCCTTCGACGTGCTAAGGAGCAGGCCGAAGAAATGCTGAAGGAGGCCAACAGACGTATCGAGAACACCATTCGCGAGATACGTGAGGCAGCAGCCGAGAAAGAACGCACGAGACAGCTGCGTGAAGAGCTGAATGACTTCCGCCATGAGGTGAAGGAGATTGACACTACAGAAAAAGATGCTGCCATCGAGAAGAAGATGCAGCAGATACTCGCCCGCCGAGAGCGTAAGGCAAAGCGGAAGCAAGAGAAAGCTTCAGGTTCCAAGGATAGTAATAAATTGTCGATTGAGAATTCTCAATTATCAATTAAACAACAGGAGCTTTCTCCAATCGAGAAACTGTTGAAGAAATTCAATGAAGGTGACACCTCATTCGATGTCAAGGTGACACAGAAGAGCAGTATTGGTGCTATGATGGATGCTGAACGCAATAAGAAGTCATCAATGACTCGTAATGTGATAGAAGAGCATTCTCGCAATTTCCGTCATGAGATAGATGTTCGTGGTCTCAGGGGTGATGAAGCCCTGATGGAGGTGCAGCATTTTGTTGATGACGCCATCATTATAGGAGTCAACCAGGTTCGCATCCTTCACGGCAAGGGGAACGGCATTCTTCGTTCCCTTATCCGCGACTACCTCAATGCCCTTCCCAATGTCATTGGCTGCAGAGACGAACACGTCCAACTCGGCGGCGCCGGCATCACAGTCGTAGAGTTAGGATAGATAATTAATTATGAAGTTTGATGTTTGATGTATCAGCTTGCGCTGAGGTAAAGGTTTGAATTACGAGGTTTAAAGTTACTTTCTACTTTGTACATCGTACGTCCTACTCGCGTCAGCGACACATCGTACTTCCTACCTCTTACATCTTACATCTAATCCTATTCTATTCCAAAGTAGGCATCCATCTGCTGGAAGCGGTCCTTATACCATTCCTCTATGAAATTTATCTCTCGAGTTAGGTCATTGACATACTTTGGCTTATACCTCTGTGCATCATAATGCTCTACCATCCTTGTCCATGCGCCACTCTGGATAAACAAGTCACGATAATCCTCCAATTTCTTGCAGACATTCTCTACAGAGAAAGCCCCTACTCTTCCTTCAATCCAACGTTGCTTCAGGATAGCCTTATATTCTTCATCTCCAACAAGTTGAGAGATAGGATATGGAGCATTATTAGACATAGATGATATTGGAAATTCCGCGTAATGACCATCATAATAGTCTCCCTCATAATGTCCTCCAAAACTGGTATCAAGGTCCCATGGAGTCATCACAAAACGTCTGCGATTAGCCTCTGTCGGGTCAGGGTCATCGATGTTCTTTGTGATGTTGCGAACACTGAGATAATGGTTTTTGTTGCCCCAGTTGTCACTAATAGCAAGAGCCATAACATGAATCTGATAATCAGCAAGATTCTCAAGGAAGAAATACTTCTTCACATAGTCCGCACTATTGCCTGTGAGGATAGCATCCTGCAAAGGCTTCCATGCCTGCAGGCATCCATAATCATCAGGATAAGACAGTTCCCACGCATCGTGCCACTTAATGACACAAGCAGTAGAGTCTTCATTATATCCTGGATTATTCTGGTCAGCAATATCATTAGTACCACTCTTATACAAAGCGCCACGAATGGTCACTACGCCATCCTTCTCCTGCACCTTCTTCAAATCGAGTAGCTTACGATTTATCTTGTCATTGAGGCAATATATGCCATAGTATTGGTTGTTGATAAAGAGTTCTACGAATCGTCCCTCTGTACCATTTCTGCCATCAAAATCAGTAGCATAAGGCAGGTGGGAGAATTCATTCCATATATCGAACGCCACACGATTACGCATGCATATTCTGTCGATTGCCATAGCATCCAGAATCCATGATGAGCAAGAGCGCATCTTCAGCAGTGACGAATCTGCTTCCTCAGTATAATCCTCTGTAAACAGCTTCATATTGAGGGCAGGCTTCATAGAATATTTCTTTGCTGTAGCACCACGCGTTTTGAAACCAGCTGGCAGTTCCACCACATTTCCATTGGCATCAGTCAACTGCATAGAGCCATTGACATAATCCGTCATATCCTTACTCAATTCTCCCTCGAAAGAAATCTTCAGTTGTGGCATTACGGCACCTGGGAATTTGCCTTTCATGGTGTAATAGATGACAAACATCACATCAGGCATACCAATCACCCCATCGAGGTTAGCATCAGCAGCCTCTTTGTTGAAGTCAGGGTCTGTAGTACCCAGAATATTATTCATGATAGCTGTAGCATCAGGCATGCTCACCACGCCATCGCCATTAGCATCACCACGAACAACGTTATCATCATCCGCACTTGCCATCAAAGGCATCAATATCATTAGCAGCAAGTATGTTATCCTTTTCATAATAACCATTTAATATGTGCTAAAACTGTCCGCAAAGGTACGAAAAAAACATGAAATATGAAAGAATAATAATTATTTATTTGTCTGTTTCACGCTTTTGTTGTACCTATAGAGTCAACCAGCAAGTGCAAGTTTGCTGGTTGACTCTATAGTTTGAAATATGAGAAGTCTGATCATCAGATGTGTATCTTAAATGAAGACATGCTCAATCGTCATCTTCATTTTATTAAAGCAGAGAGGGTATGATTATGAAGGCAGATAAGACAGTACTTCAGATGAAATATGCACGCATAGTAGCCATCTTTGCAAAGCAAGCAGATATGACATTAGAAGATGCTTTATCCTTTTTCTACAGTTCAACCACCTATGAGCTGATAAGCGAGGGTGTCACAGATATGCATTGTCACAGCGATGAATATTTAGCAGATGAACTGATGATAGAATACAAGGAACAGTGTGAAAAATAATCACACAGTCTTTAGCCGTTAACCTATAGCCCTTATCTTCCCCCTTACCTGTTAGCTGTCAGTTGTCACCTATCAATTGTCACCTATCAGCCATACACCACCCCCACTCTACCCAGCCTCTAAGCTCCTCCGTAGAGCAGCTTAGAGGGAGCCCAAAAGGAGCCTGCAAGGAGGAAAGGAGCAGCCTACAGCATTTTTAAGGGTAAGAAATATAGATAGAATTAGATCAAAGAACCGTCCCTTGATCTTTTTATCTCCGCAAAATTACGAATTATTTTTCAAACAACCAAATAGTTCAAGAATACACTTATAGTGACCCGTAACAGACGTGCATGCGTGACATTATGTTTTTGATTAATCAGCGACTTTAACCTT
>JAFVGI010000045.1 GCA_017475005.1 Prevotella sp. | reverse complement strand
TGAATATGAAGATATGCCGTTGTCTGCTATCATTGGTTATGTCGATGTGACGGGCTTTGACTCGGACAACAATAATGATTCTCCCTGGGCAGGTGCTAACAGTACGCACTGGCATCTGGAGAATGCATACTTGTTTGATGAACCTATTATGGATGTAAAAGGTAAGTTGGGCCTGTTCGACTATCCTCTTGACGAGGACAATCTGCCTCCTGCACATAAGGTTGCACAGAACTTCCCTGTTTTGGATGGAGAATGCTTGACCGTTCATGTTGGCGACCGGGCTTGGAAGGTTCTTGAGGAGGATGATTCTACCTTCTGTATAGACATTAATGACCCATATACAATTGGAATTATCTGCAAGGATGATTCCTTTGAACTGAAGCCTGTCAAGGAACTACGGATTATTAATGCAAACAAGGAAGCCAAACAGAATGACGTGATGGTTCGCAAGGTGACAAATTGCGGATGGGACACGTTTAGAGATGAGAACGGTAACGATGCAAAGTACCAGAACGAGGAAGACGGCACTGAAATTCCTTGGATGTATGCTATCTATGAATTAGGAAAGTAAAAGGAATACATTATGAGAGTAGCTATAAGATGTATCTATCAAAAGGCTGTAACGCCATCATGTGATATTGTCTACATGGACAAAGAAACATGGGATCGCTTTCGATTCGAAATCCATAACCGAAGGCAAATTGCGCTCAAACTTTTAGGTAAGGAGCAAATGGATACCTATATCAAAGAAATCGTATGGATTCCGTTGGATAATCAAGACAAGCTGCTTATTGCTCCAGGGTGCGATCCAATGCCTGATAACAAATAAAATATAAACGTGTTGCATATGGAAACCTTCTGCATTATCACATTCATTGTTCTGGTTATTATTGCTGTTGCCAAAGGGGCGAATAAGCTTTTAGGACCAATTGGCTGTCTGGCTTTAGTAATCATCTTTGTAGTCATGACATGTGAATATGACAAGGAAACAAGAGAAGAATACAACATCAGTGACGAAGAAGAATCCAAAAGGAAAATGGATGAAGCTGTAGAAGAGATACGCAAAACAAAACAGATGTATATCGACTCTGGTTGGGTAAAGCCGCCAAAGATGTAAGTTGAACCAAATATCAAAAGAATATGTACTCAGATAATAGTATAGAAATTACCTACACGGTGTTCGGTTTCGACGAAGCTGGAGAGACATCGTTTGATATGGAGGTTTCTGACCACCTTTACAACAAGCTGCAAGATGCAGAAGATGAAGGAGAGATGCTCGATTCTGATTACATTTCCGAGGAAATGCCTGGTATTCACAGGAAGATACTAAAGGCCATACGTGAGAATATGGAGGAAGAAGGCATGAATCCAGATGATGGTATGATAGAGAAACGATATCCGTGGGGGGCACATTATAAGGAATACAATTCAGATGCTTCGCACATGGAGATGTACAACATGGCAGAAGATGATGACATTGAGTACTCAGTAACGATATATTGATATGACAGACCAAAAAGAAGTAATATTGAAGGCGATTATATATGAGATCGTAATCGCTGCAGGTGATGAAGGGACAAAGGCGCTTCTGACGGCAGACAACTTGCTGGCAGACATGGCTGTTCCCGTGACGCAGTATGACTTCACCTATGCTGACAGGGCAAAAATGAAGAAGTTGTTTCGTGCTGTTGAACGCTTCCTGAAGTCATCAAAGATGAAAGTAAACAGCTTTACCAAGGCTGGGCTTCAGGCTAAGTTCGAGACTTTATGGGTTCCTTCTTTATCTGAGAAAGAGAAACAGGATCTTATAGCTGATTTCCGAATAATAGACGGGTTTGACGAAGAGGGCTATGCTATTTTTAACGAGAAAACCTTCAATACATGGAAGGATGTGTTCTCGAAGGAGGTCAATATCCCCAGGCTCAAATATAAAGTTCCACAATTTGGTGGTGGCTCATCGTGTGTAGAACTCATTGATGACAGGCCATTTACCTCATATCATCATACATACACAGATGGATTCAAGGAGGCTCCACTAACCATTTCTATGGATGAATGGTGCCGGATAATCGTCAATGCAAGCAATAGCATTAAACGTATGTTACAATGCTATCTGCAAGCTGGCCGTGGCCAGAGATATACGTTGCAACAGATGGAGGAGATGTTCGGAGTCAAGGCCGATGCCCTTACTGGTAGCATCGTTGCTTTAGGCAGACGAGCACAGCACATGCTCAACTTTGCCGTGATTGACGAGAAAGATCCTGATGTGCGCCATTACTGGTCAACCCCAACTATCAGAGCGCGTAAGGAGAACGGTCTTTGGGTGTGGGAACTCCGCCCAGAACTGATGGATGCTGCCGAGAAAGTATTGCGAGAAGAGAAATTTCCAGAAGTGAAACGCCTATGAATCCAAAAGAGCTTGTCGCACAGTTTATCGAGGAAAAGTTGGGAGGTGACATCAGCCGTTTGGCGACCTTCCCGTTGGGCAACCTACGCAATGATAAGGTGTATGGCTGCCCTGGCCGTAACTTCGATTCGGATGATACTGAGTTGATGAGGGCTGTCTATTGTCTGGTGTTCGGTGAGGTCTGGGAGGGTCTATCG
>JAFVGI010000044.1 GCA_017475005.1 Prevotella sp. | reverse complement strand
AGGCAATGAAAGTTTACTTTCGGATTGCTGAGCGTGAGCAACATCGCCATCGGTTCAACTCTGTTAAAAGAGTTAGCAGCGAAACGCTTTTCGATGCCCGAGAAGAACTTGTGATTCTCAAAACCGATGGCAAAGGTACGAAGAAAATCTTGCGCACACAAATTTCGATGCCCGTAGAATGTGAAAATCTGTTAACACCCCTTTTGTCCCTTTGCCATTTTGCCACTTTGCCACATTAAGCATCCTCAGAAATATGCAGACTTGAAGTTTAATAATATATATAATATATTATTAATTATATTACTCTATAGTTTTCTCGCCACCCCTTTGCACTATTGCCACCACCTTAATGTGGCAAAGTGGCAAAGTGGCAATGTGGCGATTCTAGTTTAGTTAGCAGTTAGCCCCGATGTAGCCTAAGACAACCTTATAGACAACCCTTCACATAACCCTTTTAAGCTCTTTCTTTAAGATGAATAATGCCTTTATTATTTCATATCGGCAAAATATAATTTTATAACATGAATATAATCAACTATATCGAAGGACTGGCACCCACATTCACGATGGATGACCTAAGGGCCCTGAAACGCGGATTCTGCGGTGAGTCGGCACTTCGAAACATCATTACTCGCTGGCGGCACGACGGATGGATAGAGAAAACAGATAGCAAACATTGGAGTAAAGTGTCACAATGTCCCATTGCCACTTTGCCACAATAAGGTACTTTCCCTTTCACTCCCCTTTCACTCCCCTTTAATAATTAACATTATGGAACTGATATTAACAAGAATAGCAAAGCGCAGGGGCTACACGATAGGCCGCCGTGCCCCCATCGTGCTTTCAGAATCATTCAAAGACCTTGCCGGTAAACTCAGCGACGTGCTGACGAAGGTACGCCGAGGTGTAGCCGTAAATATGCACTACGTTACGACCATAGAAAACGGCTCTTTGAAACTCGCGTGGGATGGCCGCGAAACCGAGCTGGCCTACTCCAAAGACAACTATCCGAACATCCTCTCCGCCATCAACCTGCTGGAATAAAACTAACCACCGTGTGAAAGGCGTAAGCCTTGCACAGCCACGTTTGTTGTATGACTGATGGCACAAATGGCTTCTGTCAGGCGGTTGAGGTAATGGAAACGTTCGTAGTCGCTGGCAAAATCAGGCATATCCTCAGGCCAAGGCGCAAGGATGAGCAGCGAGCCATGAGCGCAGGCTTCAAAGCGGCTCCGTTCGGGTTTCCAATATCGGCCAATGGGAGCAGCTTGTACATGAATCATTCGCAGCTTCTGCTCTAATGCCATGTTTTTGATTCGCTTCTCACATTCAGAGATGCCTGGAGTGACCAATACGTCTCCACTGTTGGCGGCAGAGATGAGACGTTGACTCTCTGCCTTCCAGAAATCAGTATTTTCTGTGGGCACCCCTCCTGTACGACGGTGGAAGAACACCTGGTGTTTCTCGGGCTGACGAAGCAGGAGCATGTTCCCGAAGGCACTATAGCGCGTATTGCCTACCGTTATGCATAATGTGCGCTGAAACAAGTCTGGATATTCACGGCGCATCATGTAGCGGAGGGGATTGTCCCGGAGGTAGCGTTTCCAATTGTCCAGCTGGCCGTCACGCATAAGGATGTGGTCGTTGTAGTTGGGCTCGAATAGCGGAGGACGGGATTCTACAGCTGATGCCGCAGACACGGTGGTATCCAATTGCCACCAAGCACGACTGATACCGCCCTTAAAAGCACCAACAACAATACCGAGATGCTTGCCCTTAGGCAATGGCTGGTTGATGCGGATTATCAAGTGTAGGTGGTCGGGCATAAGGCATACCTGCCAAATATCTACCTGAGGATAATAATGATGTATCTTTGGAATCTCCTTTTCCAGAACAGTCTGCCCCAGAGGTGATGGCTTAAGATGGGGTTTCTCACCGCCATTCTTTGTTGTACCGACAATCTCACCAAATACAGGGCGTCTGTCAGCAACGACTATGGTCACTTCATAGGTACCGGGCACTGCGTAATCGTGCCCATACATTCGTCGTGTCTGACAACTATCCGTCATCTGTTGGGGTTTGTATTGATTATCGTCTGCAAAATTACAAAATTTATTTTATACCACTGCATTATTAGCAAAAAAACTTCAAACTAACAAATATTTCCAGAAAAATATTACTACATCTTGGGTATGCAGAAAAGAAAATAAATTTGGTTTTTCTTGCATATCTCAAAACTTAATCGTAATTTTGCACACAGAAAACATAACACTAGACAAGAATATCATGAACACTGTCATAGAAAGAACTCCCAGAAGTGTCACTGTACGCATGAGTACTAGGCGCTGGAATAGGATGCTTGAACTGGAGCAGACCTACAAGTTGGCACGTATCATCAGCCGCAGTATGAATCAGGTTGAGTCCGAGCCAAGCATGACACCTCAAGAAGCAATGGAATCGCTCAAGGCGCTATGAGGGTAAAAATATCTGAAGACTTCAGAACATCGTATAAGCATTTTAAGAAAAGGCATAAGTCGTTGGATGAAGACTTTGAACGTTTTCTGAATTCGTTGATGCAAAATCCGATGCAGGGTGTAGAGCTCTTCGGTGGAGCCCGCAAGATTCGCCTTGCTATTACATCGAAAGGACGTGGTAAGAGTGGTGGTGCAAGGGTTATCATTCGTGTCCGCATAGTACAGGATGAGCTACAGTTGTTATATATCTATGACAAAGCCGATATGGGCAATATCAGCGACATTTACCTGCGCGAACTGCTGAAGCGCATGGAATAACAAAACCTACAATGAGACAGAAAACCTTACTTTCCTTTATTATATTGCTGTTGGCAATGGTGGCGAATGCCAAGGTGAAGATTAATGGCATTTATTACAACTTTGACACCGTTTCCAAACAGGCTTCAGTGACTTCGGGCGGATATAGCGGCAGCGTGACAATACCGGCAACCGTTGTGTATAATGACGAAACATATGATGTGACGTCAATTGAACGTAGTGCCTTTTCAGGTTACGGCGGGCTGACATCGGTATCAATACCCAATAGCATTATCTCAATCGGAAACTATGCCTTTAACGGATGCAGAAGCCTGACATCCTTAACAATACCCGAAAATGTAAAGTCAATAGGAAGTTATGCTTTCTGTGGTTGCACGGGATTGGCTTCCATAAATATCCCGGAAGGTGTAAAGTCGATAGGCAACAATACATTCTCTGAATGCACCAGCCTCACGGAAATAACTATCCCAGACGGCGTGACGTCAATAGGCCAGATGGCTTTCTACAAATGCTCAAACCTGTCAACAATAGAAATCCCCAGCAGCGTTACATTTATAGACAGCGACGCTTTTTCCGACACACCATGGTATGATAATCAGCCCGACGGCTTAATATATGTGGGCAATGTAGCATACTGCTATAAGGGAACCATGCCGGAAGACACGGCTGTTACGTTACAGGACGGAACGCTATGCATTAGCGGCGGTGCGTTCAGGCAGTGTACCGGCATGATTTCGATAGACATTCCCAACAGCGTGACAACAATAGGCGGCTTGGCTTTCTCCGGCTGCACAGGGCTGACAGAGGTCACCATCCCCAGCGGTGTGACATTGATTGGATACAATGCCTGCGAAAACTGCACGAAGCTTGCGAAGGTGACAATAAACAGCAATTCCATCTTAACAGCAGATGATGGTATGTCTGTTTCTATGGAAGATTATTTCGGTAGCCAGGTAGCGGAATATATCCTTGGGGAAGAGGTAACGGCAATAGGCGATTATGCCTTCAATAAATGTGAAGGTCTGAAATCTGTCACTATAGGAAGTGCCGTAAGGACGATAGGCAACTATGCTTTCTCCGACTTCCCTGAACTGAAGGACTTCTATTGCTATGCGACGAATGTACCGATAGTAAGTCGCAACACCTTCCAGGACTCATACATTAACTATGCGACGTTGCATGTGCCCAATGCTTCCATAGATGCCTACAAGGCTGCCGCGACATGGAGGGAATTCGGGAAAATCGTTGCAATAGAGAGCGAGCCGGGCATTGAGAAGTGTGCTATGCCTGTAATAAGCATGGTTGACGGAAGTCTGAATTTCAGTTGTGAGACGGAAGGAGTGAAGTATATATGCCGTCTGGAATTCCTAACTGACGGTAACAACGTAAAGCAGCCAAGCAGGCTTATAATATCGGTAACGGCAATAAAGGACGGCTATGTGCCCTCGGATGCCGCAACAAAGGAAATAGACGCAAGTATCATCGCTGGCGTCCGTGGTGACGTGAATGGTGATGGAGTCGTAAATATGCCTGATGCTATGTTTATCGTGAACAAAATTCTCAACGGCAAGTTCCCGGACGAGGAGTAATATTTTTGCCGCAATAGGATTTCACGTCCCGTTGCAGCAATTTCGTAGTAGAGAGGGAGGTAAGATATATTTTTCTTCTCCAATTCTTTTGGAGTTTCAAATATTTTGCTTAACTTTGCATGCAGAAACCATCCCTGATATGAAGTATTTCATGATTTTCATAACAATTCTCTTTGATGTTCAATTCACGATAATGTCAGCACAGGCGCTCAATCGTGGTTTTATACACCCAGGGGGACTTCATACGCAGGCTGATTTCGACCGCGTAAAGGCACAACTCGCAAAGGGAAACACAAAAGTTAAGCAGGCCTATGAGATATTGAAGTCGGCAGCCTATGCTCAGCCTTCGGTACAGACTTATCCTGTAGAGACCATCATTCGAGGTGGCGGTAGCGGTGAGAACTATATGAATGCAGCACGAGGCGCGGCAATGGCCTACCAAAATGCCTTGCGCTGGAAGATTGAGGACAACACGGAGTGTGCCGATGCTGCCGTACGCATTCTCATGGCATGGGCCACGACCACAAAGGCCATAGGCGGTGACACTAATTATGCCCTTGCAGCAGGACTATATGGATATGCCTTTGCACAAGCTGCAGAACTTATGCGCGACTATAAGGGCTGGAGCAGCGAAGACTTCAGTATCTTTCGCCAATGGATGCTAACGGTATGGTATCCAACCAGTCTCAGTTTCCTGCGCAGCCGTAACGGCACATGGGAGAACGGCGGTAAATGGTGGCAGGCTCCCGGACACTACTGGAGCAACTGGGGGCTGTGCAATGCCATCTGCGTGGTAAGTATTGGTGTGCTCTGCGACGATGTTTTTATATATAATCAAGGCATGTCATACTTTAAGTACGACCAAGTGGGCAACTTTGTTAATCCACCCACACTGCATGACATTACAGGACATGGTGATGCTGACGGAGGAAAATGCATACATAACGACGGGCTGACAGAATTTCTCGGAAACCTTGTGGTTACCGATGTAGAGAGCGAATTGGAAACGGGTGCCTACGGCCGTCTCGGTCAGCTGAACGAAAGCGGACGCGATGCCGGTCATTCTGCGATGTCTCTTGGACTCGCTGTTGACATGGCAAAGATAGGATGGAATCAGGGCGATGATCTTTTTGCATACATGAATCACCGTTTGGCATCGGGCATAGAGTATTTGGCTGCCCAGGCAATGAGCATAGAGGGACTGCCGTGGACTGATTATATGTATGGAACCAACGGATACTACTACAGCGATGGACGTGCCTGGCTTATGACGGTGCCAGTGCTCGGTGCACAGATGCGACCATACTGGGGGACAGTCATCGGTATATACGAGGGTGTAAAGGGCATAAAAATGCCTTTTGCAGAGAAGGCATACGAGCAGATGGGGATAGACGGAGGCGCACAGGGCAGCACCAGCGGCGGATATGACCACATGGGCTACTCGGTGCTGATGAACACTCGTGACGAACAGCTATGTCATGAAGAAAGAAGACCGACGGAACTGTCGCCAAAAATGGTGTATAGCGGCACTATCGACGACAATCTTATCCCCAGCCTTGACAGGGAGAAAGAACGAGGACTTGTCAGTGGAAATACTATTTTTCACAATGAGATGGGAGGACTCGTAAACACATACCAGGTCAATAATAATACATGCCCACCTGTAGGACATACACTAACCCTCATGCCACAGTTGCCTGAAAGCGAGGAGAATAGCGGACAATGGCGGTGGAATACAGGAGAAACAACACAAAACATCACCGTAACAACAAACAGAAGCTATGTATATCGTGTTACCTATACCAACAATAACGGCATTGAGAGCCAACTATGCTTTCCTATCGCAGCAGCGGTAAAAGAAAATTATACTATTCGCGGCGACTTTAACGGCGACGAAGAGGTTGGCATGCCTGACCTCATGTTCCTTTTGCAAAAAATACTCAACGGCAAGTTCCCGGACGAGGAGTGATGTAGCGGTTAGCGGTTATCGGTTATCGGTTAAAGACATAAGCCGAGCGATTGGCTAACGGTTATCGGTTAACGGTTAAAGGTTAGCGAAAAGTAAAAGAGCAGGAATTGCATTACGCAGTTCCTGCTCTTGTTTATTCAAATATGTTGCGACGGGAAAATCAGAATGCGAAGAATGGACGGACGATGGTCTGTGCTCCACCAGGACCGGCTGTCTGTGTCTTGTCGTATTCGAAGAACTTCAGGCCTGAAGCGTCCTTGATGAGGACTGTCGCCATTTTGCCGGTAGTACTGCTTTCGTTGATGGTCCAGAAAAGAGCGCTTTCAGAAACTGCTGGGAGCTGAGTGCCGCCGATGTTGCTGAGCTTTGCATTTATCTTGTTGAATGCATCGTTTGCAGCATCAAAATAAGAGTTCCAAGTAGGAGCTATAGTGGTCAGGCCGCCCAAGCCCTTAGTCAGTATTGCGTACCACTGTGGAGCTGTTGGCATAAACCATCCTGAGCAGAAGCTTGGCACCTTGACATTATAGTTCCATGCAGCATAGCTTGCAGGATAGCTCTCAGAAGGTACGAAGGTCGGTGCGCCAGTAACGACATCCTGCGCATTGGTAGTGATGGCTGCGGTATAGGCACTCGTATTGCCAGATGCTCTGGCAGTACCTGCTATTGGGTTGGCAGCATCGCTATTGGCAATGGTAATGCCCTGGAGTCCTGCCTGTGTGGCATCCTTACCCCAGTTGACACCTGTTGCTGCATTGTTCAGACCCATCACGAGGCCGTGGAAATTGGTTGCTGCATCGATAGCACCATACTGTCCTGTCTCACCGCTCTCAGTCAGTTCGGTAGCACCTGCTGTAGGAGTGCCGTTGGCGTCGCAGTTGAGATATGCAATGATGCCGATAGCAGTCTTTCCGGACAACAGAGGCGTTGTGCTGAATGAGCCATCCTCATAGAAGATATCTCCAACCTTTGCATCTTTATAGTCAGGCATTACGGTGATGCAGCTGCAGTCAGCGATGCCATATTCCTTCACGCCGTTAGCCTCCATGAAAGGAGTGTTATAGACGATTGCTGTACCAGGAGCAACAGCGGTCACTTTACCATTAGCATCAACCGTCAGTATTGATTCATCAGAACTCTTCCACTCTGTACCAGAAGCAGAGGTCATCTCGTCCTTGTGAGAGTCGGCAAAGAGCTGCTTGGTCTGACCCTTCACGATGAGGGCGCGAGAAACGGTGTGTGCAGTAGTCGGGTCGTTGACGTCAATGATACGTGTTACTGCAACGGGCACTGCATTGTCAACATTTACTACACAGTACTGTGACTCTGCGAGGTGGTTGGTATATGCTGTTATTGTTGCCAAACCGCGACTGACGGCTGTCACCTTACCATTTGCATCAACCGTTGCCACTGCCGGATTGCTGCTGGCATACTTCACAGGAACCTGCTTTAGAGGACTGATGGATTCGAGTGTTGCAGAGAGATTGAATGTCTCGCCGGCAGTCATGTGCTGGTTGTGGTCGTTGAGGTTTACGTAAGAAGAGTCAACCATGAGGGCCTGTCTTCTTGATTTACATGTCAGCACGCTATAGTCACGCACATTGTCGAAGTAAACGGTTCCGGCAGCTGTGGTAGAATATGCCTTGGAGTATGTCATCAGGATGTTTACACCGACACCATTACCCTGAATATCGAATGATGTGCCTGAAATGAATGTTATTGTGGCAGCATCATTGAAGTTAGCACGGTTCTTGTCGGAGAAGAAGCCTGTGATGAGGTCCTTGTTGTTGAGGGTTCCGCTGGCATTTATCGCACTTACGTAAGCCGTAGAACGTACGGAAGCACCGTCCATGATGACAACGTCAGGATTGCTGTTCTTTAGCTCATAGACAACAGACAGTTCCTTCATCACACAAACCTCGATAGTGTCGGAAATGTTGTTTGCTGTTGTGGCAACGATGAGACACTGGTTGGTGTTGTTCTCGTCAGCAGCAACACCGGTCACGATACCCTGTTCGCTGATGTTTGCTTCTTCGAATGCACTATTTACGAAGTTCCAGTCGATGTTAGGATTCTTCACGGTGCTTGGCTCGCAGATGACGCCCAGGATATAGTGCTGGCCTTCTTCAACGAGGAGTCTCTTGTACTTGTGGGTAGCGTCTGCATTCATCCATGCTCCCAGGTTCTGTGCATAGCCGATAGGGGCGATGATACTTACCTTCGTGACTGTCTGCGTAGGATCTGTTGGCGATGGGTTTACTGCGTCATCTTCTGAGCTACATGCTACGAATGTTGCCATTGTCAGAAACAAAGAAGCCAATAGAAATAAGTTCTTTTTCATAGTTAAAGGTATTTTGTTAATTTTGTGTTAGGTTATTAAAAATGAGTTATTTTATCACTTCTCATCAGGGAATTTTCCATTATGGACTTTCTGCAGAAGGAACATAAGGTCAGGCATACCCACCTTGCCGTCGCCGTTAAAGTCACCACGAATATTAGAAGGCTTTACAAACACCTTCAGCATCGGTAGGTTCGTCACAGGGTCTTGTACCCAAACGGTCTCTTCGCGACCGGCTTGCAGGGCAACAGTGACAGTGCCGTCAGCCAAAGTCTCAGCAGTGGCTTGTGTGCCTTGGGCATTTCCTAACTGGTTGAGGTAATAGTTGTTGCTGCCAACATTAACCCTAGAGGCATAACCGTTGTTAAATACGGTAGAGAAGGTGCCGGAGCCGTTTCCGCCACTAATAACACCACTGCAATCGAAGCTTGCGACTTGCAAGCAATTGGTAATAGTAACCGTTCCGTCAGGAATACCCAACAAGCCGCCCCAAACAACTCCTCTGCTCTCTCCACTAATACTGCCGTCAAAGATACAATCCGTGATGTGTAATTGTCCGTAGTAATGCAACCTTGCAGCAATGCCGCCGTGCCAACCTCCTCCATAGAAGTCTCCCGTATTCACATATGACGAATAGATATGAACGGAGCTGACGCAGTTTTCAATATAACTATGCATTTGCTGTCCGAAGCAGATACCCACAATACCACCAGCATTACGATAAGGAGTTGTGATGCTTCCAACGACATGCAAGTTCTTGATGGTTGCTTCCTGAATGAAGCGGAAAGGTGCCGTAATGTGTTCGGTAGCAACATAATTGATTTTCAGCGTATATCCCTGACCGTCGAAAACGCCTTGGTACTTAATGTTTGTAGAACCGTTTTGGTCAGGATCTGTCGTTCCGCAGCCTATCATCGTCTGGTCATCGCCGAGGTCGATGTCAGCCGTCATGCGGACATTCACGTCCGTCATGCCTTCATCGTTCACGAGTTCTGCAAGAAGGCTCCACTCGCCCGGCGTGCCTACGAGGTAGTAGCCGTCAGCATCCCGCTTGAGTTCTTTCTCTTCCACAGGGTCGTTGGTATAGACTTCTCCACGATAGACGCGGGTTCCAGCCTCATCGGTAAGGCGTGGCGCAGGGTCTGTACCTATCTTCTGACCCCAGTGCTGCTGCTCGCGACCGTCTTGCAAGCGATAGGTTATCTTGCCGCTGGCAAGTTCCTCGACGGTTACCTCCTTCGCAAGATTTTCATTGTTGGTGACATTACCTTTCTTGAAATAGCAGTTATTCGCCGTGCTCTGTCCGTTGTTTTGTGTAACACCAAGAGCATAGGAATAACTTTTATCAGTATTTACAAAATTACCGTTATTCAGACAATAATTATAGGTAATTGTTCCTGAATTTTCCTTCCATCCGAGGAATGGGGCTGTGTAACGGAAACTGGTAACACCTGTTATCGTTCCGTTGTAGAGGCAGTCAGTCAGTGTGATGGTGGACGTCTTGCCTTGTCCAACGAAACCGGCAATGTGCATATTGGTTGTGGATGGAGTAACAGTAAGGTTTACACTTGACTCACAATCCTGCATTGTTAAAGTAGTGGCAGGTTTCACGAAGCCTACGAAACCGCCAACAAGACGATGGTTGGCAATGATGTTTCCGCTGACTTTCAAATTCTGAATGGTGGCATTTTCCACGTATGCGAACAGTCCGCCTTCAACATCTTGTGCTGTACGATATTGTATCGTCAATGTATGACCTTGTCCGTCAATGGTGCCTTGATAGGTGATATAGTTGCTTTCGTTGGAACCCACACCAAACTTTCCTGCATGGCCTGTAAGGTCGATGTCGGCGGTAATGCGTCCGTTGACTGTCGGGTTGGCACGCGAATAAGCCACAAATTTGTCCCAATCGGCGGCATTGTTGATAAGGTAGTAGCCGTCGGTGTCGGCAGTAAGGTCGAATGCAAGAGTTGCTATCTCGTCGTTCGCTCCAAGTGTAGCCTGAGCGTATGGCGGCAGGATTATCTTGGTGGTTGTTGGCACACCGTAGAAAATGGTGTTACTGCCACGCAACGAAGTGTAGTTGTAGAGTTCCCAGACATTCACACATTTCGAGACGTCTAACGTTTCGAGCTGGTTGCATTGATAGAACAGATTGATGCCGATAGCTCCCAATGTGGATGGCAACACCACATTCTTCATACCACTATATTGGAACACATCACGATTGATATTGGGTATGCCCTCTTCGATAGTCAGGTTCTCCAGGCCGGTGCAGTTGGCAAACGCCCAGTCCTGAATACTGGTCAGCGAATATGGCAGCACGACGTTGTTCAAACTCGTGCAATAGCGGAAGGCAGAGTTGCCAATAGTTTTAACTGTAGTTGGAATTGTCACATTTTGCAGATTAGTATTCTGGTAGAACGCATTGTTCCCTATGCTGGTGATGCCGCTTTGTAACGGAGCCGTAAGCATGTTTGTACATTCGCGGAAAGTGCCTTCAGGAATGGTAGTCATCTTTGGCAGATAAATGGCATCCTCGCCCAACGTCTGCAAACTGGTGTTCTTGTAGAACATACGAATGCCCATCGTGGTCACTTCCGGCATATAGGCTTTCGTGAGGCTTGCACATGTACCAAACACCTCAGTGCCGAGAGTGGTACACAATGGTAGCGACACCTTCGTAAGATTGGAATTAGTTCCAAAGGCATAGTCGCCGATGCTCTGGACTTTGGGAAGTGACAACGTCGGGAGTGAAGTACAATAATCGAATGCATTCCTGCCAATGGTCAGCACTTCAGGCAGATTCAGTGTATTGAGCTTTGTGTTCTTATTAAACGCATATTCGGGAATCGCGGTTACTAGCGGAGCACTGACCGATTCGTTGTTGGAACATTCGCTGAAGGCATAACCGCCAAGCGTCATAGCCGTATTGATGGTCACCGAGGCTATACCTGTATCATAGCGGAAAGCATAGGCACCGATACTTGTAACCAAAGGCATACGGTCGTTCGGAAGCGTCACACTGGTTATGCCCGTACAAGACTGGAATGTGTAGTTGGGCAAACTTGTCATCTTAGACAAGGTAACTTGGTCGAAGTCTAAAGCAGCACACTGATGGAACACACCTGTTCCCATAGAAGTGACATTGGGGAAGGAGGCTGATTTCAACTTTGTGCATCCTTCGAAGACATTATTGCCGAGTGCCGTCACGGTATTGCTGCTAAATGCCGTAAGCGAAGAGCAGTTCACAAAGGCATAGTGTCCGATGCTCGTTACGGCAGGATGGTCGAAGGCAGACAATGAGCTGCAATTCTGGAAAGCCCGTTCCGGAACGGCGGTAATAAGAGGCAAGTCAACCGAAGTAAGTGCCGTACAGCCGTCAAAGGTATAGGTTCCGATGGCAGTCACCTTTGGCATTGACACGGTAGTAAGCGCCGTGCAACTGCGGAAGAGATAAGTACCGATGGTAGTAACGTTAGGAATATAGATGCCGTCCTCACCAGTATGGGTCAGGGCATAGCCTTTCAGGAACACACCATTGCCTAGGGTGGTAGCCTCCGGCAGCGACACTCTGCTAAGATTAGCACAAGTGCCGAATGCCTCGACGCCCAGCATCTTGGCCTTGGGCAACGACACCTCTGTAAGACTAGTTGCTGTTCCAAACACTATGTCGGCTAAGGTCTCAACCTTGGGCATATTGATAGTAGTCAGTGACGTACACATGTCAAAGGCTGCACGCTGAAGCGTCAACACTTCATTCATGGTGATGCTGACAAGCGACGAATTTTTCTCGAAAGCATATTCTCCGACTGTTATCACACTATTGGCAGTCACACTTCTGATGTTCGCGTTGGAACGGAAGGCGCTGTTGGCGATGGCAACGACAGGAGCACCGTCGATGTCATCGGGGATGACAAGCTGATAGTCGGCTGGGGCAACAAAGCCAGGATCAAAGCCTGTAATAGTAAGTTCGTTATCACTACTGCGTGTATAGAGGAGAGGCACAAGACTCTGGTCAGCAATAGCCAAATCGGGATTGTTGGTATAGCCATCCGCAGAGCGATAGACGCGCTTGCTCTCGTCGTTGGTCAAAACGGGCAATGGATCAACGCCAATCTCCTGTCCCCAGAACATTTCTTCGCGACCGGCTTGCAGATAAAAAGCCGTACGGCCGTTGGCCAACTCGTCTGCTGTGGATTGATTGCCCTGTATGGTGCCGAGTGCCATCTTGAAATGGCTGTTGCTGATATAGCCGCTGCCAAGATTGTTTCGAACGAATGTGGCGCAGTCGCTTGTCCCAAGCCCGTTGTCGAAGGTAGCTGCTAAGAGCGAATTACTGATATAGATATTGCCGTAAGCACGATGCACCACAAATCCGGTAGCACCTGTTTTATTGGTACCGGCAGTAAGTGTACCGTCATATATACAGTCTTGGATAATCAGATTGTGGTTGTCGTTGTAGTTGGTGTATGCAATGCCAGCCATTCCGCGCGCTCCATTGGTGTAAGTGATATCAACTGAGCTATGGCAGTTTTCTATGAGGACTGTGCCGTTAGTCCAACCGACGATACCTGCTGTTCCTTCATGCGCAGCGGTTATCGTACCAGCCGTATGCAGATTGCGGATGGTGCCGTTCCACACGTAGCCAAAGGGGGCACAACCGAGATAACCTGGTACGGCGATACCTGCATCGGTATAGCTTGCTGCAATGGAATCAGTAACTAAGTGGATGGTAAGCGTATGTCCTTGTCCATCGAAGATACCCATAAACGGACGACGATAATTGGCATTGGGGTAATAGCCGTCGCCAATCATCACCTGCGTGTCGCCAAGGTCAATATCTGTGGTCATCTTTGCGTTTGCGAGAGGATTGAAATTCTCCACGACTCGTTTTAATTCCTTCCAATCCTCGACGGAACCAATCTTGTAGAAGCCATCGGCATCCTTTACAAGAGTAGTCTCGAAGTTGACTGTCGGCTGGGACGGCACGATGCTCCAGGGATAATTGCCGCCAGTAATGCCGACAGGCGTATTGTCTGTGCCCACATAATCTGCCTTAACCGCAGGAGTGGCGCCTTCTGCATAAACAAGAGACTCTGCATTCGTGAAGGCCTCGGAAACAGAAGATGCCGTCCAACAGTTGGTAGTTGTCACATCATTTGCAGAAGTATTGACGTTAAGCAGGACACAGTTTGTGGCAGAACTGCCTGCTGCCAATGTTGCTCCGGCAATTATACTGTTCTCGAAAGTCGCTTTGCAGAAGGCCGAGGAGTTGTCAAAACCGCTGATGCTTCTGCAGTTGAAGATGCTGTTCCTGACAGTAATCGTACTCTCAGCAGTAAACATATTGAAGCTACCGCCGTCCTTCCAACAGTTCTCAATCAGCATATCCGTGGCCGTATAAGAGCCTGGATAAGTCTTCAAATCACCCTGAATTATACAGTTTCTCAGCGTAACATTGTTGCTGGGCATGTAGAGAAACATGCCTGTAACGTGGCATTTCACCACAGTCAAATTACTAATCGGACTTCGATTGCCGTCGTTGAGGATATTGAAATGGTTCTCCAGATAGAGTCCTTCCAAATGAAAGTTATCAATGGAACCTTCTTCGCTTGGCCGCAAGGACAGTTTGCCTTGGATATAAGTACGGCCAGAACCTTCATGACCATTTCCGTAGATGGAGACGGACTTCTTGATTTCGCCAGGATTGCTGAAGGTGCCACTGCTGAGAACGATGACGTCACCAGAAGCTTCGGCAGCATTAACGGCACCCGTCAAGGCGCCTGCTCCATAGAAAGCAGATACTGGCTGACCGTTACGTACGAGGATGGCTGTTTGTGCCCAAGCTCCAGTCGTGAATCCAACAACAAGGAGCAAGAGGGTTAGTAGTCGTTTCATTGTATAGGGTTAGTTTTATGGTTTCTGGGGACAAATTTATAAATAATATGTTAATAATGCAAGAAAAACGTCAAAAAAGAGGAATTTCGCTATAGCAAAACTGCGGGATAAGTGAATAAAACAATTGAAATTGTCACAAAAAATGGAACAAAATGCTATTTTTTTTCAATGATTGTTGGTTGTTATCATCTTATTTCGTAAATTTGTCTGCGAAAAATCTAACCTATACATAGTTATGGCAAAAAAGAATCTGGACAGACGAGAATTTCTGAAGCGCCTCGGAATAGGTGCCGGTTCGGCAGTGGTGATGATGGGCCTGGACCCAATACGAAGTCTGGCAAATCCGTTGTTAAGTGACAAATCCGCAAAGACTGGTGATGCACCGAACAATGCTATGACCTATCGCGTGCAGCACAATTCGGGAGAGCACATCTCGCTACTTGGTTTCGGAATGATGCGTCTGCCTAACGACCAGGCTGCTGTCAACGAGCTGGTGGATTATGCCATCAGTCACGGTGTGAACTATTTTGATACTGCCCCGATGTATATGGGCGGACAGTCGGAGGTGCTGACAGGCGAAGCTCTCAGCCGCTATCCGCGTGACAAATACTATATCGCCACGAAGATGTCGAACCAGAATGGCAGGCTGTGGTCGTTCGATGCCTCTAAGGCTCTCTATGAGAAGTCGCTGGAACGGCTGAAGGTGGATTACATTGACTACTACCTGCTGCACAGCATCGGTGGTGGAATGGATTCGCTGAAGGGACGTTTCCTTGACAACGGAATACTTGACTTCCTGCTGAAGGAACGAGAGGCGGGACGCATAAAGCACCTCGGTTTCTCATATCACGGCGATGTACGTGATTTCGACTGGCTGCTGGACAGACAGGATGAATACAAATGGGACTTTGTGCAGATACAGATGAACTTCCTCGATTGGCGTCATGCCTCCCTGAGACAGGGACGTCGCCATGATGCTGATGCGGAGTATCTTTATGACAAATGCGAGAAGATGGGTGTGCAGTGTGTCATCATGGAACCTCTTCGCGGCGGTGCTTTCGGAAGGATGGCACAGGAGCTGACAGACCAGCTGAAGGCAGTGCGTCCCGATGACAGCACGGCACGATGGGCCTTCAGATGGGTTGGTTCCTACCCTAACGTCCTGACAACGCTCTCAGGCATGAACCGCATGGATCACCTTATTGATAACATAAAGACTTTCTCGCCGCTGGAGCCTTGCACGGAAGCAGAGAACAAACTGCTGGAGAAGATTGCGGACCAGATGGCAGGATATCCCACAATACCGTGTACCACATGCGAATACTGCATGCCGTGCCCTTATGGCGTGAATATCCCGGGTAACTTCAGTTTCCACAACAATGCCGTAAACAACCACCTGCTACCGCTGCCTGATAAGGATGCGGCAAACTATGGTGAGATGAAGGATAAATTCATTGCAGAGTATCTCGAAGCAATACCTGTAGAGGCTCGTGCCAACCAGTGTATGGACTGCGAAGAATGCCTGCCGAAATGTCCGCAGCAGATTAGAATACCAAACCAGTTGTCACGCATCGTTGGATTACTGAGAAAATAACTCTATTTAAACTTGGTGCTAATGAATTTCTTCAGGTGATGGATATAGTCCTCCCTGTGATTAAAATAAGAGCAGGCGTGGTCCGTATTCTTTGTTATCCAGAGCTCTTTCGGTCCTCGCTTTGCTGCAAATAGACGATAAACCATCTCGGTAGGTACAAAGGTGTCGCTGTCCCCATGAATGAAAAGCATAGGATAGCGACATTTTTTTATCTGATTTATTGACGAAGCCTCATCAAAACTCCAACCGTACATCAGACGACACAACAGACTGGTGGTGTACATAAGAGGGAATTCCGGCAGACCAAACTGATTTTTCAACTCACCGGCAAACTCGTCCCATACGCTGGTATATCCACAGTCATCAACGAACCTGACATCCTTGATGCCGGAAGGCATTGTCACACCGGAAAGCATCATTGTCGTTGCACCGCCCATAGAGACGCCATGCACCACCATAGTATCCGTCTTGAAGGTTTCCATCCAACGAAGCATATCAAGCCTGTCGAGCCACCCCATCCGTATCATGTCACCATCACTCTTTCCGTGTGCATAGACATCAGGAATTATGACATTATAGCCAAATTCTTTTTCATAGATGCGTGCCAGATAGAAGAATTTTATTGGCACATCACGCCACCCGTGAATAACGAGGGCTGTACGTTTGCTGCCTGTTAAGATGTAGTAAGCATGACACTTATAACCTTGCGGCATATTAAGAACGGTATCATGCAGGGCATCAATACGACGCAAACTATCCATCCACTCAATGGTTTCCGGATAGTTCGCAAAAAGTTCTTTGTAAGCTCCTTCTGTATCTAATCTGTTAGGATTAGGCCCCAAAGAATACTGCAACATATAAAAGCTGCCACCAATCAGAACGACTATCAATATTGCAAAAGCAACTAAAAAACAAATGACAACTTTTCGCATAATCAATGGTTAGCGGTTATCGGTTAGCGGTTATTGAGATTAGTCCTCTTTCCAATCGACCAGGCAACTGTCAAGTTCTTTCTTAATAGCTGCTTTGTCGAGTTTCTGACCAATAAATACCAACTTCTGCATACGGTCACCATACTGTTCATCCCAATCACGGTTTACACCAGGGTTGTCAATACGGAACTGCTTCAACTCTGCCTCAGGCATCGTAGCATACCACTGTCCGGCATTCTCAAGCTTAACCTGACGGCCTGCCTGCTCAAAGATATAACACAGATGCGGCTGGTCAACAAACCAGCACAGACCTTTGGCACGAATGATATTTTTTGGCCATTTGCGGGCCACGAAATCATCAAACTGAACAATATCAAACGGACGACGAGCATAGTACACATAGGTTCCTATGCCATATTCCTCTGCTTCGCCTGTCTCTTCATTATGATGATGGTGATGATGTCCGCAGGTACATTCACCGCCATGATGCGACTCACAATGCTCATCATGCTCATCATGGTCGTGATGATGGTGATGATGCTCATGCTCATGTTCATGATGGTGGTGATGTTCGTGTTCGTCGTGGTCTTCGTTTTCGTTTTGGTTTTCGTTTTGGCTTTCGCTTTCGTCATCCTTATGCGGGTCATGTTTTTCTATTTCAGAAATCCATGCTGCAGAAGTGGCAACAGAATCAAAGTCGAACATACCTGTGCCAAGAATCTTCTCGAAGTCCACATCACCATAGTCACAAGGAATTATCTCTGCCTTTGGCTGAATAGCGCGAACAATCTCCGTAACACGCTGCAGCTCACTAGGAGTAACCTCTGAGGCTTTGTTCAGAAGAATGATATTACAGAACTCTATCTGCTGAATAACGAGATTTTCTATATCCTCTTCATCGCGCTTTGCTCCAAGCAGCGACTTGCCGCAGCCGAATTCGTCCTTCATGCGAAGAGCATCAACGACTGTCACGATACAATCCAGGCGAGGTATGCCACCCTGGCAGAACTGGTCACCCATACTTGGGATAGAGTATATAGTCTGTGCAATAGGTGCCGGCTCACAGATGCCACTGGCCTCGATAACGATATAGTCAAACTTCTGGAGCTTAACGATATCGCTGAGTTGCTGGACGAGGTCCATCTTAAGGGTACAGCAGATACACCCATTCTGCAGGGCAACAAGGGAATCATCCTGTTTATCCACTACTCCACCCTTCTCAATAAGGTCGGCATCGATATTCACCTCACCGATATCATTGACGATGACGGCAAACTTAATACCCTTTTCATTATTCAGAACACGATTGAGAAGTGTTGTCTTCCCACTTCCCAAATAACCTGTCAAAAGTAAAACTGGAACTTCATATCTATTCATAACGCGTGCAAAAATATAAAAAGTGAAAATATTTTTATCAAGTAATGATGCAATTTACGTGCCATAATAATTATTTTAAACTAATTATTTTGTTATTTCAAGGATTTTTATTACCTTTGCACGCGAAATTTAAACATTTTTAAAAATAAGTATGTATTTCACTCTGTTTATTACCGTAATCATAACAGCTGTTTTTCTGGTTGTTGCGGCATACATCATGGCCAAGCTTCTTGGTCCTCGTACGTATGCACCAGTGAAGGGTGAGCCTTTTGAGTGTGGTATACCTACTCGCGGCACGTCATGGCTGACGATGCATGTAGGTTATTACCTATTTGCCCTACTCTTCCTGATGTTCGACGTAGAGACTGTATTCCTGTACCCATGGGCAGTTGTTGTTAACAAATTTGGCGTGATGGCATTAGCTTCTATCGGCTTCTTCATGCTAGTATTAGTATTTGGTCTTGCTTATGCATGGCGGAAAGGAGCGTTGGAATGGAAATAAGGAAGCCTAGTATCAAGAATATTCCATACAACGAATGGAAAGACAATGAAACGTTAGAGTCGCTCATCAACGAACTCAACGAAAACGGAGTAAACCTTATTGTAGGTAATTTAGATTCTCTTATCAACTGGGGACGCAGCAATTCACTTTGGTCACTGACCTTTGCCACATCATGTTGCGGTATTGAGTTCATGGCTTGCGGATGTGCACGTTACGACTTTGCCCGTTTCGGTTTTGAGGTAACCAGAAACAGTCCACGTCAGGCAGACCTGATAATGTGTGCCGGTACTATCACTCACAAGATGGCTCCTGTGCTCAAGCGTCTGTATGACGAAATGGCTACGCCAAAATATGTCATTGCTGTAGGAGGATGTGCTATCAGCGGTGGTCCGTTCAAAAAGAGCTACCACGTTGTAAAAGGCATCGACGAATTCCTGCCAGTAGATGTTTACATACCAGGCTGTCCTCCACGTCCGGAAGCAATTCTGTATGGTATGATGCAGTTGCAGAGAAAGGTGAAGGTCGAGAAATTCTTCGGTGGTGTGAACCACAAGGAGGATAACCCTAACCCACTCGTTATCACTGACATACCAAAGAACTTCATCAACGAGATGAAGAAGACCGCCGGTGAGGTGAAAGACTTTGTGAAAAAAGAAATTAACGATACATTCAAATAATCAAGGAGGCAAAAACAATGAAACTAAATCCGATAGAATTTTCATTTCGTGAGTTCGCCTCTGAGATGACAAAACTGAAGAACGAGAAGAATTTTGACTATCTCGTAACCATCGTCGGTGAGGACTTCGGTACCGCCGAGGGTGAAGAAAACAAAGACGAATATTCTCTGGGTTGTATTTACATTCTTGAAAACACCCAGACACACGAGAGAATCAGCACAAAGACAATGGCTGAGAAGATAGATGGAAATTATTACATTCAGTCTATCAGCAGTTTGTACAAGTGCGCAGAGATGTTGGAACGAGAAGTTTACGACTTCTACGGCATCCGTTTCCTCGGTAATAAAGATATGCGTCGTCTGTTCTTGAGAAACGACTTCAAGGGCTATCCTTTCCGCAAGGATTTTGTTGCATCAGAAGAATACTCACTGGAAGACGACACAGAGGTTTCTACCACAACAGAGTACAATCTTGACGCCAACGGCAAAGTGGTAACCACCACTCACCCACTCTTCAAGGAGGGCGATTTTGTGATGAATATCGGTCCTCAGCACCCATCAACACACGGTGTGTTGCGTCTGGAGACTATTCTTGATGGAGAAACCGTAAAAAAGATTTATCCACATCTTGGTTACATCCATAGAGGCATCGAGAAAATGGCCGAAGAGATGACATATCCTCAAACTTTGGCTATGACAGACCGTATGAACTACCTCTCTGCTATGATGAACCGCCACGCTTTGGTAGGTGTCATTGAGGAGGCTCTCGGAATAGAGCTCAACGACCGCATCAAGACTATCCGTACTATTATGGATGAGCTGCAGCGTATTGACGGTCACCTGCTGTATCTGGGTTGCTATGCACAGGACCTGGGTGCCCTGACTGCATTCCTCTTCTGCATGCGCGACCGTGAGTATGTGCTAAACGTAATGGAAGAGACAACAGGCGGACGTCTGATACAGAACTACTACCGTATCGGCGGACTGCAGGATGATATAGATCCTAACTTCCAGGAGAACTGCAAGAAACTGATAGAATACCTGCGTCCAAAGCTTGACGAGTATGTCAAGGTCTTCGGTGACAACGTCATAACACATCAGCGTCTTGAAGGTGTCGGTGTATTCACCAAGGAACAGTGTATCAGCTACGGTATCAGCGGTTCTAACGGTCGTGCCTCACAGTGGGCAAACGACATGCGTAAGAACTATCCTTACGGCGTATATGACAAGGTTGACTGGGATCAGGTAGTACTCGACGGCTGCGACGCACAGGACCGTTATTACCTCCGCGTGAAGGAGATAGAGCAGTCTCTGCGTATCATAGAGCAGCTCATTGACAATATACCAGAGGGTGAATACTACATCAAGCAGAAGCCAATCATCAAATGTCCGGAAGGTCAGTGGTACTATGCTGTAGAAGGAACAAGTGGAGAATTCGGTGTTTATCTGGATTCAAGAGGCGACAAGTCGCCTTTCCGCATGAAGTTCCGTCCGATGGCCCTAACACTTGTTGCCGCACTTGACGAGATGCTGCAAGGAACAAAGATTGCAGACCTCATTGCAGTTGGTGCAGGACTGGATTATATTATCCCTGATATTGACAGATAATCACACACCTTATTTATATAACTATAGTTATGTTTGACTTTTCAATAATTTCAACATGGTTTCATGACCTGCTGATGAACCTCATTGGATGCCCTGAATGGCTTACTATACTTATTGAGTGTATCGTCGTTGGTCTGCTGATAATAGTTGGCTATGCACTCCTTGCAATTGCGCTGATATTCATGGAGCGTAAGGTGTGTGCATACTTCCAATGTCGTTTAGGCCCTATGCGTGTTGGTCCTTGGGGACTGTTGCAGGTATTTGCCGATGTTCTCAAGATGCTCATAAAGGAGATTTTCTTTGTTGACAAGGCCGACAAACTGCTTTATGCTCTGGCTCCAATACTCGTCATCATGGGTTCTATAGGCGCTTTTGCATTCCTGCCTTGGAACAAGGGTGCTATAGTATTAGATTTTAATGTGGGTATATTCCTATATACTGCACTAAGTGCTATCGGTGTTGTAGGTATATTCCTTGCAGGATGGTCATCAAACAACAAGTATGGCGTTGTATCTGCTATGCGTGGCGCTGTTCAGATGATTTCATACGAAATGTCTCTGGGACTTTGTCTCATCACAGCATGTATCCTGACTGGAACGATGCAGGTGAGCGGTATCGTAGAGGCACAGACAGGTCCTTTCGGATGGCTTATATTCCAGGGACATGTTCCTGCAATAATTGCTTTCTTGATTTTCCTTGTAGCCGGTAACGCAGAGGCTAACCGTGGTCCTTTCGACCTTGCTGAAGCAGAGTCAGAGCTTACAGCCGGATATCACACAGAATATTCTGGTATGGGATTCGGATTTTACTATCTTGCAGAATTCCTGAACCTTTTCATCGTATCCGGAATAACAAGTCTGGTATTCCTCGGCGGATGGTGTCCTATACACATTGGCATAGCAGAATTTGATGCCGTGATGGATTACATCCCAGGCATAGTATGGTTCTTGGGTAAAGCATTTGCAATAGTATGGCTGCTGATGTGGGTAAAATGGACTTTCCCACGTCTGCGTATCGACCAGATACTGACACTGGAATGGAAATACCTCATGCCAGTAGCACTGTGCAATCTGGTATTGATGACTGTATGTGTTGCATTCAACATCACAGGAATACAGTACATAAGCTACATCGTGCTGGCAGCAATCGTGGCTTTAGCAATAGTAATCTGCGTCCGCGCTATGAAATTCCGCTCTGCTTTCGCAAGAGACCAGAAGCTGGTTGGCGTTGACATTGCAATAAAGAAAGACAAATAACACACAATGGCTAACAATAAATCATACTTCGCTACTGCTCTGGCAGGAGTAAAGACTCTGCTCACAGGTATGGACATTACCATGGGCGAGTATGTTACTCCAAAGATAACTGAGCAGTATCCCGAAAATCGCAAGACACAGCACGTGGCAGACCGTCATCGCGGCACATTGGTAATGCCCCACGATGAAAATGGCAAGAACAAATGTACTGCTTGTACGCTGTGCGAGAAGACATGTCCTAACGGCTCTATCAAGATTACCTCACAAATGGTTGAAACAGAAGATGGCAAGAAAAAGAAAGTATTGGTTGACTACCTTTACAATCTTGGTGACTGCATGTTCTGTCAACTTTGCGTAAATGCTTGTAACTTCGGTGCTATTGAATTCCGTAAGGACTTTGAGAATGCTGTATTTAACCGTGATGCATTAGCATTACACCTCAATATCCCGCCAGTACTTCCAGAGGCAAAGCCTAAGGCTGACGAAGAGGAAAACAATAAGGAGGCATAAGAATGGCAAATATAATAGTATTCGCAATATTGGCAGCAGTAATACTCTGCGCAGCCATATTCTCCGTAATGACAAAGAGCATCATGCGTTCAGTTACTGCACTGCTTTTCGTACTCTTTGCTATAGCAGGTCTATACTTCCTGCTTGACTATACCTTTATTGGTACTGCTCAATTGAGTATCTATGCAGGCGGTATGACAATGATATATATCTTTGCCATACAGTTGATTTCAAAGCGTCGTCTTCAGGGTATAAAGGAGAAGATTGACTGGAAGCGTATGACAATAGCAGGACTCGTAGCCCTCACAGGCTGCCTAACAGTCATCATAGCACAGTTGCGTACTGCTTTCTTTGATAAGTTCTGCTCTGTACCTGACGTAGAAATTCCTATGGAGAGAATCGGTGATACACTGATGGGTTCTGAGAAATATCAGTATGTACTGCCATTCGAATTTATTTCACTCTTCCTGTTGGCATGTATCATAGGAGGACTTGTTGTATCACGTAATCAGAAGGAGGACAAATAAATGGTACCAGTACAATGTTTCTTCGTGCTCAGTGCACTTCTCTTCTTCATCGGCGTCTTTGGTTTCGTAACCCGTCGCAATATGATTGCCATGCTTGTTAGCATTGAATTGGTGCTAAACGCTGTTGACATCAATTTCGCTGCATTTAACCGCCTTCTCTATCCAGAAGCAATGGAGGGAATGTTCTTCACACTCTTCTCTATCGGTGTCAGCGCTGCTGAATCAGCTGTTGCAATAGCAATTATTATCAACGCTTACCGTCACTTCAAGAGTGATTCGGTAACAAGCATACAAAATATGAAACTCTAATTATCAAACCAATAAAAAGAAAAGAACTATGACTTTCGAATATACAATCGGTATACTTCTTCTGCCTCTGCTCTCATTCTTGGTAATCGGTTTGATAGATTACTTTAGAGGTAAGAACGGCTGGTTACACAAGGCAGCAGGACTGATGGGTACCTGTTCTCTTGGCATTGTGACAATACTCTGCTATATCACAGCATTCCAGTATTTTGGCATGGATCGTCTTGCTGACGGCACATACGCTACAGTAGTACCTTACAATACTACATGGCTGCCACTGGGTGCGCTGCATTTTGACCTTGGTATATTACTTGATCCGATATCAGTGATGATGCTCATCGTCATCTCTACCGTATCGTTGATGGTACATATATATTCTTTCGGCTACATGCATGGTGAAAAAGGATTCCAACGCTACTATGCATTCTTGTCGCTGTTTACCTTCTCAATGTTGGGACTGGTACTGGCAACAAATATCTTCCAGATGTATATGTTCTGGGAGTTGGTGGGTGTGAGCTCTTATCTGCTCATTGGTTTCTACTACCCTCTCGCAGCAGCCGTACATGCATCAAAGAAGGCATTTATCGTAACACGTTTTGCCGATATGTTCTTCCTTATCGGTATCTTGATATTTGGTTTCTATACCCAGAGTTTCAATTTCTCATTCACGGGTACAGAGATAATCGGTGCAGCAGCTAATACCTTCACAAACTGCAATGCAGACAAGGCATTCCTTGCTGGCGGCATGATACTGCCAACAGCTCTTGTGCTGATGTTTATAGGTGGTGCTGGTAAGTCAGCAATGTTCCCTCTCCACATATGGCTCCCAGATGCTATGGAAGGTCCAACACCTGTATCTGCACTTATCCACGCTGCTACGATGGTTGTAGCTGGTGTATTCCAGATAGCACGTATGTTCCCTCTGTGGATTGACTATGCACCAAATCAACTCTCTATAGTTGTCGTTGTGGGTGCTTTCACAGCATTCTACGCAGCAGCAATAGCCTGTGCACAGAGCGATATCAAGAGAGTCTTGGCATTCTCTACTATATCACAGATAGCATTCATGATGGTTGCATTAGGTGTATGTCTGCCAGGACATGATGGAGAAGCATACATCAACAATCACTCATCACTGGGTTACATGGCATCTATGTTCCATCTGTTTACCCATGCTATGTTCAAGGCATGCCTGTTCCTCGGTGCAGGATGTATCATTCATGCAGTACACTCTAATGAGATGTCAGCAATGGGTGGTTTGAGAAAATACATGCCTATCACACATGCTACATTCCTTATCTCTTGTCTCGCCATTGCAGGTATTCCATTCTTCTCTGGCTTCAGTTCAAAGGATGAGATTATCTCTGCATGTTTTGCATACTCACCAATCTGCGGATGGTGGATGACAGGTGTTGCAGCAATGACAGCATTCTACATGTTCCGTCTTTACTACGGTATATTCTGGGGTACAGAGAACAAGGAACTGCATGCTCATCATACTCCACATGAGGCACCTTGGACAATGACATTCCCACTTATTTTCCTCTCATGTGTAACAGTCGGTGTAGGTGTCTTCACGACTCTTGGCGGCTTCCTGCATTGGGATTGGGCTTCATTCGGCTCATTCGTTACCGCAAGCGGTACTGCATATACCATACACTTCGACCCACAGATAGCAATCACATCTACATTAATCGCCATCGTATCAATCTTTCTTGCCACCTATATCTTCAAAGGTGAAGTACAGCCGATAGCAGATAAGATGTACTCTCTTGCACCAAATCTCCATCGTTGGGCATACAAGCGCTTCTACATGGACGAGGTATATCAGTTTGTGACCCATAAGATACTCTTCCGTTATGTCTCTATTCCAGTACAGTGGATTGATGAGCATATCATCAATGGCTTCATTGACTTCACAGCATGGGGAACCAATGCCGGAGGAGAAAGCATCCGTACGACACAGGATGGTGATGTACGCAGTTATGCCGTATGGTTCATAACAGGTGTCATAGCAATAACATTACTTCTAATCTGCTTATAATATTAAAAAATGAGTATATTATCAATATTTGTACTGATTCCCGTACTGATGCTTCTTGGCCTTTGGCTTGCAAGAAACATCAATGAAGTACGCGGTGTGATGGTAGCTGGAGCCTCTTGTCTTGTAGCTCTCTCAGTATGGCTCACCATCGATTTTATAAGCCAGCGTGCCGCAGGCAACACAGCAGAAATGCTTTACACCTACAGCCATGTATGGTTTGCTCCGCTGAACATTTCTTATGCCGTAGGTGTTGACGGCATCAGCGTAGTGATGCTTCTGCTTTCAAGCATCATAGTATTTACCGGCACATTCGCTTCTTGGAAGTTGCAGCCTCTGACAAAGGAGTTCTTCCTTTGGTTCACATTGCTGTCTACTGGTGTATTCGGATTCTTCATCAGCATCGACCTCTTCACCATGTTCATGTTCTATGAGGTTGCGTTGATTCCTATGTATCTCCTTATCGGTTACTGGGGTTCAGGCAACAAGGAATATGCTGCCATGAAACTGACCCTGATGCTCATGGGTGGTTCTGCCCTTATCATCGTTGGTCTTGCCGGCATTTATTTCTTCAGCGGTGGCCAGACAATGAATCTTCTTGACATTGCTCACCACACAAATGGTGCAATGATGATTCCTGTAGAGATTCAGAAAGCTTTGTTCCCATTCGTATTCATTGGATTCGGTGTTCTTGGAGCACTGTTCCCATTCCATACATGGTCTCCTATCGGTCACGGCTGTGCGCCAACATCTGTTTCCATGCTTCACGCTGGTGTATTGATGAAGCTTGGTGGCTACGGTTGTTTCCGCATTGCTATGTTCCTGCTTCCAGATGCAGCAAATGATCTCGCGTGGATATTCCTTATCCTCACCACTATATCTGTTGTTTATGGTGCATTCAGTGCTTGCGTACAAACCGACCTGAAGTTTATCAATGCATACTCTTCTGTGTCTCACTGCGGACTTGTACTCTTCGCACTCCTGATGATGACAAAGGTATCATGCACAGGTGCTATCCTGCAGATGCTTTCTCACGGTCTCATGACAGCACTGTTCTTCGCACTCATCGGTATGATATACGGACGTACCCACACACGTGACATACGTGAACTGGGTGGTTTGATGAAGATAATGCCATTCCTCTCTGTAGGATATGTGATAGCAGGTCTTGCAAACCTTGGTCTCCCTGGTTTCTCAGGCTTCATCGCAGAGATGACAATCTTCGTTGGTTCATTCGAGAATCCTGATACATTCCACCGTTGCTGCACAATAATAGCATGTACATCTATTGTAGTAACAGCTGTTTATATTCTTAGAACAGTCGGATTTATCCTCTTCGGAAATGTTACCAATCCACACTATGAAACACTTACCGATGCGACTTGGGATGAGAAATTTGCTGTATGCTGCCTCATCTTCTGTGTAGCAGGTCTCGGTTCATTCCCTCTTTGGGCAAGTGATGTCATTGAGACAGGTGTTATTCCAATTCTAACAAACATAGGAACGCTATAAGATATGAATTACGGTCAATTTCTATATATGATACCTGAGGCAACCCTCGTTGCTTTCTTGGTAATATTGTTCATAGAAGACTTCTGCTCCTCTCGCGATGCAGAAAGGAAATGGTTGAATCCATTTGCCAGCATCTGTTTTCTGGCGCAGACAATAGTATGTCTTCTTCCTACCATCATGGGAAACAGCAATACCATAGACCTCTTCGGCTCTATGTATCATGCTACCCCAGCAGTCAATATGATGAAGGCCATTCTCACGTTTGGTACCTTTATCGTAGTACTCCAGTCACGTAACTGGCTTAACAATACAGAGTCAAAGATGGTAGAAGGTGAGTTCTATATGTTGACAGCATCAACTCTTCTGGGTATGTATATGATGATGTCAGCAGGCGATTTCCTTATGTTCTTCCTTGGACTTGAAATGGCTTCTGTACCTATGGCATGTATGGTTGCTCTCGACAAATGGCGCAACCAATCAGCAGAAGCAGCAGCAAAGTTTATTCTTACCGCCACATTCTCTTCTGGAGTAATGCTCTACGGCATTTCTTTCCTCTATGGAGCTACAGGACATCTGTATTTCGATGATTTCAGAATGTTGCTCAAGCCAACAAATCTGTCTGTAATGGGAATGGTATTCTTCATTGCAGGATTAGGCTTTAAGATTTCGCTCGTGCCATTCCACTTCTGGACAGCCGACACATATCAGGGTGCTCCAACAACAGTAACCGGTTACCTCAGCGTAATATCAAAGGGTGCCGCAGCATTTACTCTTGCTACCCTACTCTACAAGGTATTCATTGCACTGCTTCCTTTCTGGATGTTTGCAATGATGATACTTGTGGTATTGACAATCACAGTCGGCAACCTCATGGCAATACGTCAGACAGAGTTGAAGCGATTCATGGCATTCTCTTCTATCTCACAGGCAGGTTACATCATGCTTGTAGTGATTGGCGGTGACAGCATCATGTCAACAACAGCCCTAATGTACTATGTCTTGATATACATTGTTGCCAACATGGCTGTATTTACCATCATTGCTTCTGTGGAGAATGCTAATGACGGACGAACAGACATGGCAACCTATAATGGTCTGTACCGCACAAATCCGAAGATGGCCTTTCTCATGACATTGGCTCTCTTCTCTCTCGGTGGTATTCCTCCATTTGCAGGTATGTTCTCTAAGTTCTTCGTATTCTTGGCAGCAGTAGATGGAAGACCAACATTCTGGCCTTATTTCATCGTATTCATAGCACTCGTAAATACCGTAGTATCACTGTACTACTATCTGCTGATAGTAAAGGCTATGTATATCCGCAACAAAGAAGAGGATGGAGAACCAATTCCTGCCTTTGCAATGGATTTCAATACGAAACTGACACTTGTCATCTGCACCTTCGGAGTAGCATTCTTCGGAGTTTGCAGTTGCATATACGAAATGCTTCATACCGCTGCAGCACAGTAAATGTCTAAGATACAGATTATACCTGTTGATACGAAGAAGGCAATGGATGATTACGTTGCCCTTCCACACCGTCTCTATGAAGGATGTGCGGAGTATGTTCCAGAATTGGACATGGATACCCGTAACTTCTTCGACCCAAAGCACAACGACAGCCTGAAATACGCTGATGTACAATCGTTCGTTGCTTATCGGGACGGAGCATGTGTGGGACGCATAACAGGTGTAATTTCTCATAAGACAAATGCCAAATGGAATGTACGTCGCGTACGTTTCACGAACATAGAATTCTATGACTCTCTCGATATCTCCTCTGCTCTTCTGAAAGCTGTTGAGCAATGGGGAAAAGAGAAAGGAATGGAAGTGATAGAAGGTCCTATGGGTATAACCGACTTCGACAAAGAAGGTATGCTTGTGGAGGACTTTGACTTAGGAGGGTCTGCAGCCGAATTTTGGAACTACCCCTATTACATCCAGCACTTGGAGAAGTTGGGATATAAAAAGGCTGTTGACTGGCTTCAGGTGCGTATTAATGTTCCAAAGGAGATTCCTGCACGTTATCACCGTGTTTCAGAATATCTGAAGGAAGAGTTACACCTTCGTGTTATCAAGAAGACAAAAAAAGATGTTCTTTCTGGATACGGACATGTTCTCTTCGACCTCTTCAATGAAGCCTTCGCCCCACTCTATGGTACCTCAGTATTCGATTACAAGCAGGTTGATGACTATGTCAATATGTATCTTCCCCTGCTCGATATGGACCTGATACCATTTATCGTTAATGAGAAAAACGAATTGGTCGGTGCTGCTGTCACGTTGCGTGACCCATCAGAAGGCTTGAAGAAGTCAAAAGGAAAACTCCTCCCCTTCGGCTGGCTACACCTTATAAATCATATCTATTTCCACAAAAGCGAGAAAGCAATGCTTCTCCTTATAGGTGTGAAACCAGAGTTGCACGGCATGGGACTCAATGCAATGTTCTTTGACGACTTGATACCAATCTATAATAAGAAAGGTATTAAATGGTGCGAAACAAATCCACAGTTAGAATATAATGTTAAGGAATTGGCCCAGTGGAAGCCTCTCAATCCTCAGATGGTAAAACGTCGCAGATGCTGGGAGAAGTCTCTTACTGACAAGCCATTAACCCCTAACACAATGATAAAAAATCTTGCAAATGAATAGAGTAGTAATTACAGGAATGGGTATCTGGTCATGCTTAGGCCAAACCCTTGACGATGTTCGTCAGTCACTTTTTGAAGGAAAGAGTGGTATCATCTTCTCACAGGAGCGTAAAGACCTTGGTTTCCGTTCTGCACTTTGTGCTAATGTGCCAAAGCCAGACCTCAAGCCATTCGTTTCCCGCAATCTGCGTCAGTTCATGCCAGAAGAGGCACAGTATGCATATATGGCAACCAAGGATGCCTTGGAGGCAGCAAAGATAGATCAGGATTACCTCGACAGTCATGAGGTAGGTATCATCTATGGTAATGATTCTGTTGCTGAAGCAACTATGAATGCCCTTGATAAGTTCCGTGAGTTCAAGGATACCTCCGCTTGCGGTTCCGGTGCTATCTTCCAGTCAATGAACTCTACCATTACCATGAACCTGGCATGTCTGTTCCGTCTTCGCGGTATCAACCTTACCTCTTCAGCAGCTTGTGCATCCAGCTCTTTGGCTATCGGTAATGCCTATCTGCTCATCAAGAATGGTCTGCAGGATTGCATCATCTGTGGCGGTGGTCAGGAGGCTAACATGTATTCTATAGCATCCTTCGACGGCATCCAAGCATTCTCTACTCGTGAGGATGAGCCAACAAAGGCATCTCGTCCATTCGACAAAAATCGTGATGGCCTCGTGCCTGGCGGTGGTGCTGCCACTGTTATTCTCGAAAGTTACGAACACGCCGTAAAGCGTGGTGCTCCAATATTGGCAGAAGTGGTCGGCTGGGGATTCTCAGGTAATGGCGACCATATCTCTACACCAAATGTAGCAGGTCCTGCACGTTCTTTGGAACTGGCTCTTAAGAATGGCGGCATAGATCCTCGTCAGATTGGTTATATCAATGCACACGCTACATCTACCCATGCTGGTGACGGACGTGAGGCTATGGCAATAGCACAGGTATTCGGTGACTATAAGGTGCCTGTAACATCTACCAAGTCACAGACAGGCCACGAGATGTGGGCCGCTGGTGCTGCAGAGTGCATATACTCTATGCTTATGATGAAGAACGACTTCATTGCAGGAAACATCAACTTCGAGGAGCCTGACGAAGAGACAAACTGCATCAACATTATTCCTGAGACAAAATCAGCACACTTTGATATGTTCTTATCTAATTCTTTCGGTTTTGGTGGAACTAATTCAACATTAATTATAAAAAATCTATAAACATTATTACAAGATGACAAGAGAAGAAATCGTATCTAAGATTAACTCTGTTCTTGCAGAGGAGTTTGAAGTAGAAGAAAGCGTAATCACTCCAGAAGCCAACATTAAGAACACTTTGGCTCTTGATTCTCTTTCTCTCGTTGACCTCGTTGCTCTCATCCAGCACGAGTACAAAGTAAAGATTCCAGCAGAAGATCTGCCAAAGGTGCAGACTTTCAATGACCTTTACGACTACATTGAGTCTCATGCTTAATATTAAGCAACTAATACCACAACGCTCGCCCATCATGATGGTGGACGAGTTGTTGTGTGTTAATGGCGACGAAGCACAATGCCGCCTTGCTGTCAGAGAGGATAATTTCTTTCTGGAGGAAGATGGCCTCATTGCCGAAGTAGGTATCATAGAGCATATTGCCCAGTCAGCATCAGCCTTTGCCGGTTATCGTGCCGTAGAGGAAGAAGGTGCTACAGAACCTCCTGTCGGATATATCGGTGAAGTGAAGAATTTTCATTTTACCCAACGCCCCGCAGTAGGTGATGTCCTCATCACTACCATTACTATGGGTCCTACTGTTGACGGTGTAACCATCATCAGCGGAGAGTGTAAGAAAGAAAGTGGAGAACCTATTGCCGACACAAGAATGAAGATATATGTTCCTTAAAGATAAATTCTATAAAGTAACAAAGGAAGAGACGTCCGGCATGAGTGCTACATACACCCTTGCCATTCTTCCTGATTGTAGTGTGTATGACGGCCATTTCCCAGGCAATCCCGTATGCCCAGGTGTTTGCAATATGCAGACCATCCTTGAGTGTGCCATGATGCTGACAGGGAAGAACCTTCATTATGCCACTATAAAGCAATGCCGCCTGACGGCTATTGCTACGCCGGAAGTATGCCCGGAAGTGACGGTATCGGTCTCTGTTGATGAGAACAATACCATTCTTGCTGAGATAAAAGACAGCACACAGACATACATGACCCTAAAAGGTACAGTACAATGACCCGAATATTTTCCGATATTTATCAATACTTTAAACGCCATCAGTACCAAATGTGGTTCTCGATGGTTTTATTATTTGTAGTCACAGGGTATGGTGCTTTATGCATACACCTTGAGGAAGACCTCAACAAACTGATGCCATCATCCCGAAATGCTGACGGCTCTATCAAGACGGCATTTGCTGACCTTAGAATAAAAGACAAGACATATCTGCTCTTTGAGATGAACGGCAATGTCAAAGAGCAGAAATCAAAAGCCGTGAGCCAACTTATCAATACTTGCGAGGTATTCTCCGACTCTCTTCTGGCTCGCGATACTACCGACATCGACATCTTCCGCAGCATCCCCGACGACATGATGTTCGAAGGTGTATCTTTCCTCATCGAGCATCTGCCGGCGTATATCGATACCAGTGCCTATGCAAAGTTCGACACACTGTTGACGCCACGACATCTTCGCGCGCAACAGGCTATCAACGCCAGCGACAAGGAGAAAGCGATGGAGAATGATGATGAGACAGGCGAACTGCTCTCTTCCCTCATTGACATGGACCCTATCGGCATGCGAGATATTCTGGCAAAGCAGATGGAGCCATTGATGTCAACCGGCGGCAAGTTCATTACTATCGACGGACACTTCTTCGTGCCTGATTCCACAGTATGCGTTGCCTTTATCTCTCCAGCCTTCTCATCAACGAACACAGGACAAGGCTCTGCTCTCTTCGAACATCTCAACAGTCTCATCGACAACTTTTCCAAGACACATCCGGGCGTCAAGATATCCTATTACGGCACTCCCGCAAGCGGATATTATAACTCTTCAACAATAAAGAACGACCTCGTTTCCACTGTAGGATGGTCTATGCTCATAGTACTCCTGGTACTATTCATCTGCATGCGGACATGGAACACTATTCCTCTCCTTATGCTGCCAGTCGTCTTTGGCACTCTCTTCGGACTCTCCATTATGTATCTTGTCCGCGGACAGTTCTCGCTCCTGGCTCTCGGATTGGGAGCAATCGTGCTGGGTGTAGCAATGTCATACGTCCTGCATATCATCATACACTATAAATATACCGGCGATGCCGAAAAGGTGATTCGTGACGAGACAGTCCCTGTGCTGCTGGGATGTATCACGACCATAGGTTCCTTCATGGGACTTATCTTCATCAAGACCGACCTGCTGCAGGACTTTGGTCTTTTCGCAGCTTTGGCAATCATTGGTACGACGGTATTCTCGCTCGTCTATCTGCCTCACCTCATGGAGATGGAAGGAAACAAGATTAACAAGCGTGCCTTCGCTGTAGTTGACAAGTTCAATAACTACCCTCTCGACACCAAGAAGCCACTCCTCTACCTTATCGGCATCTTTATTGTTGTTTTCGTTACGTCATATGTCATCAAAGGTACCGACTTTGATGCTGATATGAGCCATCTGGGATATCTCTCCCCAAATACCGAATATGCGGAACATCTCCTTGATGCCAAGACGACACCTGCAGGCGGCCTTACCGACTCTACGAGATATTTCGCAGCCCAGGGTAAAACTTCGGAAGAGGCCCTTCAGAATTTCAGCCTGTTGCAAGCAAAAATCGACTCTCTTCAGAAGCTGGGACTGGTAAAGGACTATACCCATACGAATTCTATCTTCGTTCCTCTCACTCAGCAGAAGGAACGCATCGATGCATGGAAGGCTTTCTGGACTCCGGAACGCATCAACAAAGTGCGTCCTTTCATTCCTGCCGATTCTCCTTTCTACGAGTTGGTAGAGAGTGAATATCTACCTACCCCTCTCTATGACATCGACATCATTCCACCAGGCTATCAGTCAACACTTATGGAGCAGACAATGGCCGGCGACTGGCTCATCTTCACCAATGTCTCTATGCCTCGCAATCTGAAGACATATACCGCCGTTTGCGATGCCATTGCCAACGAGCCGAATATGCTGGTGCTCGATACCAACTACTATACCAAAGACGGCCTGACAACCCTCAACAGCGACTTCAACGTGCTTCAGTGGGTCAGCATGGCATTTGTCTTCGTGGTATTGCTGCTCAGCTTCCGCTTCAACTGGTGCTATGCCCTGCTCGGCTTCTCGCCAATCCTCATCTCATGGCTCATAGTCCTGGGAGCGATGGCGCTCTTCGGCATTCGTTTCAATCTTATCAACATCATCATCTCTACCTTCATCTTCGGTATTGGTGTTGACTATTCCATATTCATCATGTCAGGACTCATTGGCGAGAAGAACAACACCTCTTCCCACATGCTGGCTTTCCATAAGACAGCCATTCTCTTCTCTGCCTTCATACTCATCACTACTGTTGCCTCCATGCTCCTTGCACAGCATCCAGCCCTTCAGTCGGTAGGCTTCGCAACTCTTGTGGGCATGATATCTGCAGTAGCATTGTCCTACATCCTTCAACCTGCTGTATTCCGTTGGCTAAAGAAGTAATCATAATCGGTTCGGGTCTTGGAGCCCTTGAGTGCGGTGTTCTCCTGTCAAGGGAGGGTTTTCACGTGCGCATTCTGGAGCGTCAGCATCAGCCCGGCGGCTGCATGCAGAGCTATCGTCGCAACGGTATGGATTATGACACCGGCCTGCATTATGTCGGAGGCATCGGCGAGGGACAGGTACTGCATGATATCTTCAAGCAGCTGGGACTTCTCTCTCTCCCTTGGCAGCATCTCGACCCTAACGGCTTCGACCGTATCACCATCGGTGGCGAGACATTCCCGTTCGTTGAAGGCTACGACAATTTCCTACGCACCATGTCAGAACGCTTTCCGTCACAGAAGGCTGGGCTGCAGAAATACATCGATGTCCTCCGCGACAGCGATACCGACACTAGCATGCACTATGCTGACGTCAATGCGTGGCAATGGCTCAACGAGACCTTCTCCGACCCGCTGCTTATCGCCGTTCTGTCGGGAACATCCCTCAAGATGGAACTCAACCGCGAGACGCTGCCGCTATTCAACTTTGCCCATGGCAATGCCTCCTTCATACAAAGCAGCTGGCGTCTTAATGCCCCGGGAAATGTTCTCGTAAACCAACTCATAAAACAAATAGAAGACAACGGCGGAGAGGTACTTTGCAATAGCGAGGTAACGGAGCTCGTTGAACGCGACGGAATGCTCTGTACAGCCGTCTGCAAGAATGGCGAACGCTATGATGCCGACATCTTTATTTCCGACATCCACCCTTCACTCACCATCAGTCTTATCAAGGAAAGCCGTGTCGTTAAAGGCATCTATCGCCGTCGCATGACGTCTCTCGAAAATACGTTTGGCATCTTCACCTGCTCCCTACGTCTCGATACCGAGCAGTTCTATGCCAACCACAACAAGTTCCTCTACTCCACCCCTTCCGACGTATGGGACAGGAACGGCATACTTATCTCCTTTGCACAACCCAACCAGATAGACATCCTCACCCCCATGTTGTGGAGCGAGGTGGCACAGTGGCACGATACGACCCTCGGCCATCGCGGTGACGACTATAAGGCCTTCAAGGCTGCCAAGGCACAGGAACTCATTGCAAGGGCTGAAATACTCTTGCCGGGACTTCGTGATGCCGTAAAAGAAATATATTGTTCTTCCCCTCTCACTTGGCGCGACTACAACAATGCACCGGAAGGAAATGCCTATGGTATCCGCAAAGATTTCTCAAACCACCTGATGACCATCCTCACCCCACGCACCCCTCTGCCCAACCTTCTTCTTACCGGACAGAGCCTTATGATTCACGGCATCCATGGCACCACCATGACAGCCTACTTCACGTGCCGAGAGATTATTAAGTGAAGAGTTTTCGATAACCGCTAACCGATAACCGTTACCCTTTAATGAAATTCGTCCATTCGGGTGACTCTGCTGTCGGGTGTCCTTCTTCCTCTATGTTCAGGCGTTTTATCATCCACGCCATATTCTGGCCCAAGGTACGCATTGTCTGCATACCCTCTTCGTCCTTTGTCACCTCTCCTTGATTCAGGCCGTAAGCCATATTCCAGTACTGCGAACTGACAACGGGCATCTTCATAATAGTGAAATACTTATTCAGACGGTCAAAGGCAGCAGAGGCACCACCTCTTCGGCATACCACTACGCTGGCAGCAGGCTTGTACTGCAGCGCATTGCCAAGAGAATAGAACACTCTGTCGAGCAAGGCACACAAAGAGCCGTTCGGACCGCCATAATATACTGGCGAGCCGACAACCAGGCCGTCGATGCCATCTTTTACGGCACGCCAAATCTTGTAGTACAGGTCGTCGTTGAAGGTACACTTCCCCATCCTGCTGCACCACCCGCAGGCGATGCAACCCTGTATGGCACGTTTCCCGATACTGACGATTTCTGTTTCTATACCTTCCTTCTGAAGTGACTGTGCCACCTCGTTAAGCGCCAGGTATGTATTTCCGTTATCGTGCGGACTACCATTGATAAGCAAAACCTTCATAACTACTTCTTCTGTGCTTTTGACAGGCTATTTATCGAAACGCTTTTTACAGTCGGAGCTGGTGAGGTCGAAACATCTGCAACGGTTGCTGATGACTGCTTGTAATACTGCATTGCCTCTGGCATCCATTCCTGTATCTGCTTTATTCTCTTCTCGTCAGAAGGGTGGTCGCTGAAGATAGAGTTTGAGCTGTTTCCCACCGACGCCATACGCTGCCAGAATGATACTGCCACCTCCGGATCATATCCTGCCATAGCAGCAAAGATAAGTCCTATATGGTCAGCCTCACTCTCCTGCTTTCGGGAGAAACCCGACGACCATGCCTGAGCACCGACACCAATAGCTACTGACGCTATTGACTGCAAACCGGAACTAACGCCTGCAGCACCTGCCACACCGCCTATTACCGACATTGCTGTCTGTTGCTTGTAGGAATTGCTGATGCGTTCTGCCGAGTGTTTTGCCACAGCATGCGCTATCTCGTGACCCAGTACAACGGCAAGCGATGCCTCATCTTTCGTAACAGGCAGAATGCCCTCATAGACAACAATCTTACCGCCAGGCATACACCAGGCATTAACCTGATCATCCTGCACCAGATTAAACTCCCACTGATAGTTGGATACCTCATTGCCCATATTGTGGGCATTAAGATAAGCTACAACAGCAGCAGCCAGGCGCTGACCAACGCGTTTCACCATTGCAGTAGCAGCAGCATCCTTGGAAGGTGTTGCCGACTGCATATACTTGTTGTACTCCTGACTACTGAGGCCCAACACCTGTTCGTCACTAACAACAAGACGTTGTTTTCTGCCTGTAATAGGCACAGTACTTGCAGTACCACAACTCACCAGGACAGCCCCGGCTATCGCCATCAAAAGGAATTTTATCTTTTTCATAGTCTTATAAATTATCTTCCGTTTGCAAAGATACAATTAAGTGAGCAAAATACCAAACAAAAATAAAAAAATTATCTGTTTCTCCGTAGAAAATAAAAAGAATTTTTATAATTTTGCAAGCGGAATACATAAACAATGCAAACTATTTATTTACCTAATCAATAATTATTACGAAAATGAAAAGAATGTTTTTTTTAGTATGTATGTTTCTAATGGTGGGAACAACATATTCTATGGTAGAGAAGAATACCTCTGTAGAAATGGCAAGTGATGGATACGTAGTCGGTGTTCAACAACTGCCTGTTGCCGCACAGGAGGTCATAACCAAGTGTTTTGCAGACAGAGAGGTACTTACCATATTGAAAGAGAGGGGTGAGTACGAAGTGATATTCAATAATGGGGAAAAGATTGAATTTAACAACAAGGGTGAGTGGACGGAAGTTTCATGCCACACAACTCAAGTGCCAGACATCCTTATTCCCAACCCTATAAAAATGCGCATTATGGCAGACTTTTCTAATGCTAGAATCGTAAAGATAGACAGAAGCAGTAATGGCAAAAAGTATGAGGTTAAGCTGAATAATGGGTTAGAAGTAGAGTTTGACAAGAAGTTTAACGTTAAAAAAGTGGACGATTAAACGTTAACGTTAACCTTAACGATAACGGTAAGATATTTAATGGAATCGATGATGTTTTTAGGCTTCGGTCTTGATGCGTGGATTACCATCGTGACGGTGGTGGGAATGTTTACGATACTGCTGTGTACCAAGTGGCGCAGCGACGTTGTATTCCTCGGAGCTATCGGTACTCTGTTTGTTACGGGCGTGTTGGATGCCAAAGAGGCTTTCTCTGGCTTCAGCGGCACCTCGGTAATTACTGTCGGAGTGTTGTTTGTGGTAGTAGCAGGATTAACACGTACAGGAGTGCTGTATGTAGTTGTGAGATATCTGCTTGGCACACCTGACAGTTACTCAAAAGCGGTAACACGACTGATGCTGCCGGTAGCGGCATTGAGTTCGTTCCTGAGTAACACGACGGTAGTAAGCCTCTTTGTAGGCATCGTAAAGATGTGGGCTAAGAAACTGGGCGTGTCGCCATCAAAACTACTCATTCCGTTAAGCTATGCCTCAGGCATGGGTGGTGTATGCACACTCATCGGAACACCTCCTAACCTCATCATCAGCGGACTCTATGAGGAAAAGACTGGTGTGGCAATGAATATTCTTACCACAACAATCCCAGGACTATTCTGTCTGGCTGTCGGCGTACTGTCAGTTATCGCTATGCGTCGCCTCCTACCCGACCGCAAGGCTCCTGAGAGTGCTTTCGAAGAAACAGGAGAATATACCGTAGAACTGCGGGTGCCGTCAGACAATCCATATATCGGCCAGACACTTAATGAGGCCGGACTATACCACATCAATGGTGGTAGCTTGGTAGAGATGTATCACTACGACCATGCTCCACTGCCTGTCCGCGAAGATGAAATAATCATGGGTGGCGACCATCTGATATATGCCGGACATATTGACGAGATATATGAAATAGCAGTAAAACATAGCCTCGTGGCTGCTGACCATCATGTCTTCTCAATGAGTGAGGTGGACAATAACGCCAAACTACGTACTGCATACGTCAATTTCGGCAGCAGCCTGATAGGCAAGAGAATCGGAGATATTGGCTTTGAGAAGGATACAAACATGATTCTGGCTGCCGTATCACGACGCGGTGAGCGTATCAATGAGGCACCACGAGAGGTAGTGTTAGAGGCTGGTGATACACTTCTTTTGGTGTGCCCAGGAAATTTTAAAGTGGACACTTCAAAGAGCGACCTCTGCTTCTATGACTCTGACGAGGTACCTGACATTGGATATGGTACCCTTATCTCCACCGCCATCATGATAGCAATGGTAGTACTTTCGGCTCTCGGCATCATGCCGCTATTGCAATGTGCTTTCCTTGCTGCAGCAGCAATGCTATTATTCAGATGCTGTAATATGGATCAGGCCATGAAGGCTATAAACTGGGAGATATTGATGGTATTCGCAGGAAGTGCCGTTCTTGGTATTGCAATACAGAAGACGGGTATTGCAGAATGGATGGCAAATGGCATCCTGGATATTTGCGGTACGAATCCTATCGTTGTGATGACTGCCGTATGCTTCGTAGGAACATTTATAACGGAATTTATCTCGAACACAGCAGCTGGTGCCATGTTCTTCCCTATCATGTATGAGGCTGCGGAGAAACTGGGCTACGACCCGTTCCCGTTCCTCGTTGCCCTGATGATTAGCGTCAGCAGCAGTTTCGCTACGCCTATCGGCTCACCAACGCATATGCTGGTGTACGCTCCAGGTGGATATCGTTTCAGCGACTTTATGCGAATAGGTTTGCTGATGAACATCATCATACTGGCTGCCAATATCCTGATAGTGAATATCGTCTATCCGTTGACACCATTACCATAAAAAAAAGAAACTCACACAGAAAATACCTGCGTGAGTTTTTTTTTGTATATCGTAATATCTTATTACGCCTTCTTGATGTAGTCAACAATCCACTGACCTACTTCCTTTGTGCCGTACTTCGCACCACCTTCTACCTGAATTTCAGGTGTGCGGACATTCTGGTCGAGAGAAGCATCAACAGCCTTACGGATGAGAGCACCTTCTTCCTTGAGGTCGAAATACTCATAGAGCATAGCAACAGAGAGAATCTGTGCGAGTGGGTTGGCAATATTCAGGCCCTTACCCTGTGGCCAAGAACCGTGGATTGGCTCGAAGACAGGTGTAGAAGAACCTGTTGATGCTGATGGCAACAGTCCCATAGAACCAGTGATACAAGAACCTTCATCAGTAAGGATATCACCAAAGGTATTCTCGGTTACCATGACATCAAAGAATGTTGGCTCCTGAATCATGCGCATAGCAGCGTTGTCAACATACATATAGTCAGTTGTGACGTCAGGATACTGTGGTGCAATCTCCTGTGCAATCTTACGCCACAAACGTGAAGAAGCGAGCACATTAGCCTTATCAACAACAGTAACGTGATTCTTACGCTGACGGGCATACTGATATGCTACCTTCAGGATGCGCTCTACCTCATGACGAGTGTAGTAGTTTGTATCGAGAGCATCTTCCTCGCCCAGTTCTGCATTCATCTGTGGCTCCTGCTTCTTACCGAAGTACATACCGCCGGTGAGTTCGCGGATACAGATAAAGTCAGCACCCTTTACTATCTCGTCTTTCAGTGGTGACTTATGAACGAGGCAGTCGAAAGTGGTTACAGGACGAATGTTTGCAAACAGACCGAGCTTCTTACGCATAGCGAGAAGACCCTGCTCTGGACGTACCTTTGCAGAAGGGTTGTTATCAAACTTTGGATCACCGACGCTGGCAAAAAGAACAGCATCAGCTTCCTCACATGTCTTGTATGTCTCCTCTGGGAATGGGTCACCGACCTCATCAATGGCATGAGCACCACAGAGGGCTTCCTTGTAACTAACCTCGTGACCGAACTTCTCTGCTACAGCAGACATTACAGCCACACCCTGCTCCATAATTTCCGGGCCGATACCATCACCAGCCAATACAGCAATTTTCAGTTTCATCTTTTTTATTTGGTTTAAGAGTTTAATAGTTCAAGAGTTTAAGAGGCAAATGATTTAAAACAAGAAGAGGAAACTTCCATCTCTGGATGCTTCCTCTTTCAGGGTCGGGGTGACAGGACTCGAACCTGCGACAGCCTGGTCCCAAACCAGGAACGCTACCAACTGCGCTACACCCCGGTGCACTTCTTTCTCAAATGCGGATGCAAAGGTACAAAGTTTTTCTGATATAAACAAATATTTTAAAAAGAAAAGTGATAATTTTATTTCAAATTACCACTTTTCCTTGATATCTATCAACTTTACTTAGCAAATTTTTCTTGAACCTTGTCCAATAACCACATTATATACTTTTGGTTCGTGACCATACTTGGCATTGAACTTCTCCTTTGCTGTCTTTATGAAGTTGTCATAGAGTTCATCCTTCACGAGGTTGATGGTGCAACCACCGAAGCCGCCACCCATGATACGTGAACCTGTAACGCCACATTCCTTGGCGATATCATTGAGATAGTCGAGTTCTTCGCAGCTTACCTCATAATCCTTTGAGAGGCCCTTATGAGTAGCATACATCAGTTCACCGACCTTCTCATAGTCACCTGCAACAAGAGCATCGCAGACACCGAGAACGCGGTCTTTCTCACCAAGTACGAAGGTAGCACGCTGGATGTCTTCAGCAGACACATCGCCCTTCACTTCCTCAAGGTCTTCCCATGTGCAGTCGCGAAGAGTGCTGATAGTGCGCTCAGGATGCTTTGCCTGAACTGCCTTTGCTACATTCTCGCAGCTGTTACGACGGTCGTTATAAGGAGAACCTGCAAGTTCGTGCTTTACGCAGCTGTTGAGCAGCACGAGCTTATAGCCAACAGGTTTGAATGGGAAATACTCGAACTCACGAGAGTTGCAGTCAAGACGCATCAGCTTACCCTCTTCTCCGAAGACAGAAGCAAACTGGTCCATGATGCCGCAGTTACAACCGATATACTTGTGCTCTGTTGCCTGACCAGCGAGAACGATGTCCCACTTTGATACCTTATTATTAGCAAAGAGGTCATTCAGGGCGCAACCGAAGCAGCTCTCCATAGCAGCAGAAGAAGACATACCAGCACCGAGTGGCACATCACCTGCGAAGGCAATATTGAAACCCTTCACGTCAACGCCGAGAAGCTGGAACTCCTTCACCATACCATAGATGAAGCGTGCCCATGTAGCACTTGGGCCCTTAGGGTCGTTGATATCAAAATCAACGCGGTCCTTGAGGTCTATAGAGTAAGCCCTAATCATATTCGTGCCATTAGGACGGAACTCTGCCATAACACCAGTATCTACAGCACCTGGGAACACATAACCGCCGTTATAGTCGGTATGCTCACCAATGAGGTTGATACGACCAGGAGAGAAATATATATTACCTGTCTGTCCATCAAAATGCTTGATGAAACGCGAGCGAACAAATTCAATGTCTACCATGATTTTAATGTTTAAAGTTTAACGGTTAACGTTTAACGATTATAGAGTTAACGTTAGAAATTAAAGTAATTCTTGGCATTGTTGTAAGAAACATCCTCTACCATCTGGCGAACACGTTTCTCCTCATAGCCTGTGAATGGTACCATACCCTTCTCGATGTCGTTACCGAGGAGGTTACAGAAGGTTCTGCGGAAGTACTCATGACGTGGATATGACAGGAACGAACGAGAGTCTGTCAACATACCAACGAAGCGGCTCAGCAGACCGAGCAATGAGAGAGCATTCATCTGCTTCTCCATACCATCCTTCTGGTCAAGGAACCACCATCCAGAACCCCACTGTATCTTACCTGGGCAAGAACCGTCCTGGAAGTTACCGAGCATAGTAGCAAGTACCTCATTAGCACAAGGGTTGAGGTTATAAAGGATAGTCTTTGTCAGTTTTCCCTGAACATTCAGTTCGTCGAGGAAGTGTGAGCAAGCCTTTGCCGTTGTGAACTCACCGATAGAGTCGAAACCAGTATCAGCACCCAGCTGCTGGAACATTTTGGTATTGTTGTTGCGGATAGCACCATAGTGGAACTGCTGTGTCCAACCAGCATTATAGTCCATAATAGCCATTTCCTTCAGGAAGGCATGCTTGAACTGACGCTGCTCAGCAACAGTTGGTGTCTTGCCAGAGAGAGCCTTCTGCATGATAGCATCAATCTCAGCATCGGTATATGGCTCGTCATAGAACTCCTCAATACCGTGGTCAGAGAGCTTACAACCCTTTGATGCAAAGAAGTCGTGACGCTTCTGGAGAGCATCAACCATATCGGCAAACTTCTTTATCTCTACACCTGAAACCTGTTCGAGTTTTTCGATATAGCCCTTCCATGTAGCAGCCTCGATATTCATAGCAGCATCAGGACGCCAAGCAGGAATCATGCGGGTCTTGCAAGAAGCATCAGCAGCAACGATATCATGCCACTCGAGAGTATCAACAGGATCGTCTGTAGTACATACTGTCTCAACATTATAGTGCTCCATGAGTCCACGTGGTGTGAACTTTGGATCATTCTTTATCATATCGTTACACTTGTCAAAGATAGCGCGGGCATTCTCTGGATTCAAAGTCTCGGTAATGCCGAAGGCTGTCTTTAGCTCCAGGTGTGTCCAATGATACAGAGGATTACGGAAAGTATATGGCACTGTTTCTGCCCATTTCTCAAACTTCTCCCAGTCGCTGGTATCCTTACCGGTACAGAAGCGCTCATCAACACCATTGGAACGCATAGCACGCCACTTGTAGTGGTCGCCCATGAGCCATATCTGTGCTATTGACTCAAAACGCTTATTCTCTGCCACCATCTGTGGAATCAGATGGCAGTGGTAGTCGATAATCGGCATCTTTGCCGCATGGTTGTGATACAATTCCTGCGCAGTTTCCGTCTCAAGCAGGAAATTCTTGTCATTGAATGATTTAATCATAATAGGTTAGTCTTAAGTGAATTATATGAATTATTAATTATTCAAACACATCTTCTATACTGAATCCGTCTTCTTCGAATCCGACATCAGAGTCCTTGGCACACGGGTTAAAGAACTCAGGTATCTCGAATTGTTCTTCCGGCCGGTATGGCAGCGTGGTATCTGCAAACACCTTCTTTATATAGTATGCGAATATTGGCAATGCCATCGTGGCACCCTGTCCCATCGAGGTACTGTCGAAGTGAATATCACGGTCTTCACCGCCTACCCAACATCCTGACACGAGGCTTGGGGTAAGACCCATAAACCATCCGTCGGACTGAAGGTTTGTAGTACCTGTCTTTCCTGCCAATGCTGCCTTGATGCCGTGAGCATATCTCAGACGGCTACCGGTACCGCCATTGATAACTCCCTGAAGCATGTCGAGCATCTTATATGACGACTCAGCAGAAATGGCTTCGTTGACACGAGGTTCGAAACGTGCCAATACCTGTCCTGTGCGGTCTTCGATTCGTGTTACCATCAACGGAGCGCAACGAATGCCCTGGTTAACAAAAGCAGAATAGGCGCTGACCATCTCGAGAAGGGATATCTCACACGAGCCGAGACACAATGTAGGAGTCGGCTCAACACCTGGCAGGTTTATGCCATAGTTCCTTGTCAAGAAGTCCTTGAATACTCGTCCGTCGTAAGAGAAGCGTTTCATCAACTGTGTAGAAGCACCATTGAGAGACCTCTTCAGAGCGTTTCGTATAGGCAATGTGCCACCACCTGCTCCCTTAACATGCCAGTTGGCATAAGCAGATGAATTGGAAATAGGGTCGCATGGCGTCAAGCCATTCTCCATAGCAAGAGAATACAGATAAGGCTTGATGGTAGAACCTACCTGACGTCTGCCCTCGCCTACCATATCATACTCGAAGTTAAAGAAGTCAACACCTCCGACATAAGCCTTAACCTGTCCTGTCTTTGCCTCCATAGAACAGAAGCCTGAACGCAGGAAGGACTTGATATATCTTATAGAGTCGAAAGGAGTAATCGTGGTGTCTATCATTCCCTTGTAAGAGAAGAGTGATGTCTCTGTCTTCTTGTAGAATGATTCACGTATCTCCTTTTCGCTATATCCAGCATCCCTCATTCTGTACCAGCGAGGGCTGTTTTTTATGCTTCGCTCCAAGATGGCATCCACCTGTGCCTGGGAAGTATAGCGTGAGAAAGGAGCATTTGGCTTTAACTTGTTAGCACTCGTAAAGGCTGGCTGCAAGTATCTTGCGAGGTGCTCAAGCATAGCCTGCTCTGCATATTTCTGCATGCGACTGTCAATAGTAGTATATATCTTCAAGCCGTCCTTATTAACATCATAAGGGGTGCCGTCCTTCTTAAGGTTCTTGTTACACCATCCTGCCAATGGATCATTAGCCCATGCTACGGAGTCGATATAGAACTTTGTGTAGTTCCACGAAGGATAGTTTTCTCTGCGAGGATGTTCCATCATCATATACTTACGCAGATACTCCCTGAAATATGGTGCAATACCTGCTGTAACCTCCTTTTGCTTGAAGTTCAGTCCGAGGGGTTTTGCAGAACTTTCACGATACTGTGCATGAGAGATATATCCGGCTTTCTCCATCTGCTGAAGCACCACATTACGACGCTCCAGACAACGCTCCTCATAACGTCGTGGATTGAAGTATGACGGGTTCTTACACAGTCCCACCAGCATGGCAGCCTCTTCGAGAGTAAGGTCCTTTGGTTCCTTGGAGAAATATGTATTGGCAGCATTCTTGATACCAACGGCATTATGCAGGAAATCAAACTGGTCAAGATACATCGTAACGATTTCCTCCTTGGTAAAGTTACGCTCCAGCTTTATTGCGATAATCCATTCTATAGGCTTCTGCATCAGACGTTCCTTTGTGCTGTGAGCCCTTTCCGAATACAGCTGCTTTGCCAACTGCTGCGTAATGGTAGAACCGCCACCGGCGCTCTGCTGGCCCATGATACCACGTTTTACCAACGCTCTGCCTATTGCAACAAAATCAACACCTGCATGTTCGTAGAAACGGGCATCCTCAGTAGCAACGAGGGCTTCTACGACATAGGGGCTGATTTTATTAAAGTCAACATGTATGCGATTTTGGTTACCTACATTCCACATTCCCATCAGTCTGCCGTCGGCAGAATATACCTGAGAAGCAAAACGGTCAACAGGATCCTGGAGTTCCTCCATATCAGGCATGTATCCTATAAGACCGTTCCATATCAAAAAAACTACAACACCGACAAAACATATAATGGATGCCAGTATTGACCAAAGAGTTATTACGAACTTACGTCTCATCAATTTTGAAGAATTATTTTGTTGCAAAGATAATAAAATTTGAAGAATGACATATGTCAAGCCCCCGTTTCGCTTTACTTTTCTTGTTAAAAAAACTAAAAAGATGGGGGCCTCAATCTTATTTCCTTAATCTTTTAGTATTTTTGCACGAAATTTATGACAACAACATGGACTTTGTAACCATTTCCAAATTTACCAAAGAAGAACTCCTCCATCTGATTGCTATGGCCGAGGAGTTTGAAAAACACCCCAATCGTGAATTACTGAAAGGCAAGATTGTCGCTACCCTCTTTTTTGAGCCCAGTACCCGCACACGCCTATCTTTCGAGACAGCAGCAAACAGGCTAGGAGCTCGTGTGATAGGCTTCGCAGACCCTAAAATCACCAGTGGTACAAAGGGCGAGACGCTGAAAGACACTCTGCTCATGGTGTCCAACTATGCCGACATCATAGCAATGCGTCATTACATAGAGGGTGCAGCACAATATGCCTCAGAGATAGCTCCAGTACCTATTGTGAACGCTGGAGACGGAGCACACGAGCATCCTTCACAATGTCTGCTTGACCTGTATTCCATATACAAGACCCAAGGGACATTGGAGAATTTGAACATATATCTCGTCGGAGACCTGAAATATGGTCGTACAGTGCACTCGCTGATAACTGCAATGCGTCACTTCAACCCGACCTTCCATTTCATTGCACCAGAAGAACTGGCAATGCCACAGGAGTACAAGCTCTACTGTCAGGAGCACGGAATAAGATATATCGAGCATACAGAATTCAACGAAGACGTCATTGCCGATGCCGACATTATATATATGACACGCGTGCAGAAGGAGCGTTTCTCAGACCTCATGGAATATGAGAAGGTAAAGAACGTATATGTCCTCAACCGCGAGATGCTCCAGAAGACAAAGGACAACATGAAGATACTTCATCCGTTGCCACGCGTCAACGAGATAGCTTACGACGTTGATGACGACCCACATGCATACTACATACAGCAGGCCCAAAACGGCCTGTATGCCCGTGAAGCCATCTTCGCCCACTGCTTAGGAATCACCCTTGAGGAAATCAAAAACGACAAGACAATAATATAGCGCCCTTTTCACTCCCTTTCCACTCCCCTTTCACTTCCCTTTTTCACTCCCCTTTTTCACTCCCCTTTCACTCCCCTTTCACTCCCCTTTAAAAATGGATACACCACAAAAACAACTACTCGTTGCTGCTATTGAGAACGGCACAGTAATAGACCATATCCCAGCTGAGAAGACTTTTCAGGTGGTATCACTCCTCGGACTCGACAAGATGGAGACACCTTTCACCATTGGTCAGAACTACAGTTCAGAAAAAGTAGGCAAAAAAGGCCTCATAAAGGTATTCGACAGATTCTTTACCAATGAAGAAATATCACAACTCTCTGTTGTTGCTCCAAAGGTAGTGTTGAGCATCATAAAAGGGTATGAGGTAGTAGAGAAGAAAATGGTAGAGACACCAGACGAACTGAAGGGTATTATCCGCTGCAACAATCCTAAGTGTGTCACCAACAACGAGCCGATGCAGACAGTCTTCAGAGTTGTAAACAAACAGCTCGGCACCGTCCGCTGCCACTACTGCGACAAAGAACAAGACATCAAACTCGTAGAACTTGTGTAAGAGAAATCCCTTGTTTTTTATTTTAACAAAAACAATAAAAACCCTCACTTCGGTATGTGTTGGGCTTATAGCCCCCTTTATGATGCAAGACATCTATTTTTCCTTAAGAACAAGCTCTTAGATAAAAATATCTCCCTTTCATCTTAGACTCTTACAGAGTCATCACATACCTCGTGAGCAAAAACCTCGGTTCAACTTTGTCGAACCTAAAAAACAGAATATTGTGTTTGACTGTTAGAGTAAGTATTGGGCAAATAGTATAACTGGTTTTTTAGGCCGGCGTTGAGCTCAGGCCGGGGTTTTTGCCCTCCGTTGGATTGGCCTACCTTGGTAGGTGATGGTGATGGCAGTGGGTGCAATGAAAGTTTGCTTACAATTGCACAGGCTGACAGCAACGGCTAAAGGCCCTGAAAGGGTCACAATCCTACGAGAGGGATGTTTTTTCGGTTTTTTTCCCCCTCAAGCCCTGCGCGCAAGCCAAAAAAATAAAAACAAAAAATTTGCACATTTCAAAAAAAAGTAGTACCTTTGCACGCGAATTTGAGAAAAACGGGGTCGCAACATTGCAGCCGAATTTGAGAAAAACGAGGTTTGAGGCCTTTGACCTTAGTCCTTAGACCTTTGACATAAAAATGATGGTCTCGTAGCTCAGCTGGATAGAGCAACAGCCTTCTAAGCTGTGGGTCCGGGGTTCGAATCCCCGCGGGATCACCGAAAAAGGAAGAAAGTTTACCGCTTTCTTCTTTTTTTTCTCCCCTCTTACATCATACATCATACATCTTACATCTTACATCT
>JAFVGI010000043.1 GCA_017475005.1 Prevotella sp. | reverse complement strand
GTGCACAGCAGCTTCACCACCAGCGGTATGATGACCGGCACGAGCGCCATGTATGAATATGCCGCGATGGCAATAGGTCCGAGCAGTTCCGGCGCCAGTTTTATTGTAGTAAAGATTGCCGTCGGTCCGTCAGCACCGCCGATAATGCCCAGGGAGGCAGCCTGCTGCGGTGTGAATCCCATTGCGAGGGAGCAGAGCAGTACGGCAAAGATACCAAACTGTGCTCCGGCACCGAAGATAGACAGGCGCAGGTTGCGCAGCATAGGACCGAAGTCTGTCAGCGCACCGACACCCATGAAGATGATTGGCGGAATGAAACCCGTCTTGATGCACATGTAATAAATGAAGTTCATCAAGCCCAGCTCGTGCGCTATCTTATGCAGAGGCATATCCCATATCACCTCCTGCGTACCGTCAGGCAAGGTTACGAGACCCTCTGATGTTGCCTGTGACACCCCCATGCCGCCGCCAGGGAAATTGGCAAGCAGCACACCCATGCCGATTGGTATGAGCAACAGCGGCTCATACTTCTTCACGATGCCCAGATAGAGCAGGATGCAGGCAATAACTATCATGATGAGGAACGTATAATCACCACCTGTCTGCGCAAAGGCGGTCATGTTCCATATATTCTGTAGTATTTCCACTTATTCAGTTAAGAATTTTGAAGTTTGAATTTTGAAGTTTGATGTATTCTCGCTTCGCTGCGAGTTAGAAGGTTGATGTTGGAAGGTGGATGTACTTTATACTTCGTACTCGGCAAAGCCGACACATCGTAATTCCTACATCCTACTTCGTACTTTTGCATTGTCAATCACTTAATCGTCATCAGCACATCGTCCTCTGCAACGGAGTCGCCGCTGTTGAAGCGTATTGACGTGATGGTGCCCGACTGTTCTGCCTTGATGCGGTTGAACACCTTCATGGCCTCGATGTAGCATATCACATCACCCTCCTTTACGTAGTCGCCCACCTTCTTCGGTGTCTCTGACGTAGATTGCACGAGATAAGCCTTTCCCTCCAGCGGAGCGAGGACTTCAACGCCCTCACCGGCAGCGGCAGCTTCAGCAGCCTTTGGTGCTTCACTGGCAGCAGGAGCATCGTCACCGTATGATACTGTCACCTCATAAACCTTTCCGTGAACAGCCACCTTCACCTTCTCCGGCAATGCAGCAGAAGCAGCAGCCTTTGCTGTGCGGCGTTCCTCAAGGTCTTTCTCGAAGGCAGCCTTCGCAGCACCGCTCTTGTAAAGCTCGTACTGCTGTGGGTGCATGGCATATTCGAAGAGTTCCTCATCGTCTTCGCCAAGGTCCCAACCCTTCTCTGCCATCTTAGCACGATAGACGTCGAGCTCATCTGGATAGTTGTCCTGTGGGTCGGTAGTAATAAACTTACGGCCCTCGCGCGTTGCCATATCCTTGAAAACTGAATCCACCTTGCCAGGCAGTTTTCCTGACTTACCGAGAATCATGTCCCATATATTCTCTGCTATCATAGACCAGCGAGCCTTGCCCTTCTCCATCTGTATGACATTCATCAGCGCAAGGTTCTTGACATACTGTGAGAATGGTGTCACCAGGCAAGGATAACCCACCTTCGGCCATACGTAAGCCACCTCGTCGAAGAGTTTTACGAGAAGCTGGTCGGTAGTCAGCTGTGCCTCGCCGTGTTTCTCCTTCCATATATTCAGGGAGCGGAGGTTGTCCTCAAGGTCTGTCATCAGCGAACCCATCATGCCACCAGGTAATCCCGGTTTCACGAGCAGTGAGTTATTGAGGTGGTTGAGAGAAGGAATGTAGAATCCGAGGAAGTCGTCCATCATCTCCTGCATCTGGGTGCGGACATCCATGTATGCCTCCATATTTATCTCCTTGACCTTGAAGCCGGCATCCTTCAGCATCTCCTGTACGGCAATGACATCGGCATGTCCTGTGCCCCATGCCAGCTGTCCCATACCACAGTCGATATAGTCACAGCCGCCACGAGCAGCCTCGAGGATAGAAGCCATATTGAAACCAGGTCCGGCATGAGAGTGATACTGTATGATGATATCCTTCTTATAGTTTTTGATGCCGGCACATATCTTGCCAATGGATTCCGGACGTCCGATGCCCGCCATATCCTTGAGACATATCTCGTCAGCACCGGCATCGATGAAGGTCTTTGCGAGGTCGATGTAATACTCTACGGTATGTATTGGAGAATGAGTGATGCACAGTGCTGCCTGTGCTATCATGCCAGCCTCGTGGGCATATTGTATAGAAGGAATAACATTACGGGGGTCGTTAAGTCCGCAGAAGATACGTGTGATGTCAGTACCCTGCGCCTTCTTAACCTTGTAGAAGAGTTTTCGCAGGTCCTTTGGACAAGGACTCATACGCAGGCCGTTCAGGGCACGGTCGAGCATGTGGGTCTGAATGCCCGCCTCATGAAAAGGCTTTGTCCACTCGCGGACGCTCTTGTTGGGGTTCTCGCCATAGAGGAGGTTTACCTGTTCAAAGCCGCCACCATTGGTCTCGACTCTGTCAAAACATCCCATACGGATGATGGCAGGAGCTACTTTTACTAATTGATCTACACGTGGCTGGTATTTGCCGGCACTCTGCCACATATCGCGAAATACCAAACTGAATTTAATCTCTTTACCCATATATTGTACTGTTATTTTACCTCTTGAATATTTGCAACCTTTCCCCGGCCGCCGGTTATCTGGAATACTGTCTTGTTGATAACCTCACAGATGTCATCAGGTATCTGCGACTTTTTCTCCGAGGTGTCAGGGATTGCATTATTGACAATGAATATCAATCCCTTGCTGACAAAGATGATGAACAGCAGTACAGAGAATACTGTCACCATTCCGATAACCATTAATGTTATTCCTGTTGTAATCATTTATTATTTTGTTTTGATATTCTTACTTTCACTAATCACTAACAACTAATCACTCATCACTCTTCCCTGATTCATTCAGGCGATTGTTCCAAAGATAGTAGTCTGTATCCTTTACCAGTACCTTACTGAGCAGTATGAGTGCGCAGAGGTTAGGAATTGCCATGAGGGCATTGAAGATGTCTGCCATTGTCCATACGGTGTTGAGGTTTATGGCAGAGCCGAGGAACACAGCAACGACGAACAGCCATACATATACCTTTGACCATTTATAGCCACCAATATACTCTACGGCACGCTGTGCATACAGACTCCATCCGAGGATGGTAGAGAAGGCGAAGGTAAACAGACCGAACATCAGCAATGGTGCGCCCACGTACGGAATCTGGTTGAAGGCTATCCTTGTCAGTCCTCCACCATCAAGAACCTGGAGTTTTTCCTGAAGTACCCTCTCGAAAACATGACGGAGAACACCGTTCTCAATCATCGAGACATCTGCGTATGACAGTACGCAACTGACAATCACGATACCTGTTACGGCACATATAACGACGGTGTCCCAGAATGTTCCTGATGCCGATACCAATGCCTGGCGCACAGGATTACTGGTTTGTGCCGATGCTGCCACGATAGGAGCAGAACCGAGACCTGACTCATTAGAGAACAAACCTCTGGCGATACCATAACGGGCTGCTATCATAATAGAACTACCCAAAACGCCACCACCAACAGCATGCCCTGTGAAGGCAGATGATACAATGAGTTTTATTGCCGGCCATACATAAGCACTTTCCATACAAAGGATTACAATGCAACCCACTACATAAACAAGAGCCATAAACGGCACCAATGCGGAACATACTCGTGCTATACTCTTGATACCACCGATGAGAACCAATCCAACAAGGAATGTTATTATAACACCTGACACCCAAGGATTAATTCCCATGACATCACTGGCAAGGGAAGAGATGGCATTTGCCTGTACCGTAGAACCGATACCGAAGGCTGCAATAGCGGTAAAGATAGCGAAGAGCATACCAGCCCATCTGGAATGCAAGCCCTCCTGAAGAACATACATCGGACCACCAATCATGTGGCCTTTCTCAGACTTCTGACGATACTTCACTGCCAGAAGGCCCTCACTGTACTTTGTTGCGATACCGAAGACACCTGTCAGCCAACACCACATCACAGCACCAGGACCACCGAGAGCGATAGCGGTACCGACACCGATAATATTTCCTGTACCAATAGTGGCAGCAAGAGCTGTGGCAAGAGCAGCAAACTGGCTCACATCGCCATCGCCGTCCTTATCCTTCGTAACAGAAAGCTTAATGGCCGTAAAAATCTTCCTCTGAGGAAACTTCAGACGAATGGTAAGATAAATATGCGTACCAAACAGAAGTATTATCATCGGATACCCCCAAAGAAGGTCTGATATGTAATTCAAGATGTCATTCATCGTCTTTATATGGATTACTTTAAACTATAAACTATACTCAGTACCACTTCACAGCATTGCTGTATCCAGAGCGTTTGTCATACTTCAGGGCATCAGCCAGTGTTGCTGCGTTACAGCGGAATGAGAAGTTATATGATGTATATGGAGTAAGCACTACAGAGCATGACATTGAGAAGCAGTGAAGATCTCGTGCCAGCGATGCAGTGGTCATTGAAAGCTTATGGTAGTCAAAGTCATAGCCCGAAGTGAAGGCAATGTTCCAGCCATCGGAGATGCGTATATTTCCTGAGAAGTTAAGATTCTGGCTATACTTATACGGATAGCGCATTTTGTCCTTGTTGAATTCTCCAGAAGTATTCTCACGCATAGTGATACCATAAGAGAATGTGAGGCTCCAAGGCATAGAGAACTTCATATATCCGTCATCATCCACCTCTGCCATTCCTGCATTCTTCTTTGTAGCACCGTGTTTTGCTGCTTCCATAGTAGGGTCAACGTTGGACTCTACACCAGTGTCTTCATTTCCCATTGCCGGTGTATCCTCGTCGTCCTTTTTCTTTTTCTTCTTGAAGAGATTTCTTATCTTGTCAGGAGTGATGGTGTATGAGACGTTCTGCGACATACCCTGGAAACGTCCGAAGCGTCCCTTGCTGTATTCCGTATGGGTACCGATATACGGACGTCCATTCTCATCGAGTTCGTATGCATAGGTGGCGAAGACAGCATTCATTGAGAAGGTGTAGCTCTTGGTAATCTTCAGCCTTAGACGTGTAGAGAGGTCACTCCACGGGCGTGTCTCAGCAGCCATATTGTACGACATAGAAGCACCCAATTGGTCGATGATGCTTATCTTCTTGTATTCTGCAGTATCATTGTCCGATGCCTTTACCTTCATCTCGATATTGTTGTCAAGGTCGAAGGAGATACTTCCAGTCTTTCCTTTTCCAGGAACACCGAAGATACCACTGCTGTATGGAGAATAGCTGACAGGCTGCCCGATAGGAGAACCTGAGAGGTCTGTTTTCTGGTATGTCTTGTAATATCCATAGCGGCTGGCACCGAAGTCAGGAGCATACGAGAAACTGATACTTGGGGTCAGGGTATGACGTATGGCCTGTATCTTTTCGCCGAACAACTTTCTATTAGGAACAAAGAAACCATATATCTTTGTGTTGGCACTGACACTGCTGCTCCAGTTATATACATTGTAGAAGCCATAGACAGTATCATTGCGAACCTTCTGATTCTCCTGATCCCAGGACTGATAAATCTTATTCATATAAGTCCTGTCAGTGAAGTTGACGCTCGGTGTTATGTTGATATATTTGAACAACGAGAATGTAGCACCGATAGGAATACTATGCTGCCAGCCATTTCTCCAGTCCTTTATGAGGTTTGACTTCATCAGTTTATCCTCCTTTGTAGAAATAGAATTGGAAATATGTCCGGTATAGCTCATATAGATTTTCTCATACCAGCGGTCCTCTCCAACCTTCTTTGAACGACGGAATGGATAGAAACGTGAAATGTTGATATTCAGGTCAGGCAAGGTGAGAGCAACCGATGAGTCACGCATATTCTGTGTGGCATTGGCTGTTGCAGAGAGAGTCATGCCGATGCTGCTGAATGTTGTTCCCCACGATACAGATGATGTTCTGGTACTCTGTGTCATCGTGGTAGGGTTATACATAGAATTCAGGTTATCCCTCTCATATGATGTCGATGCATAGTTTACACTTGCAGAGAAGGAACGATACGGATTTGCCTTTGCATCCTGACGATGGCTCCACTGCACCTTGAAACTCGTTGTCTTAGTATAGTCAGGAAAACCCTTCTCACCATTCTTGGTATCCTGATAAGAGAAGAAGAACTGTCCTGCATACTTATAGCGGAAGTTATAGTTTGAAGCAGCCGAGAAAGCCCACGAACCCTTGGTATATATCTCGCCAAGAAGCTTCAGGTCTATGTTGTCACTAATAGCAAAATAATATCCGCCATCCTTCAAATAGAAGCCGCGAGCCTGCTCATCACCATATGTCGGCATGATAAAGCCGCTGCTGTAACTCTTTGAGAATGGGAAGAAACCGTATGGGATAGCCAAAGGCAGTGGAACATCCTGCACCACGAGGTATGCCGGTCCGAACACTACATCCTTACCCGGACGCACCTTGGCACGGGTAAGGGCCAGATAGAAATCAGGCTCCGGATCATCACAGGTGGTATATCTTCCGTGCTTCAGGTATAGGACGCCGTCCTTGTCGCGTTTCGACTTCTCTGACAACAGGAAACCATCCTGCTGCTCGGTATAGGCATTCTGAATGAGGCCCTTCTTTGTCTTGAAGTTGAAAGACATTGTGTCCGTCTCATATTTGTCAGACCCCATAAGGAAGATAGGGAGACCATATCGTTCTTTCCGCATCTTGGAAGAGTCAATGCGACCAGAATCTTTAGGCAATGGTGGCAAATCATCCTTCACATAGCGCTCTGCACCGGCAGCATGCACCAATGACGAATCCATCTGCACATCAATGTGTTCTGCGGTGAGATCCATATTGTCATACTTCACATTAGCATTACCAAAGAGAAATGCCTTACGGGAGTCGGCATAATATACCAGAGAGTCGTTGGAAGTATAATTTACGGGAAAATCAATACCATTCTTTTTTTTGCGGTTTGCTGAGTCGGCAGCAATAGAATCGTCCAGGTGCTTGTTTCTAAGATAGATGGCCCTATGGAGCGAATCCAATGTATCAAGGGGATTGATAGAGTCAAGACTGTCAATGATGGAAGAATCTCTTTTCAACAGAGAATCCAAGCCACCGACAGAGTCCGATTTTAACAAGCTGTCAACGTTAACTTTTTCGTTTTCGTTTTCGTTTTGGTTTTCGTTATCATTCCCCCTCTGCGCCACCTGCATCACATTACCGGCCATCACAAATATGATGGCAAGGAACAATATGATGATGGTCGTACGTGCACGCATAAAAAATCGCGGCAAAGTTACAAAAAAGTGAGCAAAATACCAAACAAAATAATATTTTTTATTTTTTTGCTTGTATTTTCAAGCGTTATAGGTTAATTTATAAGCAGGATTGAAAACAAGAAATCCTCACAAGGGATTGTGAGGATTTCTTTATTACTAAGTCCGAAGCCTTCTCTTACTTCTTCTTGATGTAGAAGGTAAAGGTTCTGTCTTTTGCTTCCACTCGATATGGTTTCAGGGCTTCTGCATTGCCACTCCATGAGTCTGTGCCCCCTACTCCAGCCATCTGCTGGTCGATGTAGAGATTGGTGTAGTATGACTTCTTAATATCCTGAGGATGACGTTGCTTCTTACTGTCTTCGTCCATGTCACGCACCTCGTAATGGAGAGCACAGGCAGAGAAACTATCATCTGAGAATACCTCATAGCCTTCACTACCCTTTGACTGCTGCCACCAGCGAATGTCACACTTAGAGCCTGTCTCCTGTGGACGAACATATGGCCAGAACTGACTGTCGGCTGTTGCGGTATAAATACCTATGTTCTGTGACATCTTACGATCTGCATAGTTCTCTATAGGTCCACGTCCGTACCATGTGCTCTCGTCCATATCATATGGCAGGAGAATGACAACACCGAAACGTGGCATATTAGGAACATCCTTGGCATCTGCATCAAAGGCAATACTCTCTTCCACCTTCCATGTATTATCGGACATAGAAGTGTATGTAAGGGTAAAGTTTGCATGAACAGCATCTATGCGATATTTCTCAACAATTTGGTTGCCATCGAGGGTTCTTGACTCACACCACATACGAGGATTCTTCCATGCTTTGAGTCGCTGTGGCAGATGTGCTCCGAAATCGTTGTCGGTCATTGCTCGCCAGAAGTTTGGACGCAAGGTGAATGGCAATGGAGTGAATGTTTTTGCCTCTGCACCACTTGTCCTGCTTTCTACCTCTGCTGCATAGTCATAGCTATTTATGATAATTTGCTGATGGGCAATCTCCTGACCTGCATTGAGAAGTGGTTCGTTATTCTTCATAACATAAGAGACATTGAGGATAGCTTCTCCATTTTGCCCTATGCTTGTTGCATCGAATGGAAGAGTCACTTCCTTGCTCTGCTGTGGAGCGATATTAAGATTAGAAACGATGCCTTCCTTTACTATTTTTCCATTCAGGGTAACGCACCATTTCATGTCAACATAATCAAGGGGACGGAAGAAATTCTCATTCATAACACTCACTACTCCCTTTGACAAATCGACACCTTCCGTCCAGATATTCTGGTAGTAATAGGCATATTCATAGCCTTGAGGAGTAACCTTTCTGTCTGTTGTGACAAAACCGTTACAGTTGAAGTTGTTATCTGACCCATCATAGTCATTATAATCTCCTCCATAAAGGAATTTAGTGTTGTCACGCTTATCACGAAGGGCTTGATCAACGAAATCCCATATAAAGCCACCTTGGAACTTCGGATATTTCCTGACGAGGTCCCAATATTCCTTAAATCCACCACCGGAATTACCCATAGCATGTGCATACTCACACTCTATCAGCGGTTTGAGGTTCTTTGGATTCTTTGAGTATTCTTCACAGCTGTGTTGTGAGAAATACATAGGACAGAAGATATCTGTTCCCTCACCTCCATGAGCCTGCTCATACTGTACAGGACGTGAGAGGTCCTGAGTCTTTATCCAATTATAGGCATCCTTGAAGTTGTCTGACATACATGTCTCATTACCCAAACTCCATACTATGATAGAAGGGTGATTGAACTTTGTTGCGACATTATTCTTGTTACGCATCATTATCTGCTCATGGAACAATGGAGCAACACGTTTTCCTTCGTCGCCATATCCGAATCCATGGGACTCCTGATTGGCTTCTGCACACATATATATGCCATATTCGTCGCAGAGGTCATACCACATAGGATCGTCAGGATAGTGACATGTTCTGACAGCATTGACATTGAGACGTTTCATAAGACGAATGTCTTCTATCATGCGTTCACGCGAAACCACATATCCTCCATCAGGATCCATCTCATGACGGTTAGCACCCTTGATAAGTATTGGCTGACCATTGACGAGCATCTGAGAATTTTTTATCTCCACCTTGCGGAAACCTACCTTTTGGGTTATTATCTCTCCACCATCCTGTGTTGCTGTAAGGGTATAGAGATATGGTTGTTCAGCACTCCACTTATTGGCATTGGCAAGTTTTATCTCTGTCTCCTCGCCCTTACCAACTACATTGGCAACTTCCTTACCATAAGCATCTTTCAGGGAATATGTAATTTTAGAAGATCCCTTGGTCTTTACCTTTACTGTCAGGATGCCATCCTTGTAATCGTCTGTAAGATTTTGTGTTACACGAATATCTGTAATCTGGTTCTTTGGATTTTTAGTATAGAGATAGCTTGAGCGTGCCACACCAGAGAAGCGCCAGAAATCCTGGTCTTCGTCATACGAGCCATCACACCAACGGAACACCTGGAAGGCTATAAGGTTGTCGCCTGGCTTTACGAACTTGGTGATGTCAAACTCTGATGCTATCTTTGCATCTTCTGTATAACCGACATACTTGCCATTTACCCACAAATATATATTGCTGGTAACAGAGCCGAAATGGATTATTACCTGCTTTCCCTTCCAATCTGCAGGAATAGTGACAGTCTTACGATAAGAGCCTACATGATTGTCTTTCACAGGAACATTTGGTGGGTCATTCTTGAAATGTCCACTCCATGCGAAGCCCATATTAACATATATCGGCTCACCAAAGCCATTCAGCTCCCAACAACCGGGTACTGGCATAGTGCCCCATGAAGAGTCGTCGTACTTCAGAGTGAAGAAATCTGTAGGACGTTCGTCTGCATTCATCACTCCTTTGAATTTCCATACGCCATCGAGAGAAACCTTCTCTGACGTAGAAGGAAGAACATCTGTGTGTACTGGGTAACGGTTTACCTCATTAACTTTAAAATCGTGCCATTCTGTAAAGGTCTGTCCCATTACAGGGAGAAAGGCTAAAGACATTGCTGCAGAACATAGCAGTTTACTTAAACCATTTCTTCTTCTTTTTGTTGCTGTCATTGTCACCATTTTCATTTTGTTTATCTTGTTTGTCTTGATTAGTTTGCTTGTCTTGTTTGTTTTTCTTGTCCTTATGTAATCCAAAGAATTTCTTTACCTTATCTGTAAATTTCATCTTCGGATGAATTCTCAACCCTTGCTCATAATCTGTCTGGATGTATGAGAAGTCAACGTCTATATCAATAAGATTACCTGGAAGGTCTATATGGCCTTTTGCTTCTCTACCATCACTTACCATATCAGCAGCCAGATTCTTCACTTTGAACGATCCATAGCTGCCAAAACCGACATTGGCCTTCAGGGATCCTATAGGCAGACGCCCCTTTCGCTTTATACCAAGGGCTTCAGCCTTGCGTTTCGAGGTGATGTCGAAGTCATAGGTGGCTCTTGTGCGTGCAATAGAGAGTTTCTTGATATTCATTATCGAACCAAGGTCCATACTGTCAGTACTCATCGTACCTGTCATGTGACGGGTATTACCATCGAGGGTGAAATCAAAATTCAGATTGCCATACTTGGTAAACAGCGTACCTGCGATATCCTCTCGGCGGAAAGCAATACCTACCTTACCTGTATAACTTATATCACCAAGAGCCTTCAACTGTTTTGTCATCTTCAGATTTACCTTCTTGGCGAAATGGTTAACGATCTGTTCCTTGACACCCTTTACAGCACTCATCTTCAAGTCCCAGAAATGCAGAGTCAAGTCACGTTTCTTTGTCACATCACACAAGTCTCCTTCACCTGTTATCACCAAGCGATTATCCAGAGTTGTTATATGGATATTCTTGAACAGGTATCTATCAATATCTCCTCCACAAACAAGACGTAACTTCAGTGGAGTAGTAAAATTGCTCAAAGGTGTGGCAAACGGCTTTGCAAGGTCTTGCAGATATACATCAGCCTCAAGTGGGAAATCATGTACTTGCACTCTAGGAATATCAATATCCACCTTATTCATACGTACGCGCGTGTGCATCATAGCGATGAAGATGTTGGTAGCTGTTATCCTTTTGCCACTTCGGTTGATAAATGACGAGAAGTGTCTGATATCCAAATCACTAGGCTTATCAAGTAATTCAAGATGATTAATCTGTGCATAGAGGCTATCCTTGGAAATATAGTTTACTGTGGCCTGCATTGATGCTACCATATCAAGATGTCCTTGATCGAACCATCCTCTGTTTGGTTTGCCCGTATTCTTACGAGGCTTGTGGTTATCATTCTTGAATGTTATGGAATCAATCTTCAAAGAAAAAGGTTTTGTAAAATCAAGACTGGCCTTGCGTTGCTCTACATGGAGAGTTTTCATTGAAAGCCGCTTGTCCTGATACTTGAATTTGAGACCACTGATTATTAAATCCAGACTCCTCTGGAGCATAGCACGGAATTCTATACGATTAAGTGAGAATGTCATTCCAGACTTCTTCTCAATTACAGCCAGGTCTTTCAATGCAAGATTCGCAATATTCTCATCTGCCATCTTACCTGTCACCCTCACTCCGAAATCTTGTATGTCAAGATGGTTGACATCAATAGTATCCTTGCCTTTTCTAGGAGCAGAGAGAATATCCCACTTCAAACTTGTCCTGCCAATATATAATGTGGTCATGTTTCCTGCAATATGGAAGAAAGGCTCTTTCTTTGGCTTTTTGGGAGTCTTTTTCTTTTGCAAAGACTTCTTCTTAAAGGCATCTAAGACGAACTGATAATTGGGTTCTGACGTTGGAGTCTTCTTGTAAAGAACCATCCTTGCACCTTTCAGAAACAATTTGTTTACATATATTTCACGATTAAAGATACCTCCTAAGCCTAACTGAGTACCTACAGAATCTACCTGCAGCATAGTGACACCATCTCTATCATCTATCTCCACACCATGCAGCATGATTCTACCTCTTATAATATCAGCCTCTACCTCTTTTACCACCAATCTGGTATCAAGAGTTTTCTGCAGAGCATCAAAAGTATATTCGTACAGTTTCTGTTGTCCCCAATCTGTTGAAAGGGTTATATAAAGACCTCCCACAATCAAAACAACTGTCAGGGCAAGACCCAAGAAAAACTTTAATAGTATTTTTGCTATTCTAATCAATTTTTCTTTCATATCTATGATTTTATTGCCACAAAAATATAAAAAAGTTAGAAAACTGCCAAATAAATAGCATAAAACATCATCAAAAAATGACATTTTTGAGGGTAAATTCTTATGTTTATGATTTTTTACACGTATTTTGAGGCAAAAATACAAGGAAAACATCACAACCTCTTGACAAATATCAAGAAAACGTATCTTTTTGAAAGTTTTTTCGAAAATTGTTTGCGCACACAGAAAAAAGTCCGTACCTTTGCAATCGCAAACAAGAAAGATATTGTTTAGGTTAGTAGATATATAATAGATTTAGGTTTTAGTTATTAGGTTAGAAAAGATTGTTTAACTCTTGGATAACAAAGAAAAACCGTGAGGCTTTTCTTTATTAGAAAGAGATTTTATAGTTAAACATACTTTAAGTACACTGCAAGTCGTGAGATTCGCAGTGTATTTTTCATTTTATAGGAACCTGATTGGCCCTATTAGACTTATTGGCCTCATAAAAAACAACACTTTCCAAAGGAAAAAATAAAAAAAACTTGGCAAACTTATCTCACTTACAACTTTTTTTATTACCTTTGCACCCGTGAAATTAAAAACGCTTATATATAATCTGTTGCTGGCATACGTTGTCTTTATGGTATGCCGCATATTGTTTGTCATTGAAAACTGGTCTCTTCTTGGAACCCATTTCAATGATTTATCAATATGGTTGCTCATAAAGGGCTCGCTACTTTTCGATACATCAGGTATATTATATACTAATGCTTTGTACGCATTGATGTTATTGCTGCCTTATCATTTGGCAGAGAAACGTAAATGGTTTAAGGCTGCCAAATACGTTTATCTTATTTTCAACAGCTTCAATATCATACTGAACCTGGCTGATGCTGTATATTTCACATACACAGGACATCGCACTACAACCAGTGTTTTCAGCGAGTTCTCTCATGAAAACAATCTCGCTGGTATAATCTTCCTAGAATTGGCAAAGCATTGGTATCTAATACTCGCAGCCATTGCGATGATATTCTTCCTTTGCCGCTTCTACACAGAGCCTAAGTTGTATTCATTTGGAAAGAAGAGGGCATGGAACTATATACTTTATTACGTTGCCAACATCATGGTTCTGGTATTCTATACAACAATATGTGTAATCGGAATACGTGGTGGAGCAACTGTGGCTACACGTCCTATCACCATCAGTCATGCCAATCAATACGTTAACCACCCCATTGAGGCGGGTATTGTATTAAATACTCCTTTCTCACTTATAAGAACTATTGGCAAGAATGTTTTTGAAGACCCTGGATATTTCTCTCAAAGAAAACTCGACAAGATTTATTCTCCTGTAAGGAATGACAAATTTCCTATCAAAGGAAAGGCTTCTGTTACAAAGAAGAAGAATGTTGTCATCATCATCATTGAGAGCATGGGACGTGAATATATCGGAAAATATAATGATGGTATATTGGAGTCTGGATATAAAGGGTATACCCCATTCCTTGATGAACTCATTGGCAAGTCGCTCACTTTTGATTACACCTTTGCCAATGGTCGCCAAAGTATAGATGCTATGCCATCTATTCTGTCATCAATACCACGTTTCATTGAACCTTTCTTCCTCACCCCATCGTCTCTTAACGATGTCAGTGGCATAGCAGGAGAATTATGTAAGTGCGGATATCAGACAGGTTTCTTCCATGGGGCAGAAAACGGCAGCATGGGATTTGAGGCTTTTGCACGTACTACAGGGTATAAGAATTACTACGGCAGAACAGAATTCAACAAGGACAAACGCTTCCGTGGAGACCTCGACTATGATGGCACATGGGCTATATGGGATGAACCATTCATGCAGTTCTATGCACAGACTATGACATCAATGAAGCAGCCATTCTGTACAACATTGTTTACTGCTTCAAGTCATCATCCTTATGTCATCCCTGAGGAATATCAGTCAAAATTCCCAGAGGAGGGAAATAATCCTATACACAAGTGTGTAAGATATACAGATATGGCGCTACATCGCTTCTTTATTACAGCAAGCAAACAGCCTTGGTATAATAATACGATTTTCGTCATTACAGCCGACCACACTAATATTCTGGATCATCCGGAATATGCAACTGACTTAGGACTCTTCATGGTTCCGATCATATTTTTTGACCCATCTGGTGAGATGCCTCGCGGACGTATGCATTGTGTAGCGCAGCAAATTGACATTATGCCTACATTGCTACAATATATGGGTTATAACAAACCTTATGTTGCATTTGGCATAGATTTGCTCAATACTCCGGCAAACAACACATGGGCTGTAAATCATACAGGTGGTGGCATATACCAGTATGTTAAGGGTGACTATGTAATACAATTCGACGGAAGTGACGTACTTGCTGCATATAACTATAAAGACGATTGGATGATGCAACACAACATCATTGGTGATGGAAAGCAATTCAAAGAGATGAAGAAAGAATTGAAAGCCATAATCCAGAGTTATATGCAACGCATGATAGACAACGAATTGATTGTTAGAGTCAAAGAGAAAGAGTAAGAATTGTTCGTCGATGTTATTCTTCCAGTGCCCCTTGATGGGCTATTCACCTACTCTGTCCCAACAGCGCTGGAAGGAAAGATACAACCTTTTGTAAGGGTAAAAGTACCATTTGGCATAACCAAGACACATACAGCCTTGGTTGTGCGCAGCTTTTCGACTCTTCCCAAAAGCAATTCCGACGTAAAACTCAAGGATATCAAAGAAGTCATTGACGAAGAACCTGTTCTTTTGCCTGAGCAATACAGGTTATGGGAATGGATTTCTTCCTACTATATGTCTCCCCTTGGTGACATCCTGAAGGCATCTCTTCCCAATGGCATCAGGAAAGAAGAGAATTATCGTCCACGCACAGAAACATATATAACACTTGCTGAACAGTATAGAAACAATAACACTATAAAGGATGCTGAAAACCTTCTCGTGCGTTCTCCTAAGCAACAGGAGGTATTCAAAGTATATATGGAGTTGAGTGGATGGAAAGAACTTTTTAATGGAATCAATCCGTCAGACATTTCATCTATACAAGAGATTACTCGTGAGGAACTGATGAATGTTACCCATTGCAACTCCACTGTTATTCGTAATCTTGTAGTAAGAGAAGTTCTTTCCTTATATGATACAGAGGTTGGGCGACTGAACAATGGAGGAATCTCACATCTTGAGGACATCAATCCGCTTTCTCCTGCACAACAGGCTGCTTTTGATAAGATTGCAGAATACAGAGAGGACAATATCAGTAAGCCAATACTGCTGCATGGTGTTACATCATCTGGAAAGACAGAGATATACATACACCTAATAAAAGAAGCTATCAAACGTGGGGAACAGGTGCTGTATCTTCTTCCTGAGATTGCTCTGACAGTACAAATAACAAATCGTCTGCAGAAAATCTTCGGGAACCATCTGGGAATATATCACTCCAAATACTCTGATGCTGAACGTGTTGAAATATGGCAGAAGCAGTTGTCGGATACACCTTATGATGTTATTCTTGGTGCCCGTTCCTCTGTCTTCCTACCATTTAAGAAACTAGGCCTCATCATTATTGACGAGGAACATGAGACAAGTTTCAAGCAGCAAGATCCATCACCACGATATCATGCCCGTTCTGTAGCCATGATGATGGCTACATGGGCTAAGGCACAGGTTATTTTGGGAACAGCAACGCCTTCAGCTGAGAGTTACTATAATGCCACACAGGGAAAGTATCATCTCATAAAACTGACAGAACGTTATAAGGCTATCAAGCTACCACATATTCAGGTTGTCGATGTCAAGGACCTGCGTCATCGTAAGATTATGCGTGGTTTTTTGTCTCCACAATTAAAGGAAGCCATATCACATGCCTTACATGATGGGGAACAGGCCATACTCTTCCAGAACAGACGTGGCTTTTCTCCTATAGTGCAATGTCATCAATGTGGTTGGTCACCTAAATGTCCTAACTGTGATGTCTCTCTTACATATCATAAGAATACATCTTCTCTCGTATGCCATTATTGTGGATATTCCTATCACATGCCTAATGAATGTCCTGACTGTAAGAATCCTGAACTGAAGGATGTTGGTGCAGGAACAGAGAAGATTGAAGATATTATTGCAGACGAGTTTCCAAGTGCCCGTATTGCTCGTATGGACCTCGACACTACACATACCCGCAATGCCTACGAACGTATTATTTCTGATTTTTCAGCAGGCAAGACCAACCTCCTAATAGGAACACAAATGGTTACCAAAGGACTGGACTTCGATAATGTCAGAGTTGTTGGCATTCTTAATGCCGATACGATGCTGAACCAACCTGATTTCCGAGCCTATGAACATTCGTTTGCTATGATGACACAGGTAGCAGGACGAGCAGGAAGGAAGAATCATCGTGGACAGGTAATACTACAGACATCGCTTCCTCAGTTGCCCGTAATACAGCATATCGTAAACAATGATTTTGAGGCATTCTTCTCTTCCCTCATGAAGGAGCGAGAGGCATTCCACTATCCTCCTTTCACCCGTCTTATATACATTTTCCTGAAACATAAGGACGAAAACATTGTCAATAGTGCTGCAATTGAATATGCATCCCGTCTGAGGCAGGTATTTAAGGAAAGGGTACTTGGTCCTGACAAGCCTTCTATTGGAAGAGTCAAGATGCTCCATATCAGAAAGATTGTACTGAAGTTGGAGCCTTCACTAAGTATCCAGAAAACAAGACAATGCATCCATGAAACCATGAATGCATTGCTTTCAGACCCTTATAAAAAGAGTGTCCTTATTTATTTTGATGTTGATCCGCTTTAAGGTATTCCTTTGCATATTCAGCATAATGGGCAGCATAGCTTTCTGCCTGATTTGGTGCAGTCTTCTTTATGAATTTTGCCGGTACCCCACCCCATATCTCATGGTCTCCAACCTGGGTACCTCCCAATACGAGAGCTCCTGCAGCAATAATAGCGCCTTCGCCAATTACTGCCTTATCTAATACTGTTGCTCCCATACCAATCAGACATCCCTTTTTCAGAGTGCATGCATGAACAGTAGCATTATGACCTATCGTCACATCATCCTCCATAATGGTCGGACCTGTAGTATTTGTCACATGAACACAGGCACAGTCCTGAACGTTACATCTGTTTCCCATTGTGATAGGAGCAACATCACCACGTACTACAGCACTAAACCATACAGAACATTCATCACCCATCGTTACTTCGCCGACAACAGATGCTGTCTCTGAAAAATAACAATCCTTGCCCCATTTTGGAGCTTTTCCAAATGCTTCTTTTATTATAGCCATTATTCCAGTATTATTTTTGGTCTTGTCAGTTGTTTTTCGCTTTCCCTTATTATTCTTTGCTTTGTTGTTGAAGGCATTTTAAAAGTATTAGCAGACTTTGTTGTTGATTCTCCCTTGTCAAACTTGGCAAATGTCTCAAAATCATACTTCCATCCTGCCCCATTTGCTACCCTGTTTATGCGTTTATATATAGCCAGTCGGGACAGAATATTGAACTGCAAATCTACATAATTAACTACATCGCCCATCATGCTGACATTAGAGCTTCTGTAGAAAATTGCCTTGCATTTATTTGGTTCTATGACTTTCTTTTTACCTTTTTCGTCTGTGTACTCATATTGTTTGCCACATGGAGAATCTGTCAACGTTATATATGTATAACCGCCTTGTATCCACTTATGCTCCTCACTGGCATAACGGCTGTCATTGGCAAAAGGAACCAATATATCATCTTCAGCATCTACGCAACGTTGAATATAATATTTCTCCACATTGTCCGCTTTATATATGTATTTGGGGTCCCATGAGCCAGTTTCTTCATTATGAAAATATTTTATGTTTGTCAAGCATCCGGATTTTCTGCTTTGCTTATAAAAAACAGTATCCTCTTTTTGTTTTTGGAGAGGTTTATTGTACCAATATTCATCACCCAGTTTTCCTATGCCGTGCCCCACTGCCTCATGCAAAACGAGTTCATTAAACACATTCTCACCATTAGATACTGTAGCATAGGCAGGGATGAAGGACAAAGACCATCCTTGTGGTATTGTATCAACAACAGTCGTATCTATTGACATAAGGGTCACTCCTGCATAATCTGCAGAATTAAGCAGCATAATGGTCAAAGCATTATGGAAACGATTTAAATCCTCTCTTAGTGAGCAATATGTGAAAATACGAATCTTGGTAGTATCACCTATTACGTTAGTATTTTCTTTGCTCTCAAGATATGTCTTGAATGCTGTATTATGCTTATTATAGTCGATACCACTTTCCTCTGAAACGACAACAACACTATAGATATCGAGATACTCGACCAAATCCTTCATTGGCTTTTGCATTGTCAATGCTTTGATAGCATTGCTGACAGCCTCTTTATATTCTCCATCATCAATATCTTTCTGACTAAATCCATCACCCATTATCACAACAGGGAATCCGTTGCTACCCTTTGTGTGTTGCTGAACGATATAGACATCGCCTCTGGTACCGTCTTTATACGTGAAGGAGAAATCACATGAAGTATCTGGAGTATAAGGTGCACGATAGTCATCGTCATTAGAGCATCCCGTCAGCATCACCATTACCATCATCATTAGTATAGGCAACACTCCATGCATATTGTTTTTCTTCATCATATCCACTTATTATTTTTACATTATTCATTCTTTCAGAGGTGAGTACATTCTTAAGGTCATCAACAATGCCCTCTCCCGTCAGTTTTAACAGTGCCTCCTTCTTTGTCCATAACATAGTAAAGGCTTTGTCTCCATCCTCTTCTATTTCTTTCAGTTCTGCCTCACTCATGGCATATTCTGCTAGATTGGACTTATAACGTCCCATACACTCTACATCAATGCCTACTTCTTTATCGCCGATTATAACCCCTATGGCATTCTTACAATGAGCAATGTTAAAACATTTCTCACTCTTACTTGAATAAGGCTTCCCATGCGAGCCATATTCAAAATACGGTTCATATCCAAGCATTTTCCTAAGCAAGTCATATGCCATAGCATTCTCTTTTTGCCCCTGAATACGCTTGAACTTCTTTGCCTCCTCTCTTCTCCATTCTGGAAGAGAGTTTATCAGTTCTTCTATTTCCTCAGGACTAAGGTCAAGGTTATCTATAATACGGTATTGAAACATACTTTAGGGCTCAAAGGTACAAAAAAAAAATGAAAAATAAGAAGAAAACTACAAAATATTGTACGCGCACACAAAAAAACTTTTCTACTTGCACTAACTAGTTAGTGTTTTTGTACCTTTGCGCCCAGTATTTAAATTACAATACACATACGCACTATGGCATATAACTTATTGAAAGGAAAGCGTGGCATCATCTTTGGAGCTCTTAACGACCAATCCATAGCATGGAAGGTAGCAGAACGTGCTTATGAAGAAGGTGCCAAAATCGTATTAACAAACACAGAGGTAGCTATCCGTATGGGAACACTAAAGGAATTGGCAGAAAAGACCAATGCCACAGTAATTCCTGCTGATGCTACAAGCATAGAAGATCTCACAAATCTGTTTACAGAAGCCCAGAAAGCTCTCGGAGGCAAGATAGATTTTGTTCTCCATTCTTGTGCAATGTCTATGAATATGCGTAAGAAGCGCACTTACGACGACCTTGACTACGGATTCCTGGATAAGACTCTCGACATCTCTGCTATTTCTTTCCACAAGATGATACAGGTGGCAAAGAAGCTGGATGCCATTTCTGAATGGGGCTCTATTGTAGCACTCACCTATGTAGCCAGCCATCGCACATTCTTCGGATATAACGATATGGCAGATGCTAAAGCTCTTCTTGAGTCCATCACACGTTCCTTCGGATATATCTATGGTCGCGAAAAGCATGTTCGAGTAAACTGTATCTCTCAGTCTCCTACCCTCACTACCGCTGGCGGCGGCATAAAGGGTTTCGACGGTATGCTCGACTTCGCTGACCGTATGTCACCACTGGGCAATGCCTCTGCTGACGATTGTGCTGACTATACCATAACGCTATTCTCCGACCTCACAAGAAAGGTTACTATGCAAACTCTCTTCCACGATGGAGGATTCAGCAACATGGGTATGTCACTCAGAGGTATGACACAGTACAATAAATCATTCATTCCTGAAAACACAGACAAGGAAACAGGTAAAATTATATACGGATAACAATCTCTATTTACATCAATGGGTGGCTTTTTTGGAACTATTCAAAACAAACGTTGCGTAGAAGAACTTTTCTATGGCATAGATTATCAATCACACCTTGGCACCAAGCGTGGTGGTATGGCAACATATAGCGTGGAAACAGGAGGATTTAAGCGCTCTATACACAACCTCCAGAACACATATTTCCGCACACGCTTTGAAGAAGACCTGCCGAAATTCTTTGGTGAAAAAGGTATCGGTGTTATTAGCGATACTGACGCCCAGCCTCTGCTGATGAATTCTCATCTCGGACGCTTTGCCATTGTTACAGTCGGAAAGGTCAACAACATGGAAGAAATAGCTGAAGAGTTGCTTAGTTCAGGAAAAGTTCTGACAGAATTTTCTTCCGGACGCATCAATCCTACGGAACTCGTTGGCCAGCTTATCATCAAGGGCAAGACATTCGTCGATGGCATTGAGAACGTCTATAAGACCGTCAAAGGCTCATGCTCAATGCTCATTCTTACAGATACGGAGATAATAGCTGCACGCGATTTCTGGGGCCGCACCCCAATCATCATCGGTAAGAAAGAGGGCGCTATGGCTGCTACGTCAGAGTCTTCTGCCTTCCCTAACCTCGGCTTCGATATTGAATACTTCGTTGGTCCTGGCGAGATAGTACGTCTTACTGCCGACGGAATGGAAGTGCTCCGCAAAGCTGAGGAGAATATGCAGATATGCTCTTTCCTATGGATATACTATGGTTTCCCTACCTCTATCTATGAAGGTAAAAACGTAGAAGAGATGCGTTATACCACAGGCTATGTTATGGGACAGGAAGATGATACAGAAGTTGACAATGCTGGCGGCATACCTGACTCTGGTCTTGGAATGGCTACGGGATATGCTGCTGGTCACAAAGTGCCTTATCAGCGCTGCATCAGCAAATATACTCCTACCTGGCCACGTTCCTTTATGCCTGCCAATCAGGAGATGCGTAACCTCGTAGCCAAGATGAAGCTCATCCCCAACAAGGCAATGCTGCAGGGAAAGAGATGCCTCTTCTGCGACGACTCAATCGTCAGAGGTACACAATTACGCGAGAACACGAAGGTACTCAAGGAATTGGGAGCACGCGAAGTTCACATGCGCATAGCATGCCCGCCACTAATCTGGAGCTGTCCATTCGTTAATTTCTCCGCTTCTAAGAATATACTGGAACTTATTGCCCGTCGCGTCATCAAAGACTTGGAAACCAATTCCGACCATGCTACTATGTTGGCAGATGCTGAGACGGCAGAGGATATCAGTATCCCAGAAGAGACGCTGAAGAGATATGCTAAGACAGACTCTCCCGAATATAATCGTATGGTAAACGAGATAGCCAAGCGTCTGAATATCGACAGTTTAAAATTCTCAAAACTCGAAACAATTATTTCCGCCATCGGATTGCCTAAGTGCAAAGTATGCACCCACTGCTTCGATGGTAGTTCTTCATACACTCTACAATGACACGCGCAATTATAACTGTCGTCGGAAAAGATACCGTCGGCATCATAGCAAAGGTATGCACATACCTCTCAGAGAAACAAATCAATATTCTCGACATTTCACAAACCATCGTTCAGGAATACTTCAATATGATGATGATTGTTGATATGTCAAAGTGTAACACCACCTTCGACAAGGTTTCTGCCGACCTCTCCAAAATAGGAGAAGAGATGGGAGTACAGGTAAAATGCCAGCTCGAAGATATTTTTGATAAGATGCATCGCATCTGATAATTAAGGATTTCTATGATAAACATCTCAGAGGTACTCGAAACCAATAAGATGATCGAGCAGGAGAATCTCGATGTCCGCACCATCACTATGGGCATCAACCTCCTCGGTTGTGCTGACAGCGATTTACAGACCACCTGCGACAATATCTATAAGAAGATAACAACTCTGGCAAGCAATCTGGTTTCCACTGGTGAAGCCATTTCCCGTGAGTTTGCCATCCCTATTGTCAACAAGCGCATTTCTATTACTCCTATCTCTTTGGTAGGTAGTGCTTGCTGTAAGATTCCTGCTGACTATGTCAAGATAGCAAAGACTCTCGATAAAGTAGCAAAGGAAGTGGGAGTAAACTTCCTTGGAGGTTATTCTGCCATCGTTTCCAAAGGAATGACGAAGAGTGATGAACTCCTCATCCGCTCCATCCCACAGGCATTGGCAGAGACTGAGCGCATCTGCTCTTCCATCAATGTGGGTTCTACCAAGACAGGCATCAATATGGATGCCGTAAAACTGATGGGTGAGATAATTCTCCAGACAGCAGAATATACCAAGACACAGGACTCCCTCGGATGTGCCAAACTCGTTGTGCTCTGTAATGCTCCTGACGATAATCCCTTTATGGCTGGTGCCTTTCATGGTGTCAGCGAGGCTGATGCCATCATAAATGTCGGAGTATCAGGCCCGGGAGTGGTAAAATACGCCCTTGAACAGATGGATAAACACGCAAAGCCCGATGGCCTTGCCAATTTTGAGGTTCTTTGCGAGACAATCAAGAAGACAGCCTTCAAGATTACGCGTGTTGGACAATTGGTAGCACAAGAGGCATCAGCACGTCTTGGTGTGCCATTCGGCATCATAGACCTCTCTCTTGCCCCTACTCCTGCCATTGGTGACTCTGTGGCAGACATCCTGCGCTGCATAGGTGTGGAACATGCAGGAGCGCCAGGTACTACAGCAGCTCTCGCAATGCTTAATGACCAAGTAAAGAAAGGTGGTGTAATGGCATCAAGCTATGTGGGAGGACTCTCTGGTGCCTTTATCCCTGTTTCAGAAGATCAGGGCATGATAGATGCTGTGCATGCTGGAGCCCTCACCATCGAGAAACTTGAGGCTATGACATGTGTATGTTCCGTAGGTCTTGATATGATTGCCATCCCTGGCGATACGAAAGCAACTACTATATCAGGCATCATTGCTGACGAGGCTGCTATCGGTATGGTAAACCAAAAGACAACAGCTGTCCGCATAATCCCTGTTATCGGAAAGACTGTCGGAGATACAGTTGAATTCGGTGGACTCCTCGGTTATGCACCAATAATGCCGGTCAACACCTTCGCATGCGACCGTTTCATCAATCGTGGAGGTAGAATTCCTGCTCCTATACATTCGTTTAAAAATTAATGTAACAACTTAAGAAATTATATATAACAACACAACCAACAAAAACAAATCAAATTTCAAAACTATGAAAAAGATTAGAGCAGCCGTCGTAGGTTACGGCAACATCGGAAAATTTACTATTGAGGCTCTCGAAGCCAGTGAAGATTTTGAAATAGCAGGCGTAGTACGTCGCAATGGAGCAGAGAATAAGCCTGCAGAGCTCGCCCCATACGCTGTTGTTAAGGACATCACAGAACTCAAGGATGTTGATGTAGCCATTCTCGCTACCCCTACCCGCTCATGTCAGGAATATGCTGAGAAGATTCTTGCTCTCGGCATCAATACCGTTGACTCTTTCGATATCCACACCTCTATAATCGACTATCGTCGTGCCCTCATGCCAGTATGTCAGAAGAATGGCACTGTTGCTGTTATCTCTGCCGGCTGGGATCCAGGTTCTGACTCTATCGTGCGTACTCTCATGCAGAGCCTCGCACCAAAGGGACTCTCATACACCAACTTCGGTCCTGGTCGTTCTATGGGCCACTCTGTATGTGTCCGCTCTAAGGCAGGCGTCAAGGATGCACTCTCTATGACAATCCCTGTCGGTGAAGGCATACATCGCCGTATGGTATATGTAGAACTTGAGGAAGGCGCAAAGCTCGAAGAAGTAACAAAGGCTATCAAGGCCGATCCATACTTCGCTAATGACGAGACACATGTCTTCGCTGTTGACAGCGTTGATGCTCTCAATGACGTAGGTCACGGAGTAAACCTCACCCGTAAAGGTGTCAGCGGTAAGACTCACAACCAGCTCTTTGAGTTCAATATGAAGATTAATAACCCTGCCCTCACAGCACAGGTGCTTGTCAATGTGGCACGCGCTTCTCTCAAGCAGCAGCCAGGTTGCTACACCATGATCGAGATTCCTGTCATCGACATGCTGCCAGGCGACAAGGAAGAACTCATAGCACACCTTGTGTGATAACGGTTAACGGTTAACGGTTAAAGTTTATAGTTTAAAGTTAATATAAAAAAAGAGACCTCAGGCAAATGCTTGAGGTCTTTTTTTGTTGGGATACCCGGACTCGAACCAGGAAAGGCAGGACCAGAATCTGCAGTGTTACCATTACACCATATCCCAATACTTTTTGTTTTCGGGTGCAAAGGTAGTAACTTTTCCTTAAAAAACCAAATTTTTTTGAGATTTTTTTTCGTGGCAGAACATTTTTGTGCCAATATGACACTTTTGGCACACCTTTTGCCGAAAGAATTTGCGTGGCACACCACTTGTTATATAAAAAGGTGTAAGAAATTCACAAATTGAAGTTAAACTAAAAAAATTATACAACTATGGGTAAAATTATTGGAATTGATTTAGGAACAACAAACTCCTGTGTTGCAGTATTTGAAGGCAACGAACCAGTGGTTATTGCAAACTCAGAAGGTAAGCGCACCACTCCGTCAGTAATCGGCTTTGTAAAAGATGGCGAGCGTAAAGTCGGTGATCCTGCTAAGCGTCAGGCTATCACCAATCCAAAGAACACCGTCTTCTCTATCAAGCGTTTCATGGGTGAGACCTACGAGCAGTCTGCCAAAGAGGCTACTCGCGTACCATATACCGTTGTAAACGAGAATGGTTATCCACGCGTAGATATCGATGGTCGTAAATATACTCCACAGGAAATCTCTGCTATGGTACTTCAGAAGATGAAGAAGACAGCAGAAGACTACCTTGGTCAGGAGGTTACAGATGCCGTTATCACAGTACCAGCATACTTCTCTGACTCACAGCGTCAGGCTACAAAGGAGGCAGGTCAGATTGCAGGTCTTAACGTACAGCGTATCGTTAACGAGCCTACAGCAGCAGCTCTGGCTTATGGTGTTGACAAGGCAAACAAGGACATGAAGATTGCTGTCTTCGACCTTGGTGGTGGTACCTTCGATATCTCTATCCTCGAATTTGGTGGTGGTGTCTTTGAAGTACTTTCTACTAATGGTGACACACACCTTGGCGGTGACGACTTCGACCAGGTAATCATCGACTGGCTGGCTAACGGTTTCAAGGCTGACGAAGGCATTGACCTCACGAAGGACCCAATGGCAATGCAGCGCTTGAAGGAGGCTGCCGAGAAGGCAAAGATAGAACTCTCAAGCTCTACTTCTACAGAAATCAACCTTCCTTATATCTCAGCAGAAGGTGGTGTGCCAAAGCACCTCGTGAAGACTCTCACACGTGCACAGTTCGAGCAGCTCGCTCACGACCTCATCCAGGCATGTCTCGTACCTTGTCAGAATGCAATGCGTGACGCAGGTCTGCAGACATCTGAGATTGACGAGGTAATCCTCGTAGGTGGTTCAAGCCGTATCCCAGCAGTTCAGACTCTCGTGAAGAACTACTTCGGCAAGGAGCCTTCAAAGGGTGTTAACCCAGACGAGGTAGTAGCAGTAGGTGCATCTATCCAGGGTGCCATCCTCAACAAGGAAAGCGGCGTTGGTGATATCGTACTTCTCGACGTAACACCTCTTACCCTCGGTATCGAAACAATGGGCGGTGTGATGACAAAGCTTATCGACGCCAACTCTACCATCCCTTGCAAGAAGTCTGAGACCTTCTCTACAGCCGTAGATAACCAGACAGCCGTTACTATCCACGTGCTTCAGGGCGAGCGTCCTATGGCATCACAGAACAAGTCTATCGGTCAGTTCAACCTCGAAGGCATAGCACCAGCACGTCGTGGTGTGCCACAGATTGAGGTAACATTCGATATCGATGCCAACGGTATCCTTAACGTAAGCGCAAAGGACAAGGCAACAGGCAAGGAACAGCAAATCCGCATCGAGGCATCAAGTGGTCTGTCAGAAGAGGAAATCAACCGCATGAAGGCAGAGGCAGAGCAGAATGCCGAGAACGACAAGAAGGAGCGTGAAAAGATTGACAAACTCAATCAGGCAGACTCTATGATATTCTCTACCGAGAACTTCCTCAAGGACAATGGCGACAAGATCCCTGCAGAAGACAAGCCAGCTATCGAGGCAGCCATCCAGAAGCTGAAGGATGCTCACAAGGCACAAGACCTTGCAGCCATCGATGCTGCTACAGCAGAGCTCAACAACGTCATGCAGGCAGCTTCACAGAAGATGTATCAGGCAGGCGCTCAGCCAGGTGCACAGGCAGGTCCAGATATGGGCGGTGCACAGAATGGTGCTACCGACGGCCAGGCTAACCAAGGCACAGGCTCCTCATCAGCACAGAACAACGCTCAGGATGCAGACTTCGAGGAGGTAAAGTAAGATAATTTCCAATTCTCAATAGGTTACTACGTGCAGCTCAACATCGGGCTGCACGTTTTTTGTTCCCTAACTGGAAAAGTACAGCTTTTACTCTCAAGAGTTAATTTGTATCAGTATTTTAAAGAACGCTTTTTCTCTATTTTTTTCCCTTAGGGATTGCAATTTTTCAACCTTTCCTTCACTTACTGCTGGTCGTTCCAGTAGAGGTGATTTTATTTTGTCGGCGGAAGAAATTTTGCGCATCGGCCGACGCGATGGATTTTGTCCGAGGAAGAACTTTTTTCAGTTCTTATTTTCACGATACAAAATTACTCATTTTTTCACAACTATACGAATTATTTTCGAAAAAAAGCACGCAAAAAAGCACGCTCTAGTTTTTAGAGGTCGATTCTGTTGCAGTGTTGCAGTGTTGCAGTTCAAAAACACCTACTCTGTATGGGTAAACAGAACTTCTATATTTATATTATATATATATAATATAAATATAGGCCTATTTGGGGGGGATGCGGTATGCGGAATTCTAACTGTAGCACTGTAGCACTTTGGGGTATTGACTATCATATACAAGTCTCATAAAGTGTTGATCTTCAATAAGTAGCGAATGATGCTTTTGCATTATTCATAAGAAGTAATATGCCCCCGCTCCGCAAGAAGAAAGACAATATTATACTGAAAAAAATGCCATTTTTTACTTAAAATTGATTGTTTTTCCTATAAAAGTAGTAATTTTTAGAAAGCCCATTTTCATCAAAATTTTATAAAAAATGAGTGATTTTTTGTAGATATTGGACGTTTTTTTGTGGAACACAGGGGCAGGTCTGTGGTTAGCGAAGTGATAGCTGATGGAAGATAATTCCAGTTCTCAATAAGTTAAAACGTGCAGCCCAATGTTGAGTTGCACGTTTTTATTACTAAAACTTCCCACAAGAAAAGTTATTTCAGTGTATTGAGGTATTGTTCGGCCTTCTCTTTGGTGGTGAAGGATTTGAGCGTAACGACATCAGAGCCGTTCCTGTGTTCGTCGCATTTGGCGCATTTCTCGTAGGAAACATCTTTCACGTACCAGATGTAAGTTGGCTGGGCTTCCGGTGTTTCGTCATCTCCGCCCGAAGGGGACTGCTGCTTCAGTTTGGCTAAGTTGGCCTCGGTTTCCTTATTGCGCATGTTGCACCAGTTTTCATTGCTTTCGCATGCCCTTTGGGCCGCGCGTTCGGTGTTGCGATGTTGATGGTTAGGATATGCTGATGATGATTTAGTAGTGCAGTTGGGGAAACGACAATAGAACGAGTAGTCTGTGAAGACTTTGTAGTTGAAGGTCGTTCGCTTCGCCGTAGGAATCTGAGTGCTTTGTGCAGTGATGTAGAAACATCCGTCGGCAGTAAATGCCTCATCGTCTTCATCGCCAGTCTCTTTGAACTCCAGCCCGGCATGTTTTGCCTCATATGCCGTAGCCACACTAAATTCCCAAGGCAGTCGCTTGTGTTTAGCATAATCATTCATGCGGCTCATCAGTTCTTTGGCTTGTTCTAAGTTCATGTGGCTCAGAGGGGTGTTGTCGTCGGAGGAGTACCCACGACTTACCTCCTGTTCGGGGAACATCGCCGCCCAAAGTCCCTCTACTGCAGTGGACTTGCAGATGTGGCGGTCTTCGATATTGCGTACGAAAAGGCTCTTGTGCTGTGCCGCTTCGAAATAGAACTCATCGGGTAGTATATTGACATCAACGTACACATACTCGGGTGAGATGGAGCATCTCGGGGTATGCCAGAGGTAGTAGTAGCAAACGTGTTTGCGAGGCGGCTGTGGCGGCTCCGGTTGCTGTGGCGGCTCCGGTGTAGGGAGCTTATGAACGTACATAATTGGGTCATGTATTAACCGGAAGTCGTGGGTGCACTCTTCATCGAACAAACCTCCAAGATTAATAGTGTCAATATTTTCTACTTTTTGCGTGTATGGTTTGGTATATTTCCACCCCACCCATGGGAGTTTTCGCTGTTCGCTACTAACGTAGTCGCCGCCGAAGGACAGGTGGTAGGTGATGTAGTAGCGTACCGGCACCTCTTCAACGTCATCAGGTATGTATGGAGGGTCGAAGCTCTGGAATAGCACATCGGGCAGAAAAATAGAGAAGGGCTTCCATTCGTTTTTCTGCACGGAGTATTCCGAAACCATCTCGTAGTCCTCCTCGTTGTGCCAGGTGGCTCCGATGATGTTGGGGTATTTGGTTGACTGGGTGAACTGCATCATATCCATCATCTTGAAGTCGTCTATCACGTCGTTGCTGTAGAGCGGATGAAGCGGGTCTTTCTCGCGCCAGAAGGATATTGTAACCTCGAAGGGCATATTGACGGGATGATAAGGAAAATCGAAGTTCAGGTTGTAGCCGTTCTCTGTCTCTCCGCCGTCATTTCCCTCCGAGCCTTTTACCTCTGTCAGCCAGCTCTTAACTGCAAGTTTGTATTTGCTGTTCTTCCAAATGACGCTTGCTGTCCTTTCGCCTCTGTGGCCATTAGTGAGATGTGCATTGCCTTCTTGTGAATGAAAGTCTATTTCGTAGCGCAGATAGAAGCGCATCTCAGTGAGGTCTTTTGGTGCCAGGCTTTCAAAGAGAGAGTTATACATGTAGATGTAAAATCCTCCCCTCCATGTTACTGAGCGCTTTAGCTCCTTGGTTATGGTGAGGTCACTGGTCGCCTTTTCAGGAGCCGTCACCACATAAAAGTCGTTTTTAAAGCGGGGGCTGACAGCAAAGGTGATTTGCTGCAGCTTGCTCCAGTCGGTAACATAGCCATCCGGGTAAACAGGGTTTTTGGGGTCCTTCTCGCACCAGATGCTGAATTTGAAGTCATAGTCATTGAACCCGCAGAATGTAGCACCTTGCAGAAGGTATTGTACTGCAAAGCCATCTTCTGTCAAATCAGGTTTCTTTTCATCAAACTTAAAGACAAAGTCATAAACACTTAGTCCAATGGGGTTCGTATTTTGGGGAAAAGCATTGATGGCTGCTATGAACAGTAACAGAGTGAGCAGTCTTCTCATCGTGTTGCGAGTTTTTTTTTATTTTATCCCAGTTCGTAATTCTCATATTCGCCACTCAGCAGGTCGCTGGTGATGTAGAGATAGTCGGTCTCGTTCTTCTCAATCTTGTCCTTGAACAGACGTTCCAACACCTTGTCGTTAAACAACTGCAGATTGATGAAGCGGTCGGTCAGTTGGGCGTGCTTCATCTCGCGGGTGTAGTTCATACCAACGGTGAAGGTACAACGCAATTCGCCGTCATAGGAATTGACTTCGATGTTGAATTTCTTAGCCTCTTCGGGTTTCTCACTGATATAGACGTTGTCTATACTGAGGCAGTACTTGAACACAAGTACATTGCCCACCATCTTACCCAGACGCAGCGAGTTTCCACTCATGTAGAGATAGTAGCCCATCTTGCCCGCAGGGGAGACAGTCCATTCGCCCCAGTCATCATAGCCTGCGCTCCAACCGAAGAATCGGTTCATCATTTTGTCGGTAATAGGCTTGGGCTGAACGGGCTTGGCTACTGACTTGCTTATCCACTGGTCTTTGCCAATGCGATACCATCCTTGATTTTCTTCTTCCACAGCCAGCAGGGTATGATTGTCAGCTCCCATTTCGTAACCCCACTTGTTTTTTGCCTTTGGGGCAGAGGTGCTGGGACGTGCGCGGATGTTCACCCACTCACTTGTTGGACATACTAACTTCTTGGGGGCTTCGAACACTGTTGTCTCTAAGATTGACTGTGCCTGTACTCCAATCATAAAGAAGAACAGAGCAATTAATGTAGATGAAATGCGTGCTGTTTTCATGTCTGATGTTTTTTTTAATGTTTATTTTAGTTATTATCTTTTGATGTCATGATGTTTAGTATCATGTCATCGGTCATGCACATAGCATCTGCTCCGATACTGGTCAGGTTATGGATACTCTTGTCCACATCGTCATCAACGATACCTTCCGACGAACTGACACACTTGCCCTCCATAGCCAGCAGCGCTGACAGCAGGGCGGTAGAGACGCCGGAGGTTATCTTCAGGGAGCATGAGGGCTTTGCTCCGTCACATATCATGCCCGTCAGATTGGCAACCATATTCTTCACCGAAGCACAAATGCGATTGTAGTCGCCACCCATCAGATAGGTGATGCCACAGCTGCTTCCGATGCTGGCTACCACACAACCGCACAGGGCCGACAGCTTTCCTAACGACTGCTTGATATATATGGCTGTCAGGTGACTGAGCATCAGAGCGCGAATGAGTTCCTCTTCGGTATTCTCATTTTCCTTGGCATAGACACAGACGGGATTGGTGGCACAGATGCCCTGATTGCCGCTGCCGCTGTTTGACATGACAGGTATCATTGCCCCACCCATGCGGGCATCGCATGCCGACGCCGTCCGGGAGATAATGTGACAATAGATGCTATCGCCAAAGATGCCTTTCGACAGCGGACGTTCTATGCTCTTGCCGAGGTTGTGGCCGTAGTTGCCCTTCAGCGCATCACGGGCAGCATTCATATTATAGGTGCGTGCTTCCAAGATAAAACTGATTTCATCCAATGGAGCAGAAGTGGCAAAATCGTACACGAGGCGGAGATTTAGAGGAACATCTGCGCTGTCAGCTGCGTTTGTTTTAGCAGTTGAGATAGACAAACACGCCTCGCTATCTATAAACCGTGTATGCCCACCTGCAATGATAGCCGAAGCCTTCTTATCGCCGGCAGAACAGGTGATTTCCACGTATAGCTTCTCACTGATACCTTCCTTCTGTTTAATTGAGATACGGTTCTCAGAAATAAACTGCTTTCCTTCTTCGAGTGTCTCTGGTGTCAAGTCCTTGAGCACCTCCAGCTGATAGTCACTCTTGCCGATGATGGCTCCCAAGGCGATGGCAATAGGCAGGCCAAGCATTCCCGTTCCAGGGATGCCTACACCCATAGCATTCTTCAAGATATTCGCACTCAGCAATGCCTCTATATTCTCGGGACGGCAGCCCAACCTCTCGGTAGCCTTCGCCGTACACAATGCTACACACATAGGTTCGGTACAGCCAATGGCTGGCACAACCTCGCGATGAATCATCGCTATGATACGTTCTCTTAATTCTTTGTCAACCATATCTTTCATGTACTTTATAATTACTACTCTTTTAGGTCGCTGAGGATGCAGCGATAGCATTCTTCACGAAGGGCGTCAGAATTGTCGAGATATATGGGCTTATGGATGGTGAGGGTGAGCTTATGGCGCTTTATGAATTTAATTTTTTCGCCTTTAGGGAGTATTGCATAGCTGCCATTTATAGTCATCGGCACAACAGGGATATGCATCTCGTCAGCAAGGGCGAAAGCACCTTTTCTGAATGGCATAAGGTTGCCGGTTCGGGTGCGGGAACCTTCCGGAAACATCATAAGGCTCATGCCTGAGAGCAGTATCTGCTCTGCTTCACGATAGGTACGGCGTGACTCACCCGGATTACTGTTATCAACAAAAACATAACCAGCATGCTTGCATCCCCATCCGAGGAATGGAACTTTCTCAAGGGCACGCTTCATCATCCAGCGGAAAGGGACATTGAGATAGCCGCAGACAAGGAATATATCGAAGGCTCCCTGATGGTTTGCAGCATAGATATATGACTCATCTCTAACGATGTGCTCCCTACCCTTCACCTCTACAGGGATGAGGGCTGCAGCAAGGATGATGCGAGCCCACCATCTGGAGGCAAAAGTGCTCCACCAGTCGGGATGACGCGAGATGCTGCACATCACAGCCATCGTGGTGCCTGCCCATGCAGAAACGATTACCACCACCGGAGCCAAAACACATATCTGATAAATCTTATATATCATCTGAATTCTATGGGCTGTCCAAAGTTTTTCTGTGCATCAACACCACTTGCGCCATTGACGAGAGTCTCAACTACCGACCAATGGAACTGCCGCCCTTCGAGGGGACTCCAGCCACACTTACTTTTTATCTTGCTGCTGTCAAGAGTCCACGGAGTGTCAAAGCGCTTTACAATAACGATATCTGCCTTGTATCCTTCACGGAGGAAACCACGTTCGCGGATTTTGAACAACTGCGAAGGATTATGACACATCAGCTTCACCAACTGCTCAATAGTCAGCACTCCCTCATCGACTAATGAAAGCATTGACACAAGAGAGAACTGCACCATCGGCATACCTGACATAGCTTTCAGTGCCCCACCCTGTTTCTCTGCAAGGATATGAGGAGCATGATCGGTGGCAACAGTAGTGATAGTGCCGTCAGAGAGTGCTTTACGGAGTGCGTCACGATCGAGGGTTGTCTTTACTGCCGGATTGCATTTGATGCGTGTCCCAAGAGTGCAGTAATCGGGTACGGAGAACAGCAGATGGGCTACTGTAGCCTCTCCGGTAATATTGCCCCCAAGAAGAGACAATTCCTTCTGTGTAGAGATATGTGCTACATGAAGATGTGTATCATGCTTATGGGCAAGGCGCACAGCAAGTTCTGTGGATTGCAGGCAGGCTTCTTCATCACGAATGAGGGGATGAAGCTTCACATCAGGGTCGTCGGAACCCGTCAGCTGCTTATAATACTGTGCATGCTGATTGATGAGAGTAGTGTCTTCACAATGTGCCATCAAGGGCAGCGACATCTCACATGCAAGGGAGAATATGCCATCAAGGGCTTGTTCCTTATCGACAAGCATATTTCCTGTACTGGAACCCATAAAGAGCTTTATGCCAGGAATCTTATGAACATCAAAATGCCGTAACTCTTCGAGATTATCATTCGTAGCACCAGGAAAGAATGCATAATTGACATGCATTCTGCTCTGCGCCATCTGCATCTTGTCTTCCCATGCTGCCAGCGTCGTTGTCTGAGGTTGCGTATTAGGCATCTCGAAAACGGATGTGACACCACCAGCAAGCGCCGCAAGACTTTCAGACTGCATATCAGCCTTATGAGTCAAGCCAGGCTCACGAAAATGAACATGGGTATCTATAATGCCAGGAAGGACATAGCAATCCGTTGCGTCAATGACATTATCGTAATCAGCAGCGGTGCCACAGGGAAGAACAGAGGCTATTCTGTCGTCGATGACAAGAATGTCAGCCTTCTGCTGCACTCCCTCATTGACGATGGTACCATCCTTAATCAGCGTCTTCATTTCACACCTGTCATAATATCCTGATTCTGCTTCGCAACACCCATATATTCCTTCACATATGGAGCATCCTTAAACTTCTGCGAAGCTTTTGCCATCAGGGCTTCAATCCAAGGTACCAGAACAGGATACCTATAATTGCTGGTTGCCAGCTGGAAGACATAGGGACCAAGGCAATTGTCGAAATTTGCAGAGATGAATGATGTTACCAATTCATCCTCCTTCACAAGGAGCTGACGCTGTTTTGTCGCGAGAATGACATTGATGGAATCCATATTCTCACCATTCATATATCCCTGATTCTGTGTATGCTCCAAATCCTCGAATTGACTCATCAGCGCTTCATAACGCTTATTGAAGGCTGTGAGACTATCGTTAAGAGGCGTTCCTTTGCTCTCTTGCTTTTGGTCATTGAGTGTCACACGAACCTCTCCTTCCTCCAATACGACAGGAAGGATGGGCAAATTATCTATGCAAAGGGTTACGACACGAATAGAATCGAGAGAGCCTGAGAACTTGAACTTACCATGCACAACACTGCAGGAATCGACAGCTGTCAAAGAGTCAAGGCCTATGGTCTTAAGATAAAGTGTTCTGCCATCGATGTCACTCAAGTCCGATGAGCCGACAACACTATATTGTGAGCATGCCATGAGGCATACTGTAATTACTACATAATATAATAAGGTAGAAAGTTTTCTCATCAATTGTTCTTTTTCAGTTCACTGGATATTCTATGTGAGGTATAGAGTTCCAAAATAGCTGCAACGAGCAGAAGGATAACCCAGTTGTTCCAGCAGTATTTCAGCCAAGTTTCCCACGAGAGGAACTTATAAAGTACCATAAAAGAATTTTCGAGCATCAGGAGTCCTGCCAATATGAAGCATACATCACCGATTATCATTATTCTCTTCAACCTGCGAAGGGTAATACTCTTTCCGTCATCATAAGAGGCCTGTATCATCTGCATAATGGCAAAGCATACAGCTCCGACCATAAAGACAACGGAAAAAAACTTGGGCATGAAACCAAAGACAAAACACCCTACCCCGATGACCATCAGCGTAGCACCGATTGCCATAATGATTTGCTGATTTCTACTTAACTCTTTCATGCTCTTTCTCGGCTTCTCTATCTGTACTCAGTACATAAACGTCTTCATTATCCTGCTTCATGAAAAACTTCTCACGAGCAATACGACGCACACCGCTGACAGATGTTTCATACTCATGTATCTTTGCTGAATCGCTCTTGTACTGTTCAACATATTCCTCCAGTGTCTCGTTGGCTTCATCGATTTTCATATTCAATGAAACCAAACGCATGACGCTGTTCTCATCGAGTACGCCAATAATCAGTACACCCAGCGTAATAGTAATCAGGTACTTATGCCGAGCGATATAATCCCATATAGAGTTAAGTCTCCCCACGTTCTGTTCTCTCTCCTATGCGTTAGATAATGTATTGTGATGAGATACTTTCGTTGTTGATACACCTTCTGATGGTTTCAGCAAACATATCAGCGACGCTGAGCTGTTTCACCTTTGCGCATCTGTTGGAATAAGGAATGGAGTCTGTAAAGATTATCTCCTCCAGAGCAGAATTCTGTACTCTCTCGCTTGCAGGTCCTGACATGACACAGTGGCTGGCACATGCACGGACAGTCTTTGCTCCTGCCTCCTTCATGATATCAGCTGCTTTGGTAATGGTTCCTGCGGTATCTACCATATCGTCAACGATAAAAACATCCTTGCCTTCCACATCGCCAATAATCTGCATCTCAGACACTACATTGGCACGAGCACGAGTCTTATTGCACAATACCAATGGGCAATCGAGATACTTGGCATAACTCTTTGCACGCTTAGCACCACCGACGTCAGGGCTGGCAATAACCAGGTCCTTCAACTTAAGGCTTTCGATATATGGGAGTATGACACCAGAGCCATACAGATGGTCAACAGGCACATCGAAGAAACCCTGTATCTGGTCGGCATGCAAATCCATCGTGATAAGGCGGTCGATGCCTGCAACGCTCAATAGGTCGGCAACAAGTTTTGCGCCAATGCTGACACGTGGCTTATCCTTACGATCCTGACGAACCCAACCGAAATAAGGTATTACGGCATTGATGGTCTTGGCAGAAGCACGCTTTGCTGCATCAATCATCAGCAACAACTCCATCAGGTTGTCTGAATTAGGGAAGGTGCTCTGAACCAAGAAAATATCGCGACCGCGAATTGTCTCCTCAAAACTTACAGCGAACTCACCATCGCTGAATTTTGTCATTACCATATTTCCCAAAGGGCAACCGAGGCTCTTGCATATTTTTTCTGCCAGATAACGGGTTGCTGTACCAGAGAAAACCATAAACCCAGCCATCTTTTCTGGGTCAATCTTAATAGAAGATTTCTTTGCCATATATCGTTATGTTAACTGATTACTTTTTTCAATTTCCTAAAATGACTTATCAACTCATGGAAGTTTATTTCGTGCTGTATGCTAAACCTATTCCACAAATCGCCACAAATCACAACTCCGCCGAATCCCATATCTTTCGCCTGCTGCACGTTTTCGAGACTCATACCACCGAGGGCATAGACGTGTTTGTCTATCAACCCAGCACGACGAGCCTCTTGTATTTCATCTGTTGTAAGGGATGCCTTTATATCATCATGCAGAGAATCAAAAAGCGAATGAAGCATCACATAATCGCACTCTTTCTTAAATCCCTTCAGGTCGCTGATTCTATTAGTACTGCGAGAAATGTGTCTCTTGAAACCATCAGGAACAGGGGCATCAGGATTATCAATATGAATTCCCTTCAAATCATGCTCTTTCATCAGATAATAATTCTGATGTATCACAATCTTGCCATACACTTTAGTAGGAAGAAGCGATAGTAGGCGTTCCATGTATAAGGGTTCTGACTCAGGTTTATTAATATGGAGAACATCCATACCCTCCTCAAAAAGAGCAGTTAGTATCTTATCCTCCTCTACAAAATATGTCGGTAATGTCTGTATTATTAATTTCACGTTTGCAAAATTACAAAAAAATATAACAACTTGTCCTTTTATTTCACTTTCAACTTTGAAGAAACCATTTTTTTAATCTTTTTTAGTACCTTTGCACACAAATTCAACAATAATAAACATGAACAACCCCACTTACGTTCTCAAAGAAGCTCTTTTAAGAAAGAATCTGTCTATCATACAAAAGGTCTCTCAGGAAGCCGATGTACAAATAATTCTTGCTTTTAAGGCTTTTGCCTTATGGAAGACTTTTCCCCTGTTCAAGGGATATATCACGGCAACGACAGCTTCATCTCTCAACGAGGCTCGTCTGGCGCACGAGGAGTTTGGTGCTCCAGCACATACTTACTCCCCAGCATATCTGGATTCGGAGATTGAAATGATAGCTCGCATGTCATCACATCTGACATTTAACTCCCTCTCGCAATATCAACGTTTGGCAAAGCGTGCAAAGAAAGCAAACGATAAACTACAGATAGGTCTTAGGGTAAATCCCGAATATTCGGAGATTGCCACCGACTTGTATAACCCTTGTTCTCCTGGCACGAGGTTCGGTGTTACTGCTGATGAGTTTTTTAAGGCCTACAATCCTTCAGACATCGAGACACCGCCAATAACAGGTCTTCACATGCATTGTCATTGCGAGAATGATGCTGACGTTTTTGTTAGGACCATGGCTCATCTTGAGGAGAAATTTCTCGTTTCATCACCAATTACGCAAAACATCTCATGGATAAACTTTGGCGGCGGACACCTGATGACTCGTAAGGGATATGACTTGCAATTGCTGATTGATACCTTAAACGGTTTCCATCAACGCTATCCGCACATAAAGCTGATAATGGAACCAGGTTCGGCATTTGCGTGGCAGACAGGACATCTGGAGGCACATGTGGTGGACATAGTAGAAAACCACAATATCCGCACCGCTATCCTCGATGTCTCATTCACCTGTCATATGCCAGATTGTCTGGAGATGCCATATTTCCCAGAGGTTCGGGGAGCGCATCATATAGAGCAGAATAGTGACAAGGCTTACCGTCTGGGAGGAAACAGTTGCCTGTCAGGAGACTATCTGGGATATTGGGAATTCGACAATCCTTTATCTGTTGGTGACACAATAATCTTTGAGGATATGATTCACTATACCACCGTAAAGACAACGATGTTCAACGGAATACAACATCCTGACATAGCAATAAAACGTCTTGACGGAAGCATCAGCATCCTACGCCATTATACCTATGAGGATTACAAAAGCAGGATGGACTGAGAAAAAATCCTCAAAATGGTTGGGGATATGAGATTTATTTTATACCTTTGTAGCCGAATGACATAAAAACACATGTGTCATTAGAAGAAAAAGTTCAATGCATCGTATTCGAAGAATATCCAATATAGTTTTACCACTCTTGCTTGGCGGACTAATCCTTTACTGGATGTATCGTGATTTCGATTTTCAGTCGGTAAAGGATGTTTTGCTGAACGAGATGAACTGGTGGTGGATGCTGGCATCTTTCCCATTCTGCGTTATAGCGCAGATGTTTCGCGGCTGGCGTTGGAAGCAGACCTTGGAGCCGCTGAAAGAACATACCCGCACAGCCCATTGTTTCTATGCCGTATTCGTATCGTATGCAGCATCACTGGTAATCCCAAGAATCGGAGAATTTACCCGTTGTGGCATTCTGACACGGAAAGACGGAGTTTCATTTGCAAAAGCCTTGGGCACCGTTGTGACAGAACGTGCCGTTGACACTTTAGTACTGCTGGTTATCATTATGTGTATTGTTCTAATACACCTACCTGTGGTGCTCTCCTTTTTCTCTACAACAGGAACAAGGCTGGATGCTCTGACAGAATTCCTTGGGCAGTTCTCTGCCACAGGGTATATTGTTACTGCAATATGCGGCATAGCACTTATAACAAGTCTATACCTGGTGCTGAAACGGCTGGAATTTTATGGAAGGATAAAAGCGACTCTTAAAGGATTAAAAGAAGGAGTATTGTCGGTGAAGGAGGTTCAGAACCTGCCTTTATACATAGTGTATAGTGTGGGAATATGGGTGGCGTACTTCCTACATTTCTATCTCACTTTCTTCTGTTTCAAAGAGACATCAGGATTATCACTGTCGTGTGCTCTCGTTAGCTTTGCCGTAGGATGTATGGCAGTATTGGTGCCAACACCTAACGGAGCAGGTTCGTGGCACTTCGCAGTAAAAACAGTGCTTATTATATATGGAATATCAGAACCTACTGCGCTGTTCTTTGTTCTCATAGTTCACGCTATACAGACAATGATGGTGGTACTGCTGGGAATATATGGATGGATAAGACTATCGACTACTAATGTACAAACAAGATAATAACGTATGAAAAACCTATTATTAATTACACTATTCACAATTCTTTCAACACTAAGTTCTTTTGGTGCAAAGAAAGCCAAAGTAGTTGACACCTGGCCTGATGGAAGTGCTGTTTCTGCATGGTTTCAAGACACCAAAGCTGTTGACCTCTCAGGACTCAAACGTTATGTGTTAACAGATTACGGCATCTTTGCCAATGGACATATACACACGAAAGCCATTCAGGCTCTCATCGACAAAGCTGCAGCCGATGGAGGTGGCGTAATATGCATACCTCAGGGAGTATATCTGACAGGCGGCTTGCACTTTAAACAGGGTACACATCTGTATCTTGAAGATGGTGCAGTACTGCAAGGTTCTGACTTCATTGGTGACTACCCTCTCGGCAAAACACGAATAGAAGGAGAGACATGTACATATTTTGGTGCTCTCATCAATGCTGACGGACTTAATGGTTTTACCATTTCAGGTAAGGGAACAATAGACGGTAATGGTTTGAAGTATCATCAGCAGTTCTGGTTACGCCGCAAATGGAACAGAAAGTGCACAAATAAGGACGAACAGCGCCCAAGACTGCTATATGTTTCTAACTGCAAAAACGTGCAGATAGAGGGCATAAAACTACAGAATTCCGCTTTCTGGACAAGTCATTATTACAATTGTGAGAACGTAAAGGTGCTAGGAGTACGTATATACTCTCTTGGAAAGCCGGACGACAGCAAAGGACCTTCTACAGACGCCATAGATCTTGATGCCTGCAAGAATATCCTTATAAAGAACTGCTATATGTCTGTTAACGATGATGCTGTTGCCATCAAAGGAGGCAAGGGACCTTACGCAGACGCCTTTGAGAAGGAGTATAAAGACATTGAGATACCAGAAGAGAATATCGGCAATGGAGCCAACGAGAATATCATTATAGAGGATTGTGAATATGGCTTCTGTCACGGATGCCTGACACTTGGTTCAGAATCTGTTCACAGCAAGAATATCATTCTGAGACGTATCAATATCTCTGCTCAGGCAAACAACCTTCTATGGTTGAAGATGCGTCCAGACACTCCACAACGCTATGAATATATTACTGTTGAAGATATCACAGGCCCCGTGAAGAATTTCATTCTCATCGCTCCCTGGACACAGTTCTATGACCTGAAGGGACGCAAGGACAAACCTATGTCGTATTCAGATCATATCACAATGAGAAACTGCGATGTTGACTGCAACGTTTTCTTTAATGCAAAGCAGCAGGAGGAGGTTTACCATCTCTCAAATTTCAATTTCGAGAATATCACTGTACGTGCTAAGGATACTACTTTCGATACGAAAATAGTTGAGGGCTTTACATATAAAAATATCAATACAATAAAGAAGTAAGGTACTAAGGTTTGAGTGTCTCAAAAGTACCGTCTGAATAGAATACTTTCACTTCTACAATATGCTTCGAGGGTTGAACAATAGCCTTCGAAGCATTATTATTTTCTGCCTCTACGAATTCAATTCTCGATTTCTTGTCCTCAGTTGTTTGTGGTTCTGAGTCTTCTTTTGTACGAGGGATTTCTGCCACAATGGCAGAATCAAACAGACTCGGAGAATTATTGGATGCAGAGCCAGAAGAAGACATATTTGGAAGGTTAAACATACCTCCTGATCCATATAACAACCAATCGGTATTTACGTTGGGAAATTTCCCTTTTATAGCATTAACTATATTAAGGGTAGGAGATGTGCGACCTGTAAAAATACTACTCAAAGAGGCTGTATTAACTCCTATGTAATTTGCAAACGTTTGCTGATTCATATGCTGGGCATCCATCAGCTGCCGAATTCTGTCTTTCATTTTCTCTTAATAAAATTCCTTATCTTTAAAATTCTGCTACAAAGGTAAATAAATTAATTGATACCGACAACATAATTTGTAAAATTTTAGAAATTAAAATCAATATTTAAAATTTGGTTTTGTAAAGATATCTATACATGTATCCAATTCTTTACTTTTGTTGACCCCCCTTTCCCCAAAGGCTGTTATTATACATAATCTACTGCATATATTATGGCTATATTATTGATATTAAATACTTTATATATCGTATTTATTGGCACCATGAGCTTACTTTTTCGATATTATGCAGATTTAGGGCATTTTATAGTTATGTCGCTACGCATATTCTTATATAAGTGACTCATTTTTAATTATTTATACCCATAATATCCTTGTGCATAATTTATGCATTGTGTTTTTGTTTTGTTTACATGTAGATTTGTAAATCACGGGTATTTTACACTATAATATTTTGTTTTGTTGATTTTAAATTTTAATTTATTAATTGTAAACTGTTGAGCAACGCTTAAAATTTTTCAAGAATTGCGAGAATTTAATTTACCTTTATTGCTGGCAAGAAAGCTGTAAATTTTTAATTCTCAGGCAGCATAAAATCACCTAACTCCCACAAAAACAATAGGAAGAGCCTAAAAAAAGCCCCTCCTACTCCGATGCATTTTAGAAGAAAAATGCTCTAAATAAGACTCAGAATTAGTTCACAATGAAGGTTACTAACTCCTTCAACAAGTCTCCAGGAGTAGTATTTACATTATCTAAGCCTTTTGACCTTGCATCTATCTCTCTGATCTTGGAAACTATCTGCAAAGTTTTCCTTGCTGAGAAGTTCCTCATAGCTGTCGAATAATCACGAGCAGCATATATATTTCTTAATCCTAGTTGTGCCATTATGGCATTATCGGTACAAGGCTTCGGTATATAATAACACAGCATGAGATTTTGAAAAAATGAAAACGTTTGTGGCAGTAAAGCAAAAAGTCCACCCGCTTTCGGGTTGGCATCAAAATATTTTGCAATGCTATGAGCTTTCAGCGCATCTTTTCTGATAAGAGCCTCGCGCATCTCAAAAACGTTATATCTCTTGCTGATACCTATTTTCTGCTCTATGATATCAAGAGTGATTTTTCTATCCTCCCCTATTCCGATGAATACCTTATCGATTTCTGATGTCAATCGTTTCAGGTCTCCTCCGATGTGTGCAGCAACAACCTGTGCGGCACGCTCTTCGATAGTAGCATTCTGATTCTTTACATAGTCGTTGATGAATGCTATGATATCTTTGTCATATTGCGGTGACTCACTTACGAACACAGTACCCACAGCAGCCGCTTTGCCTACTATTTTCTTTCGAGCATCAACGGTACCTCCCATATAACATATCACAAGTACTGTTGTTGGAACAGGTTTTTCCATATAGCGTTCCAACTGCTCCAGGTCTTTCATTCCTTGCGCCTCACGCACGATGACCACCTGTTTCTCAGCCATCATAGGATAACGGCGAGCCTGATCCATCACCTGCTGAGCAGTGACCTCAGAACCATACATTACAATCTGGTTAAAGTCACGCTCTTCTTCGCTCAGAGTGTTTGAAACTATATAATCATATATCTTATCAATATAATAACTCTCCTCACCCATCAAGAGATATACAGGTTTTCTTTCACCCATCTCAAGATTAGTCATTATTTTTCTAAATTCGTCAGAAGAGGATTTTTTCGCCATTATATTTATTTTATTTCAAAAATCGTCTTGTCAGGTCACTATAATTCTCTATTCTCCTGTCTCTGAGGAAAGGCCACCAGCGTCTTACATTTTCAGAATGTCCGAGGTCTATTTCAACTATTGCATTTTCTTCCTCTTTTTCTGAGGCACGATAAAGTATTTCTCCTTGTGGTCCTGCAATAAAGCTGGAGCCCCAGAAATTTATTGTGTCTTCCCTACCCACTCTGTTGACAGCTACAACAGGAAGACCATTTGCTACAGCATGTCCTCGCTGTACTGTTGTCCATGCCTCGCGTTGACGCTGCTGTTCTGCTTCGTCGTCCTCGTCGGAATATCCTATTGCAGTCGGATAAATAAGTATCTCTGCTCCAGCGAGTGCCATCAAGCGTGCTGCTTCCGGATACCATTGATCCCAGCATACCATCACGCCGAGTGTTCCGACAGATGTCTTGATTGGATGGAAGCCTAAATCGCCAGGAGTGAAATAGAATTTCTCATAATATGCCGGATCGTCAGGAATATGCATTTTCCGGTATGTACCTGCTATGCTTCCGTCTTTCTCCAAAACGACAGCAGTATTGTGATATAATCCTACTGCACGTTTTTCAAACAGCGAGATTACTATCACTACATTAAGTTGCTTTGCTAATGCTCCGAAAAATTCGGTTGAAGGTCCTGGTATCGTTTCCGCGAGGTCAAAATTTCTCACATCCTCCGTCTGGCAGAAATATAAGGTATTATGCAATTCCTGCAATACTATCAGTTGCGCTCCCTTTTCTGCGAGCGCTTTAATGCCGTCAGCCAAACGTGTTTTGTTATCTGTGCCGTCTGCAGTATTATGCTGCTGCAGCACACCTATCTTCAACCGTTTCATTATCGTTTTGTTTTTATACTTCTTTTGTTGCCGGAACCTGCATAGTGCAGCAATGAATCGAACCGTGCTGTCGTACTATTGTTGTTGCATCGATAGCTATTATCTTCCTGTCAGGAAAGGCAGACTGTATTATCTCGCACGCCTTTGCATCCATATCCGGAATATTGTATGTCGGAACTATTACGGCACCATTTATGATGAGGAAGTTAGCATATGTAGCAGGAAGCTGCTCACCATCATATTCCACTGTGGGCAGAGGCAACTCCATCAGGCGATACTGCTTGCCATCAAGCGTCATGAGGTTTTCAAGTTCCTTTTTGTCAGCGGGATAACTGAAGAGTATCGTATTATCCGGTGCAATACGAACCGTTGTGTCGATGTGTCCATCGGTATCATCTCCTGCGAGTGCCCCATGCTGCAACCATATTATGCGTTTCGCTTTCAGCCTCAACAACAGTTCCTGCTCCACCTCCTCTTTCGTCAGCGGCTGGTTGCGGTTGGGAGCCATCAAGCAACACTCTGTTGTGAAAACAGTTCCTTCTCCATCGCTCTCTATCGAGCCACCTTCCAGCACAAAGTCATCATTGCCGCTCCCGATATCACCTTTCAACACCTCATCATCAATAAGTTCCTTAAAAACCTGTCGTGTGATTTTGTTGTCCAGTTCTGCAGGGAATTTATCTCCCCACCCGTTAAACCGAAAATCCAGGCATAGCAGTTTCTGCTGCCCGTCATTTTCGGTTCCCACAAGTGTTATCGGCCCATGATCGCGTGCCCATGTATCATTTGTCTTACAGTAACTGATGACCACTCGTGCCATCTGTTTACTGGTGAGGTGTTTGCTCAGGGTTGCCCCCACTTCTACTGGATTCAGTGTCACCACGAGGAGTTTTTCATATTGTGTTATGGCATCCGCCATTTCCACATATGTCCTCGTGATTTCATCCAGATACGGAGCCCAGTCAGTATCCTGGTGAGGCCACGTCAGCATCACCAGGCTCTGTGGTTCCCATTCAGCAGGCAGCCTGTATCTCATGGGGTAATTCTATTTTACTCCTCGTCAGTCTTTTTTCTGCGAATGGTAGAACGGCGACGCTTTGTCTTCTCTTCTGGCTTAACCAGTTTCACGCCTGCCAATTCAGGGTCAATCAGAATACGTCCGCAATGTTCGCAAACAATAATCTTCTTGTGCATCTTGACATCCAGCTGGCGCTGTGGTGGAATCTTGTTGAAGCAACCACCGCAAGCATCGCGGTTTACATATACGATACCCAAGCCGTTGCGAGCGTTCTTTCTGATTTTCTTGAAGCTCTGCAACAGACGAGTTTCTATCTTCAACTCCAGGTCTTTTGCCTTTATCTTCAGGAGGTCTTCTTCTTCGCGAGTCTCAAGCATAATCTCGTCGAGTTCGCTTCTCTTGTCGTCAAGGTCACGCTCACGATCTTCTATGAGCATCTCCACCTTTTCTCTGTCAGCCTGGCGATCCTGTATGCGCATCTCTGCCTCACGGATTTTCTTTTCGCACAGTTCTATCTCCAACTGCTGGAACTCTATCTCCTTGGTGAGAGTATCATATTCGCGATTGTTCTTCACCTCGTTCAGCTGGTCTTTGTAACGCTCTACAGACATCTTTGCCTGTTCTATGTCGGCACTGCGCTTTGAGATAGCATCCTTAAGGTCTCTTATCTCCTTGTTAAGCTTCTCCATGCGCACACTGAGGCCTTCGAGTTCATTCTCAAGGTCTTCTACCTCAAGAGGCAGTTCACCACGTACTGCACGCTTCTCATCAATGTGTGAGAGTGTTGTCTGCAACTGGAAGAGAGTCTTCAGCTTCTCTTCAACGGTCATGTCTTTTGGATCTTTTCTTGCCATGCTTTTAAAAATATTTTATTGGATTAGTATTATTTTCCGTTACAATAGTCCTTATGCCCGGACATCCTTTGTCTATGATGTCCTTCAGGAGTTCTTTGGTAAACTGCTCACTTTCATAGTGGCCTATTACCGTTATCTGTATTCCCTCATGGTCGAAGTAATCGTTATACTTCATTTCTCCTGTCAGGAAGGCGTCAGCCCCCTCCTCTATTGCTCTTTGCAGCATGAAGGCTCCTGCGCCGCCACTTATTGCTATGCGTTTGATGGGACGTTCCAACAGGCCGTTGGTCATCACCACTCCTGCATTAAAGGTTTCCTTTACCTTATATATATATTCCTTTGCTGAAATAGGTTGTGCCAGTTCTCCCAGAAACAGGCCTTCTGTCACCTCACCCTCTGCTCCCAGACGGCGTGCTATCTCGCTGTTCACTCCACCCTCGATGTTGTCGAGGTTGGTATGCATTGAAACGATAGCGATATCGTTCTTTATAGCCATTACCGCAGCCCTCTGCACATAGTCGCTGTCTCCAATCTGCTTGAGACCATGAAACAGCAACGGATGGTGTGACACTATCATGTTACACCCTTTGTCGATTGCCTCCTGAACAATTGCTTCAGTGACATCTAAACACAATAAGACCCCTGAAACATCCGCCTCTGTCAATCCAATCTGCAGGCCTGCATTATCATAGCTTTCCTGTAGTGGCAAAGGCGCGAATTGCTCAAGGGTACTAATGACATCCTTAATCTTCACGCTCTGTGATAAACCTTAAATTCGTGTGCAAAGGTACGAATAAGTGAGCAAAATACCAAACAAAAAGAAAAGTTTTTTTATTTTTGTTTGTATTTTCGAACGAAAGTACCTTCGACGAAGTCAGAGGTACGAATAAGTTATGAGAAATACAAATAAAAAACAATTTTTTTGTTTTATTTCCATGACGGAGTACCTTCGACGAAGGTCAGAGGTACGAAAAAAAAACGAAAACGAAAACGAAAAAAAATTGTTTTTAACTCAAAACTTTAACCGCTAACCGCTAACCGCTAACCTTTCACCTTTCACCTTTCAACTTTCACCTTTCAACTCTCAATACTCCGTCTTGTCCTCCTTATTCTTCCATGCCTCGAAGGCTTTCTGTGCTTCGTCTCTCATCATCATCGTGGCCGGTATGTGGCGTTCTGACACAGGGCGTTCTATCTCTTCATATATAAATTTGTCGCTGAAGTTTATCTCCTCTGCGTCCTGCTTTGTATTGCCGTAATAGATGCGTTCTATTCCTGCCCAGTATATGGCGCTCAAGCACATAGGGCACGGTTCGCAAGAGGTGTATATGCTGCATCCCTCCAGTTTGAAGTTGTTCACTTTCTGGCAAGCTTTCCTTATGGCGCTCACCTCCGCATGTGCCGTCGGGTCGCAATGCGGCACCACATTGTTCACACCGGTCGCTATCACCTCGTCGCCGCGCACTATCACAGCACCGAACGGACCGCCGCCCTTTTTTACATTCTCAACGCTCAGGTCTATTGCCTGCTGCATGAATTTCCTGTCTTTCTCGTCCATCATTTATATTGTTACAGGTTTTCGTTTCCACACTATCGTTTGCGTCACGCCCCTCATTATCAGGTATGCATCAAAGGCGCACCACAATATGTTGTTGCGAGAAGCTGTTGTCAGGTCGAACGGATATGGGAAACTCAGTATCGCGAAGAAGAACATCGCTCCCACGAAGGTGCCCAGCAACATTCCCTTTATATTTGTTATTCCCACGAACACTCCGTCCCATACGAATGCCGCAAGTCCGCAGAAAGGTATTGCCACTGCCCAAGGCATGTATGGTCGTGATGCAAAGCGTATAACGCTGTCGTCCGTCATCAGTGACACCATGAAGTCACCTCCAAAGGCATAGAACAGGGTGTATGCCACGGTGAGCAGCAGTCCCCATTTCCATACGCCCTTCATGGCGAGGCTGAAGTTTCCGCTGTCCTTAGCGCCGTAGTATCTTCCGCACAGTGCTTCAGCAGCAAAGGCAAAGCCGTCCATTACATATGTGTAGAAGATGAAGAACTGCATTAGCATCGCGTTGACAGCCAGTATTATCGCGCCGCCTCTGGCACCGACTTTTATGAAGTACAGGTTTACGGCAATGAGGAAGATGGTGCGTAGGAAGATGGTTTGGTTGACCATGAAGAAGCGTTTGAAAGCCTCCATCCTTAACACCTTCGCCCTGAGGTTCGACAGTGTTCTGAACATCCCTCCGTATTTCCATACTATCAATGCTATCGCCATCAATGCGCCGCACCATTGTGCTATCAGCGTACCATAGGCAACGCCCGCAATCTTCATGCCGAAGAAGAATACCAATACGTAACTGAGGCAGATGTTGATGATATTCTGTGTTATGGATATCACCATCGGAAACCGCGTATTCTGCATCCCTACGAACCATCCCGTGAAGGCATATAGTGCCAGCGACGGAAACGTTCCGAAGATGCAGATGCCGTAATAGGTGTGTATGATGCTTATCAGGTTTGCCGCCGGCTGTATCACCCACATGGCAAGTGCGAACAGCGGCACCTGCATCACGAAGAGCCCCAGGGCGACGGCAAATGAAGTAATCTGCGACCGGAACAGCAGCAGGGCACATTCCTCGCTGTTCTTCTGGCCGTATGTCTGGGCTGTCATTCCCCCTGTGCCGAAGCGCAGGAAGGAAAACATCCAGTACATTATATTAAACAGCATCGACCCCACAGCGATGGCCGCCATATAGCGGGCATCACCCATGTGGCCGGTGATGGCGACATCGACAAACCCCAACAGCGGAACGGTGATGTTGGAGATTATCGATGGTATTGCCAGATGCAGAATTTGCTTGTTCACGAGAGTGAAGAGTGAAGAATAATTCTTACACCTAAAGGTATAAGCGGCAAAGCCGATTACCTAATTCCTAATTCCTAACTCCTCATTCCTAACTGTCCAGCTTGTGGATGATGAGTCCTGAGCGCAGTTTCGGCTCAAACCATGTAGCCTTTGGAGGCATGATATTACCAGAATCGGCAATATCCATTATCTGCTTCATCGAAACAGGATACAGCGCCAATGCCATACGCATCTCGCCGGAATCGACGCGTCTCTTCAGTTCTCCCAGACCGCGCAGTCCTCCTACGAAGTCTATGCGCTGGCTTGAACGCAGGTCGCCAATCTCGAGGATGTCCTGCAGGATGAGTCGCGACGAGATGTCCACGTCGAGCACTCCTATCGGGTCGTTATCGTCGAAGGTTCCCGGCTTTGCGTCGAGGCTGTACCATTCGCCGTCAAGATAGAGTGAGAACTGGTGAGCATGCTGTGGGCGATACTCTGCCGTGCCCTTCTTTTCTACTACGAAGTTCTTCTGCAGCTTCTCGAGGAACTCCTCCGAGCTGTTGCCGTTGAGGTCTTTCACCACGCGGTTGTAATCCAGCACGGTCAGCTGACTTGCCTGGAAGGCTACAGCCATGAAGTAGTTATACTCCTCGTCACCCTTGTGGTTAGGATTCTGCTTTGCCTTCTCTGTTCCTACGAGGGCAGCGGCAGCCGAGCGATGGTGTCCGTCAGCGATGTATAGTGCCGGCATCTTTGCAAATTCCTCTGTTATGGTGGCGATGTCCTTGTCGTCAGAAACAATCCACAGCCTGTGACGGAAGCCGTCGATAGGAGCAACGAAGTCATATTCCGGCTCTCCTGCAGCATAGCGCATGATGAGTTTGTCGAGCACGGCGTTGTCAGGATAAGCGAAGAATACAGGCTCTATGTTGGCGTTGTTCACACGGACGTGCTTCATTCTGTCTTCCTCCTTGTCGCGGCGTGTCAGCTCGTGTTTCTTTATGATGCCCTTCTCGTAGTCGCCGGAATATGCACCCACTACGAGTCCGTACTGTGTCTTTTCCTTTCCGCCGTTGGCTGGCAGTGACGAGGTCTGGGCATAAATGTAATACTGTTCCTTGTCGTCCTGCACAAGCCATCCCTTGTCCTGGAACTTCTTGAACTGGCGTGCTGCCTCCTCATACACCTTCGGATCATACTCGCTCGTGCCAGGGGCGAAGTTTATCTCAGGCTTGATGATGTGATAGAGTGATTTCTCGTTATCCCCTGCCTCGGCGCGGGCCTCCTCTGAGTCAAGCACGTCGTATGGACGTGACTCTACTTCTTCTACTAACTCCTTTGGTGGGCGAATGCCCTTGAATGGTTTTACTATTGCCATGGTAATTATGAATTTTGAATTACGAATTACGTATTTTGATGTATTCTCGCTTCGCTGCGAGTTGGAAGGTGGAAGTTACTTTGTACTTCGTAATTTATACTTTGTACTCGCATCAGCGACACATCGTACCTCGTAACTCCTACTTCGTACTTTTGGACTTATCGTTTGCAAAGGTACGATTAAGTTATGAGAAATACAAATAAAAAAACAATTTTTTTGTTTTATTTCCATGACGGCTGTGTTTGAGAGGTTTAAACAGTTTAAGGAGTTTAAAATATTCTCTTGCCACTCAGTTGCAAAATTTGGTTTTCTAGGCCGGCGTTGAGCTCAGGCCGGGGTTCTTTGCCTGACAAAGGCATAACCTGACGTAGGAAGGTGTAGGAGTTCAAGGAAAAGCGACATAGAAGTTTACTTATAATGGCACTTTAACTTGAAGGACTACAAAAGTCTAAAAAGACTTATGCCTTTGGAAGGATGTTTTTTCGGTTTTTTTTCTAAAGCCCTGCGCGCTAGCTGAACACAGTTTTACCAATACCCTCAATACCAAGATAAATAAGAAAATATTTGCGGGATTGATTTCTTTTTTATATTTTTGCTGCGGAAAACGTTAGTTGGAAAAACTATGAAGACGACATTTCTCTTTTTCGCCCTTATTTTTTCTTGCAGCGCTTTTGCTGCAGACATTGACGACGTTGACAGCATCCCTGCCTCCAAGCCCAAGGAAAGCAGGCTGAAACATGACGAGAAGGTGCTGAAGAAGGATGAGCTCCGATTTGACGAGAAGACGAAGGAGCTTGCCAAGAAGACCTATGACACCACCAAGGATTTCGTTACGGGCAAGCTGAAGAACTATCTCGACTCGTCGGGCATCAAGGGTACCGACCCCACCTACATCGGTCTTCCCAAGCGCAAGTGGCGCGTGTCGCTCACTGGTGATATCGACAATATCTCCGTTGATGTGGAAAATGACCCTGACAAGGGCGACCAGACATGGGGCTTCGACCTGAAGGTGCGTCCGCCGATGTCAGCATCTGCTGGCGTTTGGGTGGGATACATGGGCTACGGATTCGGCTTTTCTTACCTCAAGGCCGACAGGAACAGCACCAATGTAGCCATGAATTTCGCATCGCCCAACTATAGCCTTAACGTCAGATGGATACGCTCTACAAACGACCACAAACTGAAGGGCTGGGCCGAGAAAGGCATGACATACGAGCAGCTGTTGCAGAGCGAGGACTATGCCTACAAGATAGAGTCGTTCGTATTTGACGGCTACTGGATTTTCAACAAGAAGAAATTCTCCCTCTCTGCCACCTACGACCTCTCTACAGTGCAGCTGCGTTCTGCCGGTTCATTCATCGCCGGCATGATGTTCAACTACCAGAAGTGCGACTACTCCTCTCCCGACAACATCGGCCTCCTCATCAAGGCCAACCACATCGGCAAGGTGAAGATGAGCCAGCTCAGCGCCGGTGGCGGATATACCTACAACTGGGTGCCCACGCCGGGCCTCGTAATAAACATGATGGCAATGCCGGTGCTCACATTCTTCAGCAGTTCAAAGCTATATAAGTACAATTGGGACTTTCATTACAAGGACGCTGCCCAGACGGAAATCAACGGCGTAACGGTAACGCCCGACGACGACCGTAACGACTACGGCCGAGTGGCCCTCAACGTCAATGCCCGCCTCGCCGCAGCATACAGGTACAAGAATTTCGTCTTCAGCGTCTTTGCACAGGCCAATTACCTGCGTTCATACTTCAAGGGTACCTCCTTCAAGGTCTTCCAGTGGAACATGAAAGGCACCGTCGGAATAACATTATAACTTAGGTTAGCGTTGAGCGGTTAGCGGTTAGCGGTTAGCGGTTAGCGGTTAGCGGTTAGCGGTTAGCGGTTAGCGGTTAGCGGTTAGCGAATAATAATGGCGCAGATGCAATCATTGCATTCTGCGCCAATTGTTGACTTCGTCGATTCTCTTAATACTCCCATAATCTTATGCGCTCCCCGCAGGGGCATCGTCGCGCAAGATTCTCAGGTCGTCTTTACGAAAATTCTTCACTCTTCACTCTTCACTCGTCACTCTTCACTTAATTCTCCGTTCCTCCAGCATTGGGGTCAGGATCCGGCGTTGTGCCGCCACCACCCTGGTTTTCATTTTGGTTTTCGTTTTCGTTTTGGTTTTCGTTTTCGTTGGTGCCACCACCATTTTCGGTGCCACCAGGGTTTTCGTTTTGGTTTTCGTTCCCAGAACCGTTTTCGTTTTCGTTCCCACCACCGTTTTCGTTTTGACTTCCGCTGCCGGTGCTTACACCCTTGCGAGCCAATATCTGACGGAAATGCTCAATCTCGGCATTCAGCAGGTCGATGGC
>JAFVGI010000042.1 GCA_017475005.1 Prevotella sp. | reverse complement strand
GTAGATGAACACGAAAAAATGGTTATTTAGGTTCGAAGAACCGGTGTTTTTCGCATTAGCGCAAAACAGGATGCACCTCAGCATAGTTCAAAAGCGTTTTTGACTCTGCATTCGGTTTTCACTGTTTTTGCCGCGACAATAGTATAAACCTGATGTTAATCAGGTGCAGAAGTTCAAGGAATAAGGATGTATAAGCTCGCTTATAAAAGACTTAGAACTTGAAGTGCTGCAATAGTCTGTAAAGACTTTACACTATTGGAGTGGGGTTTTTATGGTTTTTGTTTAAAAAGGTTATTGATAAGGACGAAGTCAAACTTTCCACTCTAAACTTTACAACTGACTCTCAACTTTAAACTATAAACTCTAAACTATAAACCCTCATGAGGGTTATCTTCGAAGAATTCGAGGTCTGTTTTGGGGATTTTGGTGATGGCGTTGGCGAGGGTGAGGCCTTCGAGTCTTACGACCACTACACGATGGGATTTGTAGTTTTTTATCTCGCCAGTGATGCCTGCGAAGGGGCCTCGTATTATGCGGACCTTTCTGCCTGGTTTTGCATGGGCATCGTCATACTGCCATTGCTGTCGCTGGTTGTATGGGTCGTCACGTGTCTCGGACTCGATGAAGTTATTCATATCCTTATCGGGAACAGAGAGGACAACAGACCTTTCGTACCTGTCGTGCTTTACCTTCGTCATGAACTGCAGGGACGTCAGGTTAGAATCTGTATTTTTGAGCAGGCGGAGTATCTTCTTCTTGCCTTGTATGAAGATGAGGTTGCTGAAGACGGGTTTTATGATTTCATGCAGCCCATCACTCTTTATTTGCTCACTATGTTCCAGGCGGAGGTAGGTGGTGAAGCCTTTGTCATAGAGATACTGGCGTATCTTGAAGGCTTTTCTGATACTGGAATGACGTATGTGCATGGGGTACCATCGCACCTCGCTATCGATGCTGTCGTCATCAGGACTGAGGTCGGGATAGAGGTTCTCGTCGTTGCCGTCGAGGGGGGATATGAGGTATGAGGAAAGGGGCATGTATATATAATGGTTATTGGTTATTGGTTATTGGTTATTGACAATTTAATGGTTATTGGTTATTGACAATTTAATGGTTATTGGTTATTGACAATTTAATGGTTATTGGTTATTGACAATTTAATGGTTATTGGTTATTGACAATTTAATGGTTTGAGGTTCTTCACAAGGGATGTACGGAGACCAGACAACATCTTTGCAATGTCCGTAAACTGAGAACGTAATTCGTCTAGCTGCGCTTCTGTGATATAACCAAGATCTGTTGCTGTCTGCAACTCACAAAAGACCTCCATCAATGAACCATATGAGATTTCTACAAAATGAATCTTCTCTTTAAGCGATTGTCTTCCACTACCCTCTGCCAAATTTGCAGTTATTGAAGTCGCAGCTCTGCGTACCTGGTCGCCAAGAGCATAGCATTCTTCTTTGGGAAAACAATGCTGTAACTTATAGACATCTGATACTAGTGCTCTGCACTTCTGATAAACATCTAATAACTCAAATGAAAATCTATGTGCTATCATTTCTTTAATAAGCTATAAATAATACTTCTTTCGTGCACAAAGTTAATGATTTTTTTTCGTTTGCTTTCATAAAAAAGTGAAAAAGTAGTGAAAAGGGCTTATTTTTCAAGAAATAATTATACCTTTGCAAAAAATAAACACAAAATTTAAACTTTAATAGAATGTTAGTTAGTAGAGAAATCAAGGATCGCATCTGCTACGTCGAGATGCAAAATGCTGAACACTTCAATTGTCTCAGCGAAACAATGTGTGAGGAATTAATAAATGCCATCCATTATGGTTACGACCAGGAATGTGTTGGTATAGTAATAAAAGCTCAATGCCGTAAAGGCGTATGGAGTGCAGGTCACGACATTCGTGAATTGCCGCAGAATGGTGAAGACCCTCTGGCTTACGATGTTCCTATGGAACACCTCCTACGCTGCGTACAGGAAACGCCAATCCCCGTCATCGCCTATGTCAACGGGTCGGTATGGGGAGGTGCTTGCGACCTGTGTCTCTCGTGCGACATGATAGTTAGTAGCAATGATGCTACCTTTGCTATCACACCTGCTAAGATAGGCATTCCTTACAATGCCTCAGGCATCATGCACTTCATCAATCAGCTTGGCATCAACAAGGCACGTGAGATGTTCTTCCTTGCTCAACCAATAACAGCAGATGATGCCTTGAATGTTGGACTCATCAATCGTGTGACAACACCAGAAGATTTGGATACTGTCTTAGAAGAGCATTTCCTTGCTCCTCTGCGTCGCAACAGCATCATGTCCATCAGTGCAATAAAGAGGCAGTTCCGCATCCTCAGCAAGGCTGCTACGGTACTCTCATCAGAAAGCTTCGAACGTATCAATGCCTACCGCACCCGCGTGTATAAGGGAGAAGACTACATTGAAGGCATCCGTTCATTCCTCGAAAAGAGAAGTCCTGAATATAAGGGCAAGGCGTCAGATTTGGATACAAAGACGAAAACGGAACCGTAATAATGGTTATTGGTTATTGGTTATTGACAATTTAATGGTTATTGGTTATTGGTTATTGGTTATTGGTTATTGACGGTTATAGATTATTGGTTATAGGTTATTGGTTATTGACGGTTAACGGTTATTGAATTTTTCAACTTTGACTTCGTCGATACTCCCAAGTTCTCCCTATAGCGACTAAGCCTTTCCGCAGGAGCGACCTTGGCTTGTCGCAATTCAGTCGCTTTGGGCGCATTCAATTTTCAACTTTCAATTTTCAACTAAGCATCAGGGAACGAGTAGTTCCTTGATGAGGTTACTAAGGTCTTTTAGGTGGAGCATGTTGGGGCCGTCGCTGAGGGCGTGATCGGGGTCGGGGTGTACTTCGAAAAAGAAGCCGTTGGCTCCAAAGGCTTTTGCTGCTTTTGCCATTGCGGGCACGAAGCGTCTGTCGCCTGCGGTGCAGCCATTGCCTCCTCCCGGGCGTTGCACGCTATGTGTGCAGTCCATCACTACGCGAGGTACTATGTCGAGCATATCAGGGATATTGCGGAAATCGACCACGAGGTTGTTATATCCGAAGGAGTTGCCCCGTTCGCAGAGCCAAACCTCCTCTGCCCCACTCTCGCGTGCCTTCTGTACAGGATAGCGCATATCGACACCAGAGAGAAACTGTGCCTTCTTGATATTGATGGCTTTTCCCGTCTTTGCTGCCGCCACGAGAAGGTCTGTCTGACGACACAGGAAGGCAGGTATCTGGAGCACATCAGCGACCTCTGCCACTGGAGCAGCCTGACATGACTCGTGGATATCGGTAAGAATTCTGAGGCCATACTTGCTCTTGACGTCAGAGAGCATCTGAAGACCCTTCTCCATACCAGGTCCCCGGAAGGAGGAGATACTAGTGCGGTTAGCCTTGTCGAAGGAGGCCTTGAAGATGATATCTGTTCCTAACTCGCGATTGATAGAGACCAGTTCCTGTGCCACAACATCAAGGAGTTCTGCACTCTCGATGACACATGGTCCTGCAATAAATATAGGTTTCATTTCTTCCAGAATTTTTTTGTTATATTCTCCCCTATTCCATTCTCTGCCTTTGGATTCACCTTATAGAGAACCTGGTTTGTGGTGGGTTTGTTGAGGGGTCCTTTCGATTCGATATACGGTCCGAGCTTGATATAGTCGAAGTTCTTGAGGTGTATCTTATCAGACAGTATTGCCCTGCCGCTATACCATGCCGTCTTAAGATGGGGGTATGCGCTATGCATCCATCCAGCCAGGGAGTCCACCTTCTCGGGTGTTGCATCGCCTCCCATGAAGGCCACACACGTGATGTCGTCGCCATATTCTTTCAGCATGACATCAAGGGACATGGCATTGAGAGGTTCTCCGATGTCTTCCCACAGATACTGGCTATGGCATCCCATGCAATGGCATGGACAGTTAGAGATATTTATAGAGAGCGTGACCTCGTCAGGAATCTCCTGAAAGACCACGCCCGTATTAACGTATTTCAATTTTTAGAAAACTGTATGTATGATTTCAATGTCGTGCCTGTCTCTTATGATGCTCTTTTCTCGTTCATCATCTCCTGCTGTACTGTCTCAGGCTGTCCCATCTTGTTTGGTCCGGCATAGTAGCGACGTGCAGCCTCCTTCTGTCGAGCAGCAGAGAAGTTACTTACTCTCTTGAGGTAACCGATGATACGTGTCATATAGTCGACATTTGTAGAGTGGCAGTTAGGACACTCGTGGAGATAACGCTTATCGATAGCACCGCAGTTGTTACAGATGGTGTTAGGAATATTGAATGTGAAGTAGTTACATCCCTCCTTTGCAGCCACCTTGATAAGCTGCTGATACTGCTTCTTGGTAAGGTGCTCCTCGAGGTTCATGTGGAGAGCAGAACCACCAGTGAGGTGCTCGATATATGGTGCGCCATGCAGCTTGAACTTATCGATGATGTTCATAGACTGGTCTTCCACGATGTAGAAGTATGAGTTGTAGCAGTCGCGTGGTACGAAGTAGCCATCCTCACGATCCCACTTAGCGTGCTTAACGCCCACGTTCTCAGCAGGAATCATCTCGCAGTTGAAGAGGACGTCCTTAGTGCGATACTGCTTGTTGAGTTTCTCTACGATAGAGAGGATGCCCTGTACGAACTCCTTATACTTCTCGTTAGGAGTAATCTTCAGTCCCATGAACTCTGCAGACTCTACGAGACCATTCACACCGATGGTGAGGTACTGACGTGACATATTGATATAGCCAGCGTCGAAGAGAGGCAGCATGCCATGCTCCTGGAGCACCTTCAGGTTCTCGTTGTATGCCAGCTGCACCTTATGGCAGAGGTCGATAATCTCTTCGAGATACTCCTTATAGTCACGACCGTTGTTTACAGCATACTGTACAGCACGGTTGAGGTTTACTGTGAGCACAGACTTAGAACCTGTTGACACACCACCGGCACCAAGGGTGTAAGAGAATCCATTGTCCTGGATCTCGTTACGCAGACGGCAGCAAGAAGAGAGGGAGTCGGCATTGTCGCTGAGGTATGTGAAGAAAGAGTGTCCCTCAGAATACATCTCTGCACAGAACTCGCCCCATTCCTTATCGCGGCACTCACCATTATCGGTAAGCAGAGCCATTGTCTCTACAGGGAATGTGAGGACAGTCTTTGTACGCTCCTTGTTGAACCACTTCATGAAGCGCTTCTGGAGCCATGAGAGGCCATTCCAGTCAGGCTGACTGCCATCTGGGAAGTAGAAGTTTCCGAAGATAGAGTCGAAGTAGTACTTGTCATAGTATGCTACATTCCAGAACACAGCCTGGAAGTTACGTGCACCTGTTGGCTGGTTGATAGAGTAAACGATCTGCTCGAAGCAGTCTGTTATCACCTTATCAATAGAACGCTGACGCAGAGAGAGGTCAACGACACGATCAGGATCTTTATAATAGTCAACACCATATTCTTTACCGATGAAGTAGTTGAGGTACATGAGGAACTCAGGAGTAGCACATGCACCAGAGAGCATAGAGCTAACGATGAACACCATGTTCACGAAGCCACCGCAGAAGCTCTTGAGGTTTGTTGGAGCAGTAGAATTGCCACCGATAGCTGTAGTACCATTGATGAGCCAAGGGTACATAGTGATGGAAGCACAGTAAGGGGCAATGCTGGTCTCATCATTCTTATATATAAAATGGTGTTCCAACAGGTCGATATACTTATCAGCCAGTTCCTTGCCATACATCTTCTTAATACGGTCAGTGAGAAGACGACGGTTGAGGCGTATGAAGTTTGACTTTGGCAACTCACCGATGAGGGTAGCGATATTCTTATGCTCCACATTGGCGTTAGCGTCAAACTTAGAACCAGTAGCGGCATTAGCAGCTTCCATATAGTCAGTAAGGAAGTTGAGCTTATCGAGAGTCTCACGATCTTCGGTATGACTCTGGCGATAGAGCATGAAACACTTTGCCACCCTATAATAACCCTCCTTCATGAGAGCTACCTCAACTTGGTTCTGGATGTCCTCGACAGTGATGTCATCCTTGATATCAAGGTGTGTGATAATTTTTGAAATGCTTGACACGTTAAATGGCTCTTCTACTGCCTCAAAAGCCTTAACGATTGCATTCATGATTTTGTCTAAAGAGAATTCATCTCTTGTTCCATCACGCTTGGTGATGGTAAACTTTTTTACTTCCATCATTGGTGTTTAAGATATTATTTAAGTGAACAAATTAATTTAGCGAATTCTGATGCAAAGGTAAGATTTTTTTTAATTCTGACAAAGAAATTTTTCATTTTTCTTTGTGACATTTTGCTGTCCTAATATATATATATTAAAGGCAACGAATTAAAAGACAATATGTTAGATATGATACGTTAAAGTGAAAAATATTTTGGTAGAAAACTCTACCAATGTTGTTCAGTTTTGAAAACTTTGTTTTAAAAGAAAAAGTGAAAAATTTTCTTTTTGGAAAACTTTTCACTTTAAAATTTTACAAAAGTTTCCCGTTTTGGAAAACTTTTAACAATCTTTTTCACCACGAATTATACGGATTTACACGGATATTTTATTGTAACAAAAACCCATTGTAACGGTTAAAGGTTAACGGTTATAAAGATGTTTACTTCACGAAGAAGGAGACTACTTCGTTTTGTTCTGGGTCGGGATATCTGGTGCTGACACCTGCTCCTATAGCTACAAGTTTACTTTCTGAGATGCGGAAGGTTTCTACGATGTATTTCTTTACCTCGTCTGCTCTTTTCTGTGCAATTGCATCAACTTTTTCTTTTGGTGTATCAGTACCACAGAAGCCACCAACGATTACAATATTATCAGGATGACGTCTTATGTATTCTACTACGAGACTGATGCGGTCTTTTTGTGATTCCATGATATTCACAGAGTCCTTCTTGAAGAGTATTGTCTGATCGAGCATTGTCTGGGCACATACTGGTGTCAGGTATGCGAAGAAGGTTGACAGCAATGCTGTAAGGAAAAACTTTTTCATTTTTTATTTATTTTTAATTATACGAACACGGATTTACACAGATTTACACGAATTTTTTTTTTAACAAAAACCAATTAGTAACGGTTAACGGTTAACGGTTATAGTGTAGAGTTTAGAGTTTAGAGTTTAGAGTCAGTTATAAAGTGTATAGGTTAAAGGTTAAAGTTTAACGGTTAAAGAGAGTAAACTTCCAGACAGTCTTTCTCTAACATCCATTTTCCTTGTTGGAAATTCAATCCTTCAAAAGAAAAACCCTCGGCATGCCGAGAAAAAACATTTTCTTTTCACTCACAACTATAAACTTACAACTGACTATAAACTCTAAACTATAAACTCTCAACTTTACAACGCGTGTTCTTGTTTGAATTTCTCGATGCGGGTTTTGAAGAGTGGTTCTTGTTCCTTGCTGAAGAAGGAGGTACAGATGCGGACGCCTTGCTGGGTGCTGCCCATAGTGTCGAGCGGGAAGACAGCAATGCCGTAATACATCAGTTCGCGTGTCAGCTCCAGGTCTGTCATACCAGGATACTGCACAGTGAAATAGAAGCCATCAGCCAGTGGTGCTCCCATATCATTGTCATATACGAGATAGAAGTCATTTGCCAACAGCACATCCTTCATAAACTTTGCCCTGCGCCCATACTCCTTCACATCATCGAGGAAATTGTATGCGCCATCGCAAGCAGCCTCCATGAGAGCTGCCATAGCATGCTGTACGCTATGTGTCGTACCACTGGAGAGAGTGTACATCAGGCGGTTGCACAGGAAGTTACCGAACTCACCCACGCCAAAGTTATCTTTCAGAGGTGCATACACCTTATTATATAATATATTACTGATACATGTGACGCCAATTCTCTGTCCAGCATACGAGAATGCCTTAGAGCCGCTGACCCACAGCACATAGTTGTCTGTATATCGTGCCACAGTAGCCTGATATGGGGCCTGATAAGGATGACTCAGATCGCGACGGAAGTCCATAGCAAAGTATGCCAAGTCTTCAAGGATGATGACATCATACTTTGTTGCCAGTTTTCCGATGCCCTCCAGCTCTTCCTCTGTGAAGCACACCCATGAAGGGTTGTTAGGATTGGAATATACTATGGAGTTGATATTGCCTCCCTTCAGTATCTCCTCGAGTTTATCGATGAGGTCCTTACCACGATAGCCATGAATATCGAGACCTATATGCTTCAGGCCTATCACATCACACTGTGTTGTCTGCACGGGGAAACCAGGCTGTATTAGGAGTACAGTATCTTTGACGTTTCCTACGGCATGCTTTATGGCAAGGAAGGTAG
>JAFVGI010000041.1 GCA_017475005.1 Prevotella sp. | reverse complement strand
GTGGATTGAAGATTTTGAAGTACCTTTGCACATAAGAAGCGTTTTTTATTACCTTGTAAATGAAGCACTTAAAGGTACTAATTTTTGTCGAAATGACAAAGAAAAACGCTTCTTTTTTTATGTCCTTATGAATTATTCAGGCTAGAACCCAGAATAATTCTCCGCACTCTGTGCATTTCACAAATCTTTTTCCTCTGCCATAGGCTATCAACATACTTCTTTGCAAAATTACGTTATACATAATGTTATTCGGCTGCAAAGATAAAGAGAGGGACGGACATAATGTGTCCGTCATTTAGACTTTTCTATGATATTATTATATCGAACCATTAGTGTCCCGTTAAAATTGTCAGACTTGCTTGTAAGTGGTTGATATTTAATATATTATGATTCGTTTTTAATTAAACCGATTTGAATTTGAATTATCTCAAAAAGACAAAGTTTCAAAAAAACGAATATTGATTATCAGTATGTTACGAATCGAATCATGTCATTTCATGACCTTTGAAAATATAACAGGACAGCAGTGATATCGGACAGCAATAATACCAAATCTATTTGGATATTTTGAGAAGCGACCAAGCCCGAGATAGAATTTTATTCGTAAAGTTCCAATTATTTAGAGATTTACGTTATTAAACACATTACAATTATGTTATTGGCACAGTATTTGCAATAAGAAAAATATGAATGAGACAATATTAGTCGAATTCGCCCGTGCTGCTGGGGCAGAAATTGGAAAAATAGTGGCAAAGAAGGTGATAGAAGAGGGGAGCAAGGCTCTTATTGGGATTGCAACTGATTCTACAGAAAAACCTTCAACGAGACGAGTGTCAATCATTGGTATTACTGCAATCTTGATTAGTTTTGTAATAATTACTAACAAGAAGTAAAAGACCGTAAGCATTCGTTGAAATACACGTTGTAACAGTTGTAGTTTCGTTGTACCTTTGCAGTCGCAATAGTGCACACAACTACAACTGTTATTGTATCATGACAAAAGAAGAGTTTAAAGATTTACAATTGGATATGCAACAGAGTGGCATGTCAGTTACAAAGTATCTACAACATGTAGGCATTAACTATAACACTTATAACTACTGGCGTAAGAAACTGAAGGAGAATGATTCCCCAAAGCCGGAACTCGCCCCCATCAGTTTCACCCAACATGCAGATCCTGTGTTTTCCAGTGCTGTACCTTCTGGTGCGACTCTCTTATTCCCCAACGGTCTTCGTGCCCACTTTGGTAGCGGTACGGAAGGCGTACTTCTGAAATTGTTAAACAAGAGCCTTTCCACCCATGTTCTGCCTGAATGATACGATGCGCTACTACCTATGCCCTGGGAGGACTGACATGCGCAAAGGCATCAGCTCTCTCTGTGGCGTGGTGCATGAGAAGATGAGAAGTGATGTGCGTAATGGTGACGTATTCATCTTCATCGGCTCAAGTCGTAAGCTGATGAAGCTGCTTCATGCCGAGGACGGGGGTATGGTGATGTATGTCAAGCGGTTAGAAGCCGGACGCTTCAAACTGCCAGAATATGACGAAAATACGCAGAGCTATCAAATGGAGTGGCGGGATCTTGTAGTAATGGTGGAGGGCATACAAGAGTCTCCAGACCAGCGACTCAGGCGCCTTCGTGCACAACGAAGAGAGTATGTGGTATAGGTTAAAATCCATTATACATATATTACTGATTATTAGCTATTTATAGCACAAAATATTCTTTCTTCTCAGATATTCTTTGTACCTTTGCACTATATTTATAAGGTACAAGAAATGACTCAGGAAGAGATGCTTTCACAGATGGAAATGATGCTGCAGCCTCTGCAGCAGGTAAATGCATCCCAGGCTGAGACCATCAAGAAACTGACTGAGCAGAACGAATCTCTGCAATCCCGTATCAAAGAATTGACTGCCCAGATTGCATGGCTTAACCGTCAGCTCTTTGGTCGCAAGTCCGAGAAACTCCCCATCATCGATCCCAACTATCCGGATCTTTTCGCAGGCATGCTTCCTGAGAATGCGCAGCAGATAGCAGATGCTCATGACGAAGCTGTAGAGAAGATCGTCAAGACTAAAGAAGAACGTCGTCAGGAGAAGAAGAACCGCATTATGATGGAGGACCTTCCTGTACTGGAGCAGGTGATTCTTACTCCGGATAATCTCGACGAGACACTATACAAGAAGATCGGCCAGGAGGTGACCCGTATCGTGGAGCACAAGCCCGGCCAGCTTTATATCAAGGAGATTATCCGCGAGAAGTGGGGCTTGAAGGACAACACCTCCACGGCTCCTAAAGGTATGAGCGGTGTGCTGATTGCCCCCATGCCCCTGCTGCCTATCTACAAGGGAATCGCAGGAGCCAGCCTGCTTGCAGAGATATTGCTTCAGAAATATGAGTACCACATGCCTTACTATCGTCAGATTAAACAGTACAGCCACCTTGGCATGAAGGGTCTGACTGAAAGCACGGTAGACGGCTGGTTTAAGCAGACGATGGAGCTTCTCAAACCTCTCTATGAGGTACTCAAGTCAGAAGTCATGAAAGCGGACTATGTACAGGCAGACGAGACGACGACTCCGGTCATCAACAAGGAGACCCACAAGGCTGCGAAGGAATACCTCTGGATGGTGCGGGCAGTGATGGAGCGTCTGGTGCTCTTCCATTACGACCAGGGCTCCAGGGCGGGTGCGGTGATAGAGTCGCTGGCAAATAGATACAACTTTAAGGGCTATCTACAATGTGACGGTTTTGCAGGCTATGAGACGGCCTTCAAGACAAATCCCGACGTGCTCCTGGTTAACTGTATGGTACATATACGCCGCCATCTAGAGCAGGCACTCGATGAGAACCGCCCGATGGCAGAGCATGGATTGAAGGGGATACAGCACCTCTACAAAATAGAGCATATGTGCGATGACGCCCAGATGTCCTTTGACGAGCGCAAGGCAAAGAGGCAGGAGCTGTCCAAACCCATCATGGAGGCCATGAAACTGTGGATGGAGACAGAGGGCGTGAAGTACAGCGAGAGCTCACTGACCGGCAAGGCCATCACCTATGCCTATACAAGATGGGACAACATGATGCGATATCTCGATGACGGGCGACTCCTGCTTGATAACAATCTTGCCGAGAATGAAATACGTCCCGTCACGCTGGGCAGGAAGAACTACCTCTTTTGCGGCAACCATGAGGCAGCACAGAACATGGCTGTCGTCTGCTCACTGCTGGCAACATGCAGAAACCATGATGTCAATCCGAGAGACTATCTGAATAATGTAATAAGCCAGATGCCATATCATACAAAAGCATCATATGAGGAACTATTACAACTGCTACCACATAAGTGGAAGCTTACACATCCAGAATCTGTCGTAAGCCATCAGTAAACCCCGTCTTGTGAGATTCTATAAGATACTCCGAAAAAGTTGGAGAGATTCTTGTAGATGTTGGAGGAATCTCCAAGATTCTTGGAAAAAGTCTGAGACTCTAG
>JAFVGI010000040.1 GCA_017475005.1 Prevotella sp. | reverse complement strand
GGGTTGTAATAACGGTAGTTATGTGGTAAGGGATGTGACTTAGGCGTAAAAGTTTACTTTTAAAGACAAAGACATAGCACTTAACACAAAGTTCCAACGGAACATACAAACATCGAAAAGGGTTTTCTTGGTTTTTGTTAATATTAAAAATTAAAAAAAGGTTATGGAAACAAAGAATTTTTGGCAGATGCTGGCGAAGGTGATAGTAGCCGCACTGACAGCTGCACTGACAGCAGTTACAACAACATCGTGTATGGGATATGGACCATTTAACGGTTAACGGTTAACGTTTAGCGGTTAAAGACAAAAGTCGAGCGAGAGTAACTAAAAGTCCCAAAAGAGCTATTTTTTTTGCATTTTTTGGCTATTTTGTCTTCTAGTAAAAATTTTTTTCTTATCTTTGTGTCCGAATGACAGCCTAATAAAAATCCCAGAGTTATGAAAAAGTTATTATCTTCCTTTGTTTTACTCCTTATTACCATCACTGTGTATGCTGACGTCAATATTAGATACTCAACATTTCCCGATGCTAACTTCCGTGCTTGGCTGCTTGAACAGAGCTATGGTGCTGACGGCGTATTGACAGATGATGAGATTGCCAATGTGACCAGAGTGAAATTCTATAGCAAAGAGATTAAAAACCTGAAGGGCATAGAATATTTCACTTCTATTAAAGATCTGTTGTGCAACAACAACCAGATTACTTCTCTCGACCTGTCCGGATTCACGCAGTTAGATACTCTTTACTGTTCCGACAATCAAATAACCTCGCTCAATTTGTCAGGGTGTACATCGTTGAGAGATCTAGGTTGTATGTTCAACCCACTTATCTCACTCAACGTGTCAGGATGCTCATCGTTGAAATCATTGGATTGTGGTTACAACTCCCTGACCTCACTGGATATCAGTGGTTGTACGTCAATGAGAATATTGGATTGTAGCATAACCGAGTTAACTTCACTCGATGCCACAGGATGTACGGCATTGGATACTATTATATGTAGTCGTTGCAAACTTACTTCACTAAAACTTGCCGGTGGAACGACAGTAAGACAAACATTGTACTGTTATGGCAACAAAATAAAGGGCGCTGCTATGGATTCTCTCATTGCCAGTCTGCCTGATGTGGCTATAGGAAAGATGTTTGCTATCGCCGATTCCGACGAGGGTAATATTATTACGACATCACAGGTAGCTGCTGCCAACGAGAAGGGATGGATAGTATATTATATGGATGGAGCATATAATTGGAAAGAATATGGAGGCAGCGAGCCTGTTGAAGGAATTGAAATCAACGCGACGAACTTCTCAGATGAAAACTTCCGAAACTACCTCCTCAGTCAGGACTACGGCGCGGATGGTATATTGACAGATGCAGAGATTGCCGGCGTGACCTATCTCTCCCTGTCTGGTAAAGGAATACAGAGCCTGAAGGGCATAGAGTATTTTACTGCAATGACGATGATGGATTGTAATAGCAATCAACTGACCTCCCTCGATGTATCAAAGAATACAGCTCTGATGAGACTGGAATGTGCAGAGAATCAGTTGACCTCGCTCGATTTATCGAAGAACGTAAACATGAATACGCTAGATTGTTTTGAGAATCAGCTGACCTCGCTTGTGGTAGATGCAAATATGAAATCTCTAAAGTGTTACGGAAACAAGTTGTCCTCGCTTGACATATCACAGTGCATAGGACTTACGAGCCTGAACTGTGGAAGTAATCAGCTGACCTCGCTTGATGTGTCAAAAAATACGGCTTTGAGATGGCTGGATTGTTATGATAACCAACTGACCACGCTTGATGTGTCGAAGAACGAGAATCTGGAAAGTATCGACTGTGTGAAGAACAGTATTAAAGGGAACTCCATGACTGCTTTCGTAAATAGTCTTCCGACCGTAGAGGATGGAGAACTTATTGTAATGTATTTCGAAGAAGAGAAAAATGTAATGACTACCGCACAGGTGGCTGCGGCAAAGGCTAAGGGGTGGACAGCTTACAGTTATGATAAGAACGAAGATATTATAGAATATGGAGGAAGCAGTGATGAATATCTTCGCGGCGACGTAAACGGCGACGGCATAATAAGCATGCCTGACGCGATGTTTATTATACAATACATCCTCAAGGGCAAGTTCCCGGATGAGTAATTTAAAGGTTATTGCAACTTGCCGGTAAAGGTGGTCTCGATGGGGAATGGCATGTTGCCAATGCTGTAGTTGTTGGCAATGGTAGCATTGGTGCCGTCGGTCGTGACATTGATACTTGTGGTAGTGGTCTTGTTGTTGAAGATATAGTCACCATCCATTCCTGTTCCGGAAGCAGGGGCTGACTTGATATGTATGGAGAGGGTGCCGTCGGCATATTCCTTATAATAAGAGCCTTTAGAGGCGTCATACGGAATGTTCCTGACGGTGTATTGTCCTATGGTGAGGTCGCCCATGACGGTGGCCTCCAGCGTATATTCGGGAACGATGACGTCGATAGTGTTGTCATCATTCTTCAGAACCTGATAAAGGATGGTGGCATGATATTCTTGCCCTATAACATCAACCTTGTTGTCTCCCTCAAAACAAGACTTATTGGTATCCTCTTCATCAGGAAATTTTCCGTTAAGGATTTTCTGTACGAGATACATCACGTCGGACATGGTTATCTCACCGTCGCCATTCAAATCACCACGAAGGACAAGGTCATCCGACGCTACGACATCGTCGACTCCGCTCAAAGGATAGGCATCAACGGATACTGCCGGCAGCGTTGACAGCAGAAGGATATAAAGTAGTAATGATATTTTCTTAGTCATATCGGGAGTTTGCACTGTATGTCTTTTGTGTTTTCTGCCTGCAAAGTTACAAAAAAAAATCCGTAATCCTTTTGTGTTTTCGTTATTATTTTGTACTTTCGCAGCAGAATCAAAAATATTATATGTCATGAATACATTAAACGCAAAGATTGTTATATGTCTGTTGGCATGCTCTATGGCAGCAACGGCGCAGAAGAATGGTGGTATCAGCACACAGATGATACAGCAGATGGAGAAGCAGTATGCTGCAAACCCTTCCAGCAAGGCTCTCTTCAATGCTATCGCATCCAATTCTATTGACGACCTGTCAAAGAACTTCAAAAACCAGGGACCGGTAGATACTAATTTCTCTACCGAGACTCCCAAACAGAGCATCCACGACCAGAAACAGAGCGGACGCTGCTGGATGTTCTCAGGACTTAATGTGCTGCGCTCGAACTTTGCAAAACAACACAATGACACTCTGGCGGTAGAATTCTCACAGGATTACCTCTTCTTCTATGACCAGCTGGAGAAGGCGAACCTGATGCTGCAGGGTGTGATAGACAATGCTCAGAAGCCTTTTGAGGACTTGCGCCTGCAGTTCTTCTTCAAACACCCCATCAACGATGGCGGCACCTTCTGCGGTGTTGCGGACCTAGCGGAGAAATACGGACTGGTTCCCCAGAGCGTTGTGCCCGAGACATACTCTGCCGAGAACACAAGCCGCATGGCGAGACTGATATCTTCAAAACTGCGTGAGTTCGGCCTTGAGTTGTATGAGCTGGTTGCCTGCAAGACATCGGCAAAGACGATACAACAGCGTAAGACGGAAATGCTCAGTACGATATACGGTATGTTATGCCTGACATTGGGAGAACCCGTGAAGGAGTTCACCTATACCTTTACCGACAAGGACGGCAAGCCAAAGGGTGAGGCAAAGCGATATACCCCGAAGAGCTTCTATCAGGAGACCGTGGGCGGACCTATAAACGGCACCTTCATCATGGTGATGAACGACCCACGACGTCCGTACCATAAGACATACGAAGTGGAGTATGACCGCCACACCTACGACGGCCATAACTGGAAATACCTCAACCTGCCAATGGAGGATATCAGCGCATTGGCAATAGCAGCGCTGAAGGATGGGCGTAAGATGTACAGCTCGTATGATGTCGGAAAGCAGTTGGACCGTAAACGCGGCTACCTCGACACCGAGAACTATGACTACGCATCACTCTTCAATACCACCTTCAACATGAGCAAGGCACAACGCATAGCAACCTTTGACAGCGGTTCTACACATGCCATGACTCTCTCTGCCGTAGATTTGGATGCCGAGGGCAAGCCACGCAAGTGGAAGGTTGAGAATTCGTGGGGAACAGCAAGCGGACAGGCGGGGTGTCTCATCATGACCGACCGTTGGTTTAAGGAATATATGTTCCGCCTTGTGATTGACAAGCAGTATGTGTCTGCAGACCTGCAGAAAGAGGCAGAGCAGAAGCCTGTTATGGTGATGCCGGAGGATCCGCTGTTTCAAATTGATAATTGAAAATTCTTTCAGTCGCTTCGCTTGGTGAAAGCGTGCTAAAGATACGATTACTTTCAGTCGCTTCGCTTGGTGAAAGCGTGCTAAAGATACGATTACTTTCAGTCGCTTCGCTTGGTAAAAGCGTGCTAAAGATACGATTACTTTCAGTCGCTTCGCTTGGTAAAAGCGTGCTAAAGATACGATTACTTTTAGTCGGCTGACGCCTTTGGACTACGAGCTTGCTCGCCTGAGCACCTACGGAGCGCAAGAAAAGCGTCACTAGTGCCGAGCGGACAATTGAAAGCGATTGGTTAGCGGATAAAGAAAACCCGTACTTTCTTTGGAGAGTACGGGATTTTTGTTTTATAAACTCTTTAACTGATTATTCAATCACGACTGCTTTGCCGTTACAGATATACAATCCCTTCTGCATCGGCTTGCCGTTAAGTTTACGTCCCTGGAGGTCATACCAAGCGTCATCGCTAACCGCTAACCGCTCAACGATAACCTCATTTATTCCTGTCGGGGCTGGGTCAAAACTTATCAGCAGCTCATTGCCACCAGGAATATCGCTGAGGGCCAGCCACGCGGTGTATGACGGCAGCGTATTGTTCTTGGGATGATACGGATAGAAGCCCATGAGATTGTCGTTGCCCTTATCCAGTGTGAAGAAGTTACTCATCATTTCTGACGACGTCATCTTATGACCACCTGGGTCAACGCTACCCTTGAAGAGGTTGTTCTCATAATCGGTTGCAGCACCTGGTTTGTCTCCTTCATAGTGTGAGAGATAGAGCGGTCCTGTTCCCTCATAGGTGAGCAGCACAGGCGTAAACGCCGGTACCACCTGTGTATCCAATGCCTGTACATATAGCGTCTTGTTGCTGATGGTTTTTGCCCACCATGCCTTCACACCATCAGGCAGTTCCACAGGATAAGCGAGCATCAGGGTTCCCAGACCTGTCTCATCACGATTTACGGGGAAGTAGGTAAACATGTGGTTGGGGACATCCTGATAGTCGGAGTAGAACATGTTCCAATAGTCGGCGTTGCTATAGCCGTAGCCTCCGGAGGCCTGATAGCCTAGGAAGAGCTGATACTGCGTGCCATCCTTGATGAAGATGTCGAGGTCTGCCGGACAGCCGTCGAAGGCATGTCCGCCCATCAGTTTAAGGACTGGCGGGGGATTCTCGCCATCGTCCACCTCGCGACCGGCCTCTACCCAAGTGTCCACATAGAGCGTCTTCAAATCCTTCATATTCTCAAAGGCATAGTCGGCAATGCTGTCGGCATACTCCTGATGAATGGTGAGCGTTTCCGGCGACTTGAGCGCCGTAAGCAGTAAGCGGTGGTTCATGTCGTAGAGGGCATCGTCCTTCACGGCGCATCCAGAGCGTTCGCCGCTGAGCACAATGGCCTGCTGCACGTTGTGGCGCTGCGGATAGGCGATGCTGTCGATTGTTTCAGGAAGCGATACTCCATTCACTGCTCTAAGTTCTTCGAAAACGTTGGCGCCGAGAGCGGTGGTGGTGAGCGGAATAGGGCTGAAATAGGATTGCTGGTTGCTGTTGACGATAAAGTCGTCGTAGGCCGCAGCACCGATGACTTTCTCTAGGACTACGTTGGCAGAGGTGACTTCCGTCCAGGTGATGGTCTCATCTTCCACCATCTTCTTCTTTTCCACTTCCGTCTTGCTTCTCACACTGAGGTAGCCGGGGAGGGAGATGGCCTCGTAATTGTCTATGTGGCCCACATTCGTCGTGTAGAACGTGTCGCCTGGATTATAGCGCAGGAACACCTTCAGCTCGGGATAGCCATTAAGAGGATAAACATACTGATCATCCTCGAGAGTGTATTCGTCATTATACATGCTGAACAGCAAGGGTTGCTTCATCTGCTCATCCGTGCACGCCGCAATCTCGTCACCCCTGGGGTCGCTGCTACCACCATCCCAACCAGTGCCTCTCACACCATCATCGCGGTAGAGGTAGAAATTATTATTCAGCTTCTGACTGTAACGCTCTCCGGCAATGGAAGCGTAGTATTCGTCGTCGTGGTGGATGATTTTTCCGGTGAAGTAGCAGTGTTGCACACTGGAGCCGTCGCCGCCTTTCTCCACCTTGCCCACGATGCCGCCCAGCTGGCTTCGACCCTCGATGGTGGCGTCGCTGTAGCAATACAAGATATCGTTACAGTCATTCTTCATATAGCCGCAGATGGCACCGATTTCATCGCCGTCGTTAACATCCATCGCCTTGACCGTACAGTTGACCACTGCACAGTGGGAGATGGTGCTGTGGTTCTCCATCTTGCCGCAGAGGGCACCGATATGCTCGTTGCCGCCGTCGCCGGCCTCAACATAGACATTCTCCAGCCTGAGATTTTCTATCCTTCCGTTGTCAATCCAGCCGAAGAGTGCGCGGTCGTCCTCCTTGCCACCGATATAGATATTCTTGATGGTGTGACCCTGCCCGTCGAAGTTACCGGCAAAACGGTGACCGTCGTACCAGCCGATGGTCAGGGGCTGGATGTTGTGGTTGTTCAGGTCGATGTCATTCATCAGGTAGATGGTCCAGCCTTTGTAGCC